>CACWVN010000034.1 GCA_902764285.1 uncultured Eubacteriales bacterium
GTCTGATCGCGCATGCCGCACATTACCGTTCGCCGTCCATCGATTCTTCTTATCAGCCGTCATCCCAGCGCCAGGGACAGCAGACCGAAGAAGACGATCAGCGCCGCCAGCAGCATCAGTTCCTGGGGGATGCGGTTCATCAGGAGGCCCGCACACTCCCGCATGAAGGCATTGGGCCAGTACCACCACTTCGTCCGGCTGCCCACGCCCTCCGCGGGAAGCCCCGCCAGCGAAGCCCAGAGCCCGCTTCGGAACACGTGATAGTTCGTGGTGGCGTAGACCACCTTCGCGGCCGGCGCGGTTTTCTCGATCAGCGCCTTCGAATACGACATGTTCTGGTAGGTGTTGCGGGAGCGATCCTCCACCAGTATCCGCGCCTCCGGAACGCCCTGCTCCAGCAGATAGCGGCGCATGGCCTCGGCTTCGGAAACCGGCTCGTCCTCGCCCTGGCCGCCGGAGGGCACCAGCACGGCTTCCCGGCCGGTGGTTTCCCTCTGCCGCTTCCAGAATTCGATCGCCCGGTCCACCCGGCCGCGCAGCAGCGGCGTCAGCGTGCCGTCCCGGCGGAAGCTGCAGCCGAGGATCAGTATGAAGTCCGCGTCCGGCCGCGGCACGTGCCGCGCCGCCTTCAGCCCGCAGATGATCGCGCCGATCAGCATGCATTCAAACCACGCAAAGCCCGTGGCGTAGACGTTGCACAGCGTATTCCAGACGCGGCCTTCCCATTCCGAGCCGGAGAAATTGCGGGAATAGAGACAAAACGCCAGCACCTCGCCCGCAGCGAGGGCGAAGCCCACGCCGATGCCCAGCACGTTCTTCGCGCAGAACCTTTCGTGCCGGAGCAGTTCGATGTTGCTCACCGTCATCGCCAGCGAGAAGGCCAGCACAAACGGCGCGGTCAGCATCATGAACTGCCAGCTCGCACTGGAGATCGCGCTGTATGCGCTGAGCATGGTGTAATCCCGGGGCTGCAGCAGATGCCGGAGCGTGACCGTCAGCATGGTCAGCCCCGTCAACAGCGCGAACAGCGAAAACCCCGCCGCGTGGATCGTGCCGTAGGCATAGAAAGCGGGCCCTTTCGCGCATCGGTACGCGTAGAACATGATGGCGGCCACCGTGAAACAAAACACCGTAACCGCCGCCAGCGCCAGAGAATCGCCGGTGAAGCCGCCGGTCGTAGCGTCATAGACGGTGCCGAGGCGGCCGACCCGGAAATCCAGGATGCCGAAATCGCGGCCCTCGCCGTCGGACATATCGATGAACGTCCGGCCCGGCTGCCGCGGATAGACGGGAACGCAGATCCGGCCGCCGCGCACTTCGGGCGTTCCCTGCTCTACGACGCCCGGCGTCTCGGCGGAAAAGCGTATGTCCTCCGGCCGGACCTCTCCTGCGTTCACCATGATCTCGGCCAGATAAGTGTTCCCCATCGCCAGCCGGCATCCGACGCAAACCGCCACCAGGATGATCGCCAGAACGGCGATTTGGATTGCCGCTTTCTTCATCGTTCTCCTTTGTATCCGGTCCGGGAAACGCGCCAATGCTCAGGCGCACGCCCCCGGCAAGCGCGTCATTCGATCGTCAGGATGTCCGCGAACCCGGTCACTTCAAAAACCTCGCGCACGATCTCGCTGACGTGCGTGACCTTCATCGAGCCCTTGGCGGACATGGTCTTGTGCGCCGAAAGCAGCACGCGCAGGCCCGCGGAAGAGATGTAATCCAGCCGGGAGAAATCCAGCGTCAAATCCGTCACGCCCTCCAGGCTCTGCCCCAGTTCCTTCTCCAGATCCGGCGCAGTCACGGTATCCAGGCGGCCCTCCAGGGCGATTTCCAGCGCGGTTCCATTCAGTTTCTTCGTGATCTTCATGGTTTTTTCCTCCTTATTATTATCGAAATCATCGCATGGCGCCGGCGGACCGGCGCCCGATCACACGGCAACGGGGTTACCGGGGAAAGCGCTGCTATGACGAAAGCAGCGCAATCCGCCCGTTCGGCAATTAATCTTCCTCGATCTGTTCCAGCAGGCTCCGCGTGCCGTCGCGCAGCTTTTTCCAGTTCTGGCGCACCGCCGCGTCGGAAACCAGGCTTTCCATCTCATCGGCGACGCCCGCGTCCTCGAACGCGCCGCGATTCGCATCCCAATCCTCAAAGCAGGCATCCACCAGCTGAGCGACGGGCTCAAAGTTCTCTTCGAACGCGACGAACTCGTCTTCTTCAAAGTCCATCAGCGCGGTCAGGATGCAGACGGACACATTGGCCTCGTCGACCTCCGACAGGTCCTGGTCGGCGGCGAAGCGGCAAAGCTCGCTGGCCGCAACCGCCTGCTTGAGAGAGGCGCCGGCGGTTCCCTGTTCCACGCCGCAGATCACCTTGATCCAGCCCTCAGCCAGTTCCTCGGCGGGAATCTCTTCTTCATAGTCGGAGACCTTTTCAAACAGCATGCCGTCGCCGGCGTTCTCCTTCCCGTCCTCCCAGGACAGGTAGCCCGCGCCGTCGAAAACGAACGCGGCCTCGCCGTCTTCGTAAACCCGCTCGGAGGACTCCACCTCGCCGTCTTCGCCGTACACCAGGTTCGTCCTGACGCCGTTGGGCTGCGAAACCAGGCGCTGGCCTTCCACTTCCCACTGGCAGCCCTCGTAAGACCATTCGGAGACTTCCCAGGCGCTGCTGCTCCACAGCACGGTGCAGTAGATGATGTCGTCCAGGTCCTCGATGACGATCGTCGCCCGGCCGCATACCCAGGTGCCCTCGTAGTCGTTCGCCGAATCTCCGATGTCGTCCGTGACCTTCTGAAACACCTTTTCGTCCTCGCCGGGCGTTTCCTTGAAATCCGTCCAGGTCAGCGTGCCGTCCTCATTCAGCGCGAAGCTGGCCGCGCCGTCGGTAAAGAAGACCGGATCGGAGGATACCAGCTCGCCAAAGTCGTCAAACGTGACTTCGAACTTTCTGCCGATCTCCAAGCTGGCCAGAGCCTTGCCCACATCGTCGTAGGAACAGGCGTCGTAAATCCAGCGCACGCCCTTGTTCCCGCCCTCGTACTGCGTCACGATGCAGTTGAACAGGTTGTAATCGTCGTCCATGTGGACGATCTCCAGGATGTAATCGTCCACGTACCAGATACCCACGTATTCCTCGCTCTCGGGAAAGTAAGTGTAATCGCTCTCCGCCAGCGCCGAAACCCCGCAGGCCAGCAGCGCAGCAACCAGCACAGCCACAAGCAGTCTTTTCATGATGTATTCTCCTCTCCAAATTCAGGTTTAGCTCCGGCCGGGTTTACTTCTTCTTGGCGTACTTCGAGGAAACCCAGCCCGTCTTGCCCTTGTAGGTAATATGATACCACAAAACGCCGCGGCTGTCTTTCTTTGTTTTGTCATATGAAAGCGTTACCCCGCTGGCGATGACGCGCAGGGACTTGTAGCCCAGGCCTGCGCCGGCGCGCATGTGCACGTTGCCGGTGGTCTTCACCTGATTGCCGGAATCAGTGGTCTCCTTGGCGTATTTCGACGAAACCCAGCCGGTTTTGCCCTTGTACGTCACCCGATACCACAGCACGCCCCGGCCGTCTTTCTTCGTCTTGTCATAGTCCAGCTTGACGCCCTTGCCGATGCTGCGGATGATCTTGTAGCCCAGCCCGGCGCCCTTGCGAAGATTCACGCTGCCCGTCGTCTTGATGGTGCCGCCGGCCAGCGCGGTCAGCACAGACAGGCTGATCGCCAGCAACAGCGCCAGCGCGACCGCCAGTTTCATTCCTCTCTTCATAACCTTCTCCTCCCTTTGTTCGTTATGCCATGCGGCATTCCCGCAAATCCGTTACAGGCTGCCGCCCAGGTTCTCCAGCGTGTCGATGCAGACGACGCAGTCCTCGCGGACGTTCTGCATCACCATTTTCATGATGTTCTCGGGAATGGCGACGCACCCGCCGGTCCAGGGCTTGGCCGGGCCCAGGCAGTGCAGGAAGATCGCGGAGCCGCGGCCGGGCGTGCCGTCCTCGTTGAAGCTGATGTTCAGGCAATACTGGTACTGGTACTCGTAATCCACGATGTGTTCGCTGTCGTCCATAACCAGTTCCGGCACGTCGCGGATGTCCACCATCTGGTTGTACTGCCGATCGGGATCGCCGGACCAGTAGGTGTTATCGTCCACCTGAACGTAGGGAATCGCGCAGCCGGGGTCGGCGGCGATGCCGAAGGCCTTGTTGAAGTGGTATTCGCCGATGGGCGTCTGGGCGCACCCCTCCGCGTGGTCTTCGTCCAGGCACAGGCCGTTCTTGCCGACGAAGCCGGGCGTGGAGAGGATCTGTTTCCACGTGCCGTCTTCGGCCCGCTCGTGCATCGAAATGAACGCCGTGGTCTTGTCCATGCCGATGCCGGCGACGACGAAGAGCTGGGTGACGCTCTCGTCCTGCGCGGCGGGAAGGCCGGCGACCCAATCGGGCGAATCGGTCACGTGCTGGATCGAGGCATGAAGCCCGTCGGCGGCAGCCGCATCGCCCTCCGCCAGCGCAAAGCCGAAAAGGCCCATCGACACAACAAGCGCAAGAAGCATCGCAATCGTCTTTTTCATATTGGTTCCCTCCTGTTCATTCGTCGTCTGCCTCGGTCACGCCGGGCGTTTGTCCGTCGTCCTCCCATCGGATCAGTTCGACAGCCGTATCCATTCCGTCGCCGCTCCACATGAGCCCGGCCATGGATGCCGCCCATTCAAACCGGCCGGAATAAAAATCATCCATCAACCAATCCGATTCTGTCCATTCTTCCAGCAGTCCGTTATAATCCTCGTGCCTTTTGATGATTCCGCCGCATTCGAGCGCGTCCATCCCTTCGTCATACCGGCAGGCGCAGTACTCCCATACGTCGCGCGAGCCGTCGTCCTTCTGAAATAACGCGCGGCACAGGATCTCTTCGTCCTCACGCCGGATTTCCACGCAGACACCCTCTCCGGTCCACACGCCGCAAAAACGATCGACGCCGTCCGACCCCGCACCGGCTGCAGACAGGATGCAGCCCATCAGCACGATGAAGACAACCGCCCGAGTGAAAATCGCTTTCATGGCCATGTCCTCCCCGTGCGCGTTTCCAAATCCCGGTTGCGGCGGAACATGTGCATACAGTGCGCGCTGCTCCTGCCCGGGCTTTTCCTGGAATGCACAATCGTCAGGCCGCCTCGTCCAGTTCGGCGTCTTCCTCGACAAAGCCGTAGGGTTCGCCACAGGCGTTGATCCGGTCCTTCAGTTCGTTGTAAACGTTCTCCGGGCCCGCGCCGAAGTTGAAAGCCACATCGCTTCTGATCAGCTGGCCGCCGGCCAGCTCGCGCATCACCACGCGCGCCGCGGCTTCGTTCTCCTTCGCCGGGCAGAACTTCGCCTTCACGTTGTATACTTGCACCTATTCTATTATATTATAGATGACATTATCCATCCAATATCCATCCAAAAAAAGGAAAAAGCGGCATGCCGCCGCTTTTTTTACATTGTTGTCCGATTGTCGCGCCGCTGGTCCGCAGCGCCGTATTTCCCTTATTTATCGCGGGATGCCGTCAGCCCCGCCTCGCTGAACGTCGCCCAGGGATAATTGCTCATATAGGCTCCCCGATAGGCGTTCACGGCGGACGACTCCCCGTCGAGGAAGCGATAGAGGTCGCAGTCGATCATCTCCGGGCGGATCCGCAGGAAGCCGCTCTTCATCTCCATGATATCGCCGATCCCGTGTTTTTCCAGCGTCTCGCGCAGGCTGCGGATAACCACATCCAGATACTTCTGCTGGGAATGGCCATAGTCGCCCTCCTCCCAAAGCGCGGCGTAGATCTGCGCGCGCGTGACGCCCTTGCCGTGCCGGTCCACCAGATAGGCCAGCAGTTCCTTGCTCTTGGCGCGGCGGAACGACAGCATCTCGCCGTCCACCAGGATCTCAAAATCGCCGAAGGTGTATACCGCGATGTGCGCCGCCGCGCGGCGGGTCTTGAGGGAACGCACGTAGGCCAGTTCGCGGGCGATATCCTCCTGGTCGATGGGCTTCAGCAGGTATCCCGTGGGATGGACCGCGAAGGAATCCACGGCGAACTGCGCGAAGGCCGTCACAAAGATGATCGCCACGTCCGGCCGCACTTCCTTGATGCGCGCGGCCAGCGTCAGTCCGTTCATGTCCGGCATGTCGATATCCAGCAGCGCGGCGTCCACCGGGTTGCCCTTCACCCATTCCAGCGCCTCGCCGGCGCGGGAAAAGCCCCGCGCGTCTTCGATGTCGGGCAGTTCCTGGCACATCAACACCGTGTGGCGCAGCACGCGAATCTCGTCGTCTACGCAAATCAGTCTCATGGCTCTCTCCTTTGCTGGCCCGCCGCTTCGGTTTTCTGCGTGCCGTCGGGAATCCGTATGGTGACCGTCGTCCCCTCGCCGATCGCGCTGTCTATGCGCATCGTGCCGCCGCACAGCTTCTGCAGGCGCTCGCGGACGTTCTGGATGCCGATGTGGCCGGGATTTCCCTGGGCCGCCGCCGGATCGAAGCCCTTGCCGTTATCGGCAATCACGATGACGCGGCCGCCGTCCTCCCGCCGGGCGACGACGGACACCCTGCCGTCCTCCCGGATGCGCACGCCGTGGCGGATCGCGTTCTCCACCAGCGGCTGGAGCGTCAGCGCCGGCACGAGAAAGCCGTCGTCCTCGACGTCGTAGCTGATGTGGATGTTGGGAAAGCGCTCCATTTCGATCTCCGCGTAGATGCGCGTATGCTCCAGCTCCTTTGAAAAGGGGATCATATTCGCCTGGTTCAGCGAATCAATGTTCTGGCGCAGGTAGGCGCCAAAGCGCTTCACGACGCGCGCCGCCCGGGGCGGGTCTTCCACGCACAGCGCCTGGATGGTGGAGAGCGTGTTGTACAGGAAATGCGGCTGGATCTGGGATATCATGATCTGGATGCGCTGCTGGGCCCGCAGGTCGTTTTCATGCTCGCGCACGAATTGCAGGTGCAGCCAGATATAATAAAACATGCAGCTGATGATCACGGCGATCGTCAGAAAGGAAACCGGCTGGTTCTCCATGCCGATGGTCTTGTCCAGCAGCACGGACCCCGCGATGATCAGCACGACCAGCACGGGAATCCAGTTCTCCAAGCGCTTGGCCGGTTGAAATTCCCGCGCCGTGATGTAAAACAGATAGGCCAGCAGCACGGCGCTGGCGACGAGGCAGGCGTTGTGCAGCGGCCCTGTTCGGAAATGATTGCTCGGGGTGATCCAAAAACAGACGTGGGAAAACAGCGCCGTCGCATGGATCGCGGTGTTCACGCCGATGACCAGCCATGCCCAGCCGTATTTTCGATCCGGTTTCACGATATAGAAGAACAGCACCAGGATGACGGGCCGGACGACATACCCGTAGATGGAGGCCAGCGTCCTGGCGACGACCTTGGGCTCCGACACCGCCAGGCGGTATTCCAGGTAGTTCTGCACGATCAGGCTGAACACCAGCGCGATGATGATGCGCAGCGTGCTCTTATGCTTGTCCTGGATATACGGATCGATATGGACCGTAAATACCAGCGCCGTCAGCAGCACGACGGCGGGAGCGACCGCCAGTATTTCGATATAGTTCCTCGAAGGCACGGCTGCGGCGGCTTCAGCCGTGTTCAGCAGCGCGGCGGCGTTTTGATTCATGCGCGATTTCCATCCTTGCAGGCCGGTATCCCGACGTTTGTTTCAGTATACAGCGAATCGCCGGGTTTTGCAACCGCGGCCGCGAAAAGGATCGGAGCGCGGGAAAACGCCCGCCGGTCCATCGGCCGCCATCCGGCGATACGAAAAAAGGTTCCGTTCTCCGGAACGCGTACAATCCAAAAAACAGGAGCCCGCCCGAAAGGGCTGGCTCCTGCCGATGGGATCGATTACAGATTCGCCTCGAGGAAAGCCTGCATGCCGGCGGCGGCGGCTTCTTCGTTGGCGCCTTCGCAGGTGATGGTCACTTCGGTGCCCTGCTTCACGCCCAGGCCCATCAGCTTCATCAGCTGGCCGGCGTTCACGGTCTTGCCGTTGGCGGTGATGCTCACGGTGGTGTCGGCAAAGCTCTTGGCCGTCTTGGCGAACAGGCCGGCGGGACGGGCGTGGATGCCCAGTTCATCTTTGATGACGTAGGAAAACTGCTTCATGATTCGATACGCTCCTTTTTTATTTCTTTGGATTGAACGCGTCTGTCGTTCGTCTCCATGTTCTTCGGTTTCATTATATGATAATTTCACGCAGATTTCAAGCGAAACTTTCAATGCGTCCGGCCGTTCGCGTCCGAAGCCGCCGTAGCCCCGCCCTGCGAAGCCCGGCGCGCGGCCAGCCTTTATGAAAAAAAGCCGGCGGCAAACTGCGCGTCATCTATTGCAAAACGGGAGGGCATCCGATATAATCAAACCAAGACAGACGCGTCCCGCGCGGACAAGGAGGATGTTTGAAATGCTTGAAGCACTGAAGCAAAAGGTCTATGAGGCCAACATGGAACTGCCGAAGCGGAATCTGGTCACCTATACCTGGGGCAACGTCAGCGGCATCGACCGGGAAAAGGGCCTGTTCGTGATCAAGCCCTCCGGCGTGGATTACGACCGGCTGAAGCCCGAGGACCTGGTGGTGATGGATCTGAAGGGCAATAAGGTGGAAGGCGATCTGAACCCCTCTTCCGACACGCTGACCCACATGGTGCTGTACAACGCCTTCGCCGGGATCGGCGGCATCGTGCACACCCACAGCCCCTACGCGGTGGGCTGGGCCCAGGCCGGCCAGGATATCCCCTGCTACGGCACCACCCACGCCGACTATTTCTACGGCCCCATCCCCTGCGCGCGGCATCTGACGCAGGAGGAGCTGGACGCCGGGTATGAATTGAACACGGGCCATACCATCGTGGAATGCTTCAAAGACCGGAATATCGACCCCATGGCCGTGCCCGCGGTGATCTGCCACAGCCACGGCCCGTTCACCTGGGGCAAGGACGCCGCCGACGCCGTGTACCACGCGGTGGTGCTGGAGGAAGTGGCGAAGATGGCCATCTTCACCCGTCAGGTGGACGCCGCCGCCGCGCCCGCGCCGCAGCGCATCCAGGACAAACACTACATGCGCAAGCACGGCCCCAACGCCTATTACGGCCAGGGCAAAAAATGACATATCCCCGGGTCGAGGCCCGGAAACAAGCGACGGCCGCCCTTTGAACGGGCGGCCGTTTTGCGTAAATCCGATCAGTCCCGGAACAGCATCGGCAGGAAATCGTGGATGCAGCGGCGCCACACGCCCCAGTCGTGCCCGCCGGGGAACGTCCGGCGCAGCATCTTCGCGTGCTTCGTCGCCAGCAGCGCGTCGTCCTGCTCAAAGTGGCTGAAGAACTGGTCCTCGGTGCCCATCGCGCGGTAGAATACGCGGAAGCTGGCGTTGAAGCGCTCGCCGTCGTCCAGCAGTTCCAGGTGCTTTTCCGGCTCGCCGGGCCAGGGCGAGCGCAGGAACCCGCTGAACAGGCCCGCGTAGCCAAACAGCTCCGGATGGGACAGCGTGACGCGGCTGGTCTGGTAGCTGCCCATGCTCAGCCCCGCCATGGCGCGGTGCCACTTATCGGTCAGCACCGGATACCGCGCCTCGATATAGGGAATCAGATCGTCGATGATGACCTGCGCGAACAGCACCGGCGGCTTCTCCGCGCCGGTCTTCTGGATCATGCCGTTGGCCATGACGATGATCATCTCCGCCATGTTCCCCTCGAAGATCAGCCGGTCGGCGATGCGGGCCACGTGGCCCTGGTACACCCAGCCGGTCTCGTTCTCGCCGTAGCCGTGCTGCAAGTACAGCACCGGATAGCGCTTCGCCGGATCATAGCCCGCGGGCGTGTAGACCAGGCAGGCCTCCAGCTTGCCGGTGACAGAGGACGGATACCAGTGGCGGGCGACCGCGCCGTGGGGCACGCCCTCCATGTCGCCCCATTCCTGTTCGCCGGGCACGGGCACGTCGATGAAATTCATCGGGCGGCAGCAGCCGTAGCCGATGGGCAAGTAGGGGTTCAGCACATCCGCGCCGTCGATCTTCAGGAAGATGTACTGGAAGCCGCGGCCGAGGTCCAGCGTGCCCTCCCACATCTCGTCGGAGACCCGCTGCAGCGCCTGTACCCGGCCGAACTGGTCGATCTCCACGGCCTTGGCGTTCGGCGCCTTGATGCGGAAAAACACCTTCCCGTCCGGGGTGATTTCATAGCCCTGATCGCCGTCGCGATCCGGTTCGCCGTAATAGGGATCAAAGGATACCGCCGTATCCAGCGGCCACTGCTTGTTCATGCTGAATCCTCCTTCAACGGCGGCGCGCCGCCGGTATTGCATGTATCTATCATACCAAATCGCAGCCGCCGCCGCAAGCGCGAATTGCCCGCTGGCGCCGCAGGTTTCGGTTTTTGGCCGGCCCGGCTCGTCAACCCTTGCGAACCCGGGAAAAACGTCCGCCGGGCGGCCTGCAATTCCGGTGTTGACTGTGAAAACCCCAGCGTTTATAATGATGGCAAAGCGATTTGGATCGCCGCCTGCGAACCCGATGTGCGGACAGCCGCCACGGCCCGATGCAAAAAAGCCGCGCCGTTCGCCGGGACGCCGGTCCGCGCCCTTGAAACGGAGGTGTTCCCATGGCCAAGAAGAAATTCCGCATCCCCGGCCTCACGTTCAGCTGGAAGCGGGCGCTGGGCATCACGAGGCTGAAGCGCTGGATCGCGCGAAAAACCGGCGTCCCCACCACGAAGGAGGGCCGCCAGCGCAAGATGGAGCGCACGCTGTTCCAGGCGATATTCGGGAAGAGAAAATGAAGCGGCGGGGATCGCCGCGCGCCGCGGCTGCGGATTGACCGCGCTTCCGCGCTTTCGCAGGGTATTCTCTCCCCTCCCGGCACGCCGGACGGCCCGATCCGGACGTCCTCCCCGACAGTGCATCGGAGGACGTCTTTTTGCGCGGAACAGCCGGCGAAACGGATCGTTTTATCCATTCAAGTTTGCATAATCTAACCCAATATTAAATCTATTTTGGGTATTTTCAAACCATATTATTTATGTTATAATAAATTGAATACCGGCGCATGGGTTGCGCGCGCCGGCGGTTGATTTGTGTCTGATGCAGGTGTATATACCATCAGAATAAGAACAGGAGGGTATTTTTATGGGAGGTTTGCAAGCTGCAGCCGTGGCCCAGATCAAGGAAATCTGCGGCCGCTACAAGGACGAAAAGACCCCGCTGATGATGATCCTCAGCGACATCCAGAATGAATATGGCTATATTCCTCTGGAAGTGCAGGAGATCGTGTCCCAGGAAACCGGCATTTCCGTGGCGGAGATCTACGGCGTGGTCACGTTCTATTCTTTCTTCTCTCTGACGCCCAAGGGCAAGTATGTCATCGGCTGCTGCCTCGGCACGGCCTGCTACGTCAAAGGCGCGCAGCAAGTGATCGACAAATTCTCTGAAATCCTGAAGATCAAGCCCGGCCAGACCAGCGAAGACGGCATGTTCACGCTGGACGCCCTGCGCTGCATCGGCGCTTGCGGCATCGCCCCGGCGGTAACCATCAACGGCACCGTTTATCCGAAGATGACCGTCGGCCAGGTCCCGGGGATTATCAAGCATTATCTGGATGCTGAAAAGGAGGGTGCGACGGCATGATCAATTCCATTGACAAGCTGAACGAAAAGATCGCGGAGTGCACCAAGTGCCTGGGCGACAAGCTTTCCGGCGCCGACGGCAAGCGCCACATCGTGCTTTGCGGCGGTACCGGCTGTCTTTCCAACCATTCCAAGGAGATCGCCGAAAAGTTCAATGAAGTCCTCGCAGCCAAGGGCTTGACCGACAAGGCGACCGTGAACATGGTCGGCTGCTTCGGTTTCTGCTCCCAGGGCCCGTTCGTGAAAATCTATCCCGAGGATACCCTCTATCGCCTGGTGAAGATCGAAGACGTCGAAGAGATCGTGGAATCCGATATCGTCGGCGGCGTTGTGGTCGATCGCCTGCTGTATGAAGAGCCCGGCTCCGGCAAGAAGGTCACCAAGCAGGATGAAATCAACTTCTACAAGAAGCAGCGGCGCGTCGCGCTGCACGGCTGCGGCGTCATCAACCCCGAAGACATCAACGAAGCGCTGGGCATGGGCGCGTTCCAGGGCCTGAAGCGCGCGCTGGGCATGGATCGCCAGGACGTCATCAACGAAGTGCTGGCCTCCGGCATCCGCGGCCGCGGCGGCGCCGGCTTCCCCACCGGCCGCAAGTGGCAGTTCGCCTACAATTCCCAGAGCGACGAAAAGTACGTGGTCTGCAACGGTGACGAGGGCGACCCGGGCGCGTTCATGGATCGTTCCATCCTGGAAGGCAACCCGCTGGGCGTCATCGAAGGCATGGTGATCGCCGGCTACGCCATCGGCGCGCAGAACGGTTATTTCTACGTCCGTGCCGAGTATCCCATCGCCGTCAACCGCCTGCGCATCGCCATCAAGCAGGCCAAGGAAATGGGCCTGCTGGGCGAGCACATCATGGGCACCGATTTCAGCTTTGACTGTCACCTGCGCCTCGGCGCCGGCGCGTTCGTCTGCGGCGAGGAAACCGCCCTGCTGAACTCCATCGAGGGCAAGCGCGGCATGCCGCGTCCCCGCCCGCCGTTCCCGGCCGTCAAGGGCCTGTGGGGCAAGCCCACCATCATCAACAACGTCGAGACGCTGGCCTGCGTTCCCTACATCCTGCGCGAAGGCGCCGAGAAGTTCGCCTCCGTGGGCACCGAGCGCTCCAAGGGCACCAAGGTGTTCGCGCTGGGCGGCAAGGTGAACAATGTCGGCCTGGTGGAAGTGCCCATGGGCACCACGCTGCGCGAGCTGATCTATGACATCGGCGGCGGCATCCCCGGCGGCAAGAAGTTCAAGGCCATCCAGACCGGCGGCCCCTCCGGCGGCTGTCTGACCACGGAATACCTGGACGAGCCCATCGACTTTGACAACCTGGTGGCCAAGGGCTCCATGATGGGCTCCGGCGGCGCCATCGTCATGGACGAGGACAACTGCATGGTGGACGTGGCCAAGTTCTACATGGAGTTCATCTGCGATGAATCCTGCGGCAAGTGCTCCCCCTGCCGGATCGGCACCAAGCGCATGCTGGAGATCCTGACCCGGATCACCGAAGGCAAGGGCACCATGGAAGATCTGGACGCCCTGGACGAGCTGAGCAAGACCGTGAAGGCCAATTCGCTGTGTGCCCTGGGCCAGACCGCTTCCAACCCCATCACCTCCACGCTGTCCCACTTCCGCGATGAGTACATCGCCCACATCGTGGACAAGAAGTGCCCGGCGCACGTGTGCAAGAACCTGATGGAATACCACATCGACCCCGACAAGTGCATCGGCTGCGGCATGTGCGCCAAGGGCTGTCCGGCGAGCTGCATCACCCGCACCGATTACACCGCGCCCGGCCACAAACTGGCTTCGATGGCCATCGACACCCAGAAGTGCGTCAAGTGCGGCGCGTGCATCAGCACCTGCAAATTTGGCGCCATCGAGAAGAGATAAGGGGGAGGACACAGAAATGTTGAATATCAAAATTGAAGGCATTCCCTATCAGGTAGAGGAAGGCCTGACGATCCTGGAGGCCGCCAAGGCCTGCGGGTATGAGATTCCTTCCCTGTGCGCCTTCAACCACGGGGAATGCAACCAGGGCTCCTGCCGCGTGTGTCTGGTGGAAGCCACGGGCGCGCGCGGGCTGGTGGCCAGCTGCGTGTATCCCGTCGCCGAGGGCATGGAGATCCGCATCTCTTCCCCCGCCGCCGTGGAAGCGCGCCGCCGCAGCGTGGAGCTGCTGCTCTCCAACCACAACAAGAACTGCCAGCAGTGCGATAAGAACGGCAACTGTGAGCTGCTGCACGTGGCCCAGCTGACCGGCGCCCGGGACGACGCCTTCGCCGGCGCCCATTCCGAAACCTTTATCGACCGCCTGGCGCCCGCGCTGGTGCGCGATACCTCCAAGTGCATCCTGTGCGGCCGCTGCGTGGAGCGCTGCAAGAACGCCCACGGTCTGGGCATCCTCGGCTTTGAGAACCGCGGCTTCAACGTCATCGTCTCTCCCGCCGAGAACCGCAGCTTCGCGAACTCCCCGTGCATCCAGTGCGGCCAGTGCGTGAACGTCTGCCCCACCGGCGCACTGATGGAGCATTCTGAAATCGACAAGATCGACGCCGCCTTCAAGGCCGGCAAGCACGTGATCGCGCAGGCCGCGCCTGCCGTCCGCGCCGCGCTGGGCGAGGAATTCGGCTATCCGATCGGCACGCCCGTGACCGGCAAAATGGCTGCCGCCATGCGCCGCCTGGGCTTCGAGCGGGTCTATGACGTCAACTTCGGCGCCGACCTGACCATCATGGAAGAGGGCACGGAGCTGCTGCACCGCCTGACCGAGGGCGGCGTGCTGCCGATGATCACCTCCTGCTCTCCCGGCTGGATCAACTATGCCGAGTACAACTACGGCGATCTGCTGCCGCACCTGTCCAGCTGCAAGAGCCCGCACCAGATGCAGGGCGCGATCATCAAGTCCTACTGGGCTGAGCAGCACGGCATCGACCCGAAGGACATCTTCGTGGTCTCCGTCATGCCCTGCGTGGCCAAGAAGTTTGAGAAAGAACGCGAGCAGGAGAAGGTCAACGGCATCCCCGATGTCGACGCCGTCATCACCACCCGCGAGCTGGCCCGCATGATCAAGCGCAGCGGCATCCTGTTCCCCCGCCTGCCCGACGAGGATTGGGACGCGGACATCATGGGCGATTACTCCGGCGCGGGCGTCATCTTCGGCGTCACCGGCGGCGTGATGGAAGCAGCCCTGCGTACCGTGTATTTCAAGCTGACCGGCAAGGAGCATGACCCGATCGAGCTGACCGCCGTGCGCGGCCATGAGGCCGGCATCCGCGAGGCCAGCATCGACATCAACGGCACCACCGTGAACGTGGCCATCGCCTCCGGCATGAAGAGCGCGAAGGTGCTGCTGGACGAGATCCGCGAGGGCAAGTCCAAGTATCAGTTCATCGAGATCATGGGCTGCCCCGGCGGCTGCATCAACGGCGGCGGCCAGCCGTACGTCCGTCCGGCGCTGCTGCCCAACGAGCCCGACGACATCCTGGACACCTACAAAGAAAAGCGCGCTCAGGCGCTGTATTCCGAGGACGAGCGCCAGGTGGTCCGCCAGAGCCACAACAATCCCCAGATCATCGAGCTCTACGAGAAGTACCTCGGCGAGCCCAATTCCCACAAGGCCCACGAGCTGCTGCATACCAGCTATGCCGCGCGCGTCGGCTTCAACGACTGATTCCGTCAGGTGACGCGACCGGCTCCGTGCGCCCGCAAGGGCGCTTCGGAGCCGGCTTTCGTATGGGGCCGTTGCAGGCCCCGACAATTCCGGGGGACCAATTCCAATCGCGAGGTGGCATCATGGATAATCTCAAGGCACGCATGGAACAGATCGAAGGCGTCATCGCCCGGGGGCCCTATTCCGACAACTGGGAATCGCTGTCCCGCTGGCGCGCGCCCCAATGGTTCAACGACCTGAAATTCGGCATCTTCATTCACTGGGGCGTGTACAGCGTGCCGGCGTTCGCAAACGAATGGTATCCGCGCTGCATGTACATCCAGGGATCAAAGGAATTTGAGCATCACGTGCAGACCTACGGGCCGCACGCGCAGTTCGGCTACAAGGATTTCATTCCCCTGTTCAAGGCGGAAAAGTTCGATCCTGATGCCTGGGCCGAACAGTTCCGGCGCGCCGGCGCGCGGTACGTGGTGCCGGTGGCGGAGCACCACGATGGCTTCCAGATGTACAAGAGCGACATCTCCCACTGGAACGCCTATGAGATGGGCCCGAAGCGCGACGTGCTGGGCGAGCTTTCCGCCGCCTGCCGCGAGCGCGGGCTGGTAATGGGCGCGTCGTCCCACCGCATCGAGCACTGGTTCTTCATGGGCCACGGCCGGGAGTTCGACAGCGACATCCATGAGCCGCTGAAGCGCGGCGACCTGTACTGGCCCGCCATGCCGGAGCCGGATTTCCAGGATCTGGACAGCCAGCCCGCGCCCAGCGAGGAGTTCATGCAGGACTGGCTGGCCCGCACCTGCGAAATCATCGACCGCTACCAACCGCGGATCCTGTATTTCGACTGGTGGATCCAGCACAGCGCGGCCAAGCCGTGGCTGAAGAAGCTGGCGGCCTATTACTACAACCGCGCGGCGGAATGGGGCCTTGAAGCGGTGATCACCTACAAGCACGACGCGTTCCTGTTCGGCACGGCGCTGCCCGACGTGGAGCGCGGGCAGTTCGCCGACGTGAAGCCCTGGTACTGGCAGACCGACACCGCCATCGCCCGCAATTCCTGGTGCTATACCGAGGGCAACGTGTTTAAAAGCGCCGCGGAGCTGGTGTGCAACCTGGTGGACGCCGTGAGCAAGAACGGCTGCCTGCTGCTGAACGTGGGCCCGAAGTCGGACGGCACGATCTCCGACGAGGACGCGAAGGTGCTGGACGGCATCGGCGCATGGCTGCGGGTGAACGGCGAGGCCATCTACGGCGCGCGGACCTGGCGCAAGCCCGCCGAGGGGCCGACCACGATGGCCGAAGGCCAGTTCGCCGACGGCGCGGCCACGTCCTACACCCAGAAGGATTTCCGGTTCACCACCGCCGGCGGCGCGCTGTACGCTGTCGCGCTGGGCCAGAGCGCGTCGGGCGAATACACGATCGATTCGCTGGGCGAACAGGATGCCTCACGCCAGGCCAACTTCCACGGCATCATCCGGGACGTGCGCGTGCTGGGCGCCGAGGAAGCGCCCGTCTGGAACCGCGATGCGCAGGGCCTGCACATCCGCACCGGGTTCCGTTCCGATCTGCCCGTGACGTTCAAAATTCGCATTGACTGACGGCCGGAAACCCTGTACAATGGTTTCAGCAAGCCAAGGAGGATTTATTATGCAGTTTACCGCGGAAAAAAGCGCGCTGATCGCCCGGCATCAGGGCGAAACGCTGCGCATCGAGCCCTGGGGCCGGGATTCCCTGCGCGTGCGCGCCACCATGCTGCCCGCCATCGAGGATCGGGACTGGGCGCTGACCGAGCCGGTTGAGCCCTGCCACGCCGCCGTGGAGATCGCCGAGGAGCCCCACTGGGTGGGCGACGGCACCGTGGATACCCGCCCCGTCGCGTCCATCGAAAACGGCCGGATGAAGGCCGTGGTGAACTTCGCGGGCGTGATATCGTTCTACCGCGACGGCGCTCTGGTGCTGCGGGAGTACTTCCGGTTCTACGACGGCACGCTGGCGCGGACCAGCCGATGCCTGAAGCTGGTGAGCCGGGAATGGAAGGCCGTGCCCGGCGGCAGCGAGTACGCGCTGACGGTGCGCTTTGATCCCAACGACGGCGAGAGGATCTACGGCATGGGCCAGTATCAGCAGCCGCAGCTGAACCTGAAGGGCTGCACGCTGGAGCTGGCGCAGCGCAACAGCCAGATCACCGTGCCGTTCATGGTGTCGTCCCTCGGCTACGGCCTTTTGTGGAACAACCCGGCGGTGGGCCGCGCGACGTTTGGCAACAACATCACCGAATGGTCGGCCCGCGCCACGCGGCAGATGGATTACTGGATCACCGCCGCGGACGGACCGAAGCAGATCGTGGAGAATTACACCGCCGTCACCGGCCGCGCGCCGATGTTCCCGGAGGATATGATGGGCCTGTGGCAGTGCAAGCTGCGCTACCGCACCCAGGACGAGGTGCTGTCCGTGGCGCGGAAGTACCGCGAAGAGGGTATCAAGATCGATGTGATCGTGATCGACTTCTTCCACTGGACGGTGCAGGGCGACTGGAAGTTCGATAAAACCTACTGGCCCGATCCGAAGGCCATGGTGGACGAACTGCACGCCATGGGCGTGAAGGTGATCGTCTCCGTATGGCCCAGCGTGGACCGGCGCAGCGAGAACTTCGGGCCGATGATGGACCGCGGGCTGCTGATCCGCACCGAGCGCGGCGCGGCGCAGACCTACGATTACCAGGGCGACTGCGTGGAGATCGACGTGTTCAACCCCGAGGCCCGGCAGTACGTGTGGGACGTGTGCGCGCGCAATTACCGCGACCTGGGCATCGACGCCTTCTGGCTGGATAACTCCGAGCCGGATTTCGGCGTGTACGATTTCGACCATTACCGCTACTGCGAAGGCCCGGCGCTGACCTGTTCCAACCTGTATCCGCAGCTGTACAGCCGCGCGTTTTTCGACAACATGGGCGAAGGCGCGGTGAACCTGCTGCGCTGCGGCTGGGCGGGCAGCCAGAAATACGGCAACGTGATCTGGTCCGGCGACGTGCCCAGCACCTTCGAATCGTTCCGCGAACAGCTGCAGGCCGGGCTGAACATCGGCCTGGCGGGCATCCCCTGGTGGACGACGGACGTGGGCGGGTTCATGACCGACGACGTGAACGACCCGGATTTCCGCCAGCTGCTGATCCGCTGGTACCAGTTCGCCACTTATTCCGCGGTGCTGCGCATGCATGGCGACCGCGGGCCCTACAACATCCCGCCGCTGGATGAGAGGGATTGGGGCGGCGGATACCTGCACACCGGCCAGCCCAACGAGCTGTGGAGCTACGGCGAGGACAATTACGCCATCATGCGGCGGTATTACGAGCTGCGCGTCTCCCTGCGCGACTACATCCGCGGGCTGTACGCTGAGGCGCACGAGAACGGCTCGCCGCTGATCCGGACGATGTTCTACGAGTTCCCGCAGGACGAGAAGTGCTGGGAGGCCGAGGACCAGTACATGTTCGGCGGGAAATACCTGGTGGCACCGATCTTCAGGCTGAACCAGTTCAGCCGCGACGTGTACCTGCCCACCGGGCAGTGGAAGCTGACGTCCACCGGCGAGGTGTTCGAAGGCGGACGCACCGTGACGGTGGACGCGCCCATCGAATACACGCCCGTGTTCGAGCGGCTGTAACCCAACGGTAAACAAAACGCCGGCGGCGGAGTGAAAAACTCCGCCGACGGCGTTTTGTCCCTTATGCCGTCAATCCGGCCATTCCAGCAGGGAACGGTCGAACTCCAGGTAATCCAGTATTTCGCCGCCCGCATCCATGAACATGATCTCCCAGTGGAAATCATCGCTGTTCAGCGTCGCGGTCACGCTTCCCGTCTCATCGACGGTATCCTCTTCAAAGGTCACGCTCCCGTCCTCGCTCTCCAGCACGGCGTAGGCGGCGTCACCGCCCAGCACCACGTCAAACCGGACGACGTCGCCGGCGCCGGGATTGGCCTTGTAGCTGTAGGCGTCCTTCTCCGGATCGCTGTCCGCGGCGGCATAGCGCAGCTTGGCCACGCCGTAATCGCCCTCGATGATCGGACGCCAGCTCTGGTTTTCCGGCAGATTCTCCACCAGCACGGGATTGGAAATGCTCCCGTCCTTGGCGGTGAAGCATCCGGCCTCCAGCAGAACGAGGTTCTGATCGCTCAAGCCCAGCGAAACGGGCAGCAGTATTTCGATGCAGACGCCGCTTCCCCACATCAGGTCCGAAAGCGTCTCATCGTCCAGCTTGTACAGCCGCACATGATCGGCGTCATCAAACGAAACGCTGATGTATTCGCCGTTTTCATCAATCACTTTCATCGTGTTCTTGCCGAGCTCGACATCCTCGCGCGGCAGATAGATGTAAAGCGTATCGCAGTACAACTCCGCCGGATCGCCCACCTTGGGATAATCCAGCATATAGCCCAT
>CACWVN010000035.1 GCA_902764285.1 uncultured Eubacteriales bacterium
GGTGGAAATCAGCGGCATGCTGCCCCCGGGCGCCTGCGTGCAGGCCGTGGAAGTACCCGTGGAGATCGCCGAGGAGATCGTGGACGCGGCCTATGAGGAGAACCGCCGCGTGGTGTTCGCGCTGGATATCAGCATCATCCACAACGGCGAAAAATACCAGCCCCAGGCCTTCGGCGACAGCGTGCAGGTGCGCGTGAAGAACATCGCGCCTTCGCTGCCCGGCATCGAGGGCGAGCTGCTGCACGTGGACGCGGACGTGACCGACGGCGAGGGCGGCCTGGACGAGGCGGCCGCCGGCGCATTGGCCGAGGCCGTGGCCAGCGACGAAGTGAGCGCCGAAAAGGTGGAAATCGCCGCGGAGGCGGGCGAGATCGCCTTCGAGGCCGACAGCTTCTCCCTCTATGCGCTTTCGGAGGGCGAGTGCCCTTTTGACGTAAGCGGCGACGTCAGCCTGTGCGCCTACGATGAGGACAAGCAAGGTGCTGACCATCCATGGGGGCACGGTGACGGTAAAAAACGCGGAAGGCGTCGCCGCGACTGCGGCCAGACTAGTGGTTGACGGCAATACAACTTTGATCCTGGACGGCGTGAATATCCAGCCGGCCAGCGGCCCGGCGATCCGGATCGAAACCGGCGTGGAAGCGACGCTGAATCTAAGCGGCGCGAACATCGTTGTCGGCGGCGCGAACAACGCCGGCGTGGAGGTTGGCTACAGGCTCGAAGGCGAAACCACTCGCCTGGCGACGCTGACCATCCGCGGCAGCGGCAGCCTGAGCGCCACCGGCGGCAGCGGCAGCGGCGGCGCGGGCATCGGCGGCGGCTACGGCCAGCCCGCCGACGGCAAGCAGTATTACGGCAACATCATCATCGAAGGCGGCACTGTGACGGCGCAGGGTACCGGCAGGGCTGCCGGTATCGGCAGCGCCAACAACACCCGCGGCGAGGATAAGGTTTCTGCGTCGTATAAAAACGATTCGCCCGCCTGGGGCGTCATCGAGATCCGCGGCGGCAGCGTGACCGCAGCCGGCCACAACGGCGGCGCGGGCATCGGCGCGGGCAACCATGAAGACAGCGGCGTGATCAAAATTTCCGGCGGCACCGTGCGCGCTACGGGCGCCGGCGGCAGCGCCGGCATCGGCGGCGGCCTGGGCAGTTCCAACTACGGCGCATACCTGGTGGACAAGGGCCCCGGCTATTTCACCGCGGATTACATCGAAATCAGCGGCGGCACGGTGTACGCGACGGGCAACGGCAGCGGCGCGGGCATCGGCGGCGGCATGTACGGCGACGCCATCATCAAAATCACCGGCGGTGAGATCCACGCCAGCAACGATCAGTCGTCCAGCGTGTACCAGGGCGGCGCGGGCATCGGCGGCGGCTATCAGGGCAACGCGATCATCACCATCAGCGATCCCAACGGTACCACCGTCATCGAGGCCACCGGCGGCAAGGGCGCGCCCGGCATCGGCGGCGGCGCGGATTCCTCCGGCACCGGAAAATCGAAGATCAACGGTCGTACGGTCATGCCCCTGGATCTGCGTACCAACAGCTGCGTCAAGGACAGCACGGCCAAGATCACCATCTCCGGCGGCCACATCACCGCCAGCGGCGGTCTCGGCGGCGCGGGCATCGGCTCGGGCTACAGCGCCTCGGTCTGCCGGGTGGAGATTACCGGCGGCACCATCATCGCCAACGGCTATGACAGCGGACGCGGCGACGGCCATCGCAGCGGCGCGGGCATCGGCTCCGGCGTCGGTTCAAACGGTCTGCTGAAAAAAGAATACGAAAAGAATACCGATGTGGTCGAGATCAGCATCACCGGCGGCAGCGTCACCGCTACCGGCGGCTGGGGCGCGGCGGGCATCGGCTCCGGCTCGGACAACACCCAGGCGTCGAGCATCACCATCGGCTCCGGCGCGGCGGCGCGACGGCGATCGACGCGCCCGTGGACGAACTGGGCGCCACCTCCAGCCGCACCGACGGCCGCTCCGTCTCCGGCGTGCTGCAGGGCACCTTCGTCAACAACAGCCGGGCCTATGAGACCCGTACCGTCAAGGTGCTGGCCGAGGGCGGCGGAATCGCCGGCGACGCGGGCACGCTGCCGCGGGGCTATCGTTCCTTTGCCGTTTCCGTTGGCGCCACCAGCGGCACATTCACCGTCGAGGCCGACGATGAAAACGGCGACCGCGTGCTGTTCGGCGCGGGCAATAACGAAGCGAAGATCCAGAGCGGCAAAGCGCCGCTGTTCGACTTCGGCACCGTGTTCAACCTGGGCGAGGCTTGGGATTACTTCTACCTGTCCCCGGCGACGTCCATCAGTGCCGCCAAGATCTGGGACGACGCGAACGACGTGGACGGCAAGCGCGCCGACGCGGTGCTGCAGTTGACCTTCGACGGGAACGCCGTGGGTGAAGCAAAGACCATCAAAAAGGATGCCTCGGGCGACGATCTGACCGTTGTCTGGGACGACTTGATGAAGTATCAGGGCGACGTCGGCGCGGCGCTGGCGGACGGGTTCGGCCTGACTGAAACGCCGATCGACGGCTATGAAGCGCCTGTGATCGCCCTCGGAGACGACGGAAACTATACGGTAACCAACCGGCACGTGCCCGAAACGGTGGACGTGGAGGGCGCCAAGACCTGGGACGACGCGAACGATCAGGACGGCATCCGCCCGGCGAGCATCACCGTGAACCTGCTGGCGGACGGCGAAAAGGCGGCCAGCGCCACTGTGACGGCGGCGGACGGCTGGAAGTACGCGTTCAAGGATCTGCCGAAATACAGGGCGGGCGCGGAGATCGTCTACGCGGTCGAAGAGGTGGAGGTCGAGGGCTATACCGTGAAGGTGGATGGCTATGACCTGGCCAATACGTTTGTCACACCGACACCGACGCCCGAACCCACGCCGACACCGACACCGGAGCCGACGCCCGAACCCACGCCGACACCGACGCCCGAGCCGACGCCCGAACCCACGCCGGAGCCGACGCCCGAGCCGACGCCTGCGCCCACACCGGTTCCGACGGCTGTGCCTACGCCCACGCCGGTGCCCACCCGGGATGTGACCGGCACGAAGGTCTGGGTGGATGAGAGCGACGCGCACCATACCCGTCCGGCGGATATTACCGTGCGGTTGTACGCGGACGGCGCGGTCACTTCCTACCAGCCCGAATGGACTGGCAGGGAGGGCGACGCCTGGAGTTTCGTGTTCCGCGGCGTGCCCGCCGTGAACGCCAGTGGCGCGGAGATCGTCTATACGGTGGATGAACTGCCGGTGGACAACTACGAAACGACGGTATCCGGCACCATCATCACCAACCGGCTGATGGAAAACCCGCCCAGCGGGTATACCGACATTTCCGGCACCAAGACCTGGATCGACGGAAACAATGCCTCCGGCAAGCGGCCGGGATACGTCATCGTACGCCTGCTGCGCGACGGTTCGGAAGTGGCCCAGCGCACGGTCACCGCGGCCAGCGACTGGACGTTCACCTTTGAGCACCAGCCCCTGGACGACGGCTATGGCAACCGCTATACATACACCGTGACCGAGGATGCCGTCAGCGGCTACTTCGCGCGGATCAGCGGTTTTGATATCACCAACACGTCCCTGCCGGACAGCGAGACCAAGGTGGATCCGCCGAAGAATCCCGGCGATCCGGAACCCGACGACCGGCCTGCGGATGAGCCCGAAACGCCCGTCGCCCGGAAAACCCGGATGGAGCGCGTGCGCCATACCGACACCGCGGCGCCGAAGTTTGAAACCCTGACGGTGGAGAACCTGGAGGACATGACCGACATTCTGGATTACGACACGCCTCTGTGGGGCGGCCTGCTGGGCACCGGCGATGAGACGCCGGCCTGGCCCTTCGCCTTTGCGGGCGTCGGCGCGATGGCGCTGGCGGCGCTGGCCGTTATGAAGCGCAGGCGCAGGAAGATTCGCGGTTAATCCGCACGACAGAGAACCCCCGCTCGCATGAGCGGGGGTTCAATTTACCGGCAAACGGTTTCGAATCGTACAGGGATCGTTCCTTGTCTCGGATCAGGCTTCCGCGACGGCCTGCTTCATGTGCTCGGCGGCGTCGGCGGCCTTGTCCAGGGCGCTGTTGATGCCTTCGCGGCCGAGATCCTGACCGCTGAAGCTGTAGCGGCAGCCCGCAAACAGGCCGATCACCAGCAGGAAGGCGCAGAACCCGAAGCTGAACAGCATCAGCAGCGCCAGAATGGTGACGGGCAGCTCCACCACGGTCGCGTCGTTTCGGCGCACCATGAAGCGGTTGCGGTTGCCGCGGGCGATCAGGCCGTGGACGGCGCCGCCGATCTTCTTCAGGATGCCGCAGCGCTGCGCGGCTTCGGCCTTCTTTGCGGTTCCGCGCGCCTGCCCCAGCTGCAGCGCCGCGTCCAGCATGTTCCAATCGTTCGCCTCCAGGGCGGCTTTCGCCTCTTCCAGGGTCACGTTCATCTTCTCAGAGAGCTTCTCGGTCATTTCATACTGTGTCATGGTTTGTTTCCTCCGTTCGTTTTGATGGGCCCATTATAACGCCCGAAAATGAAATGCCAAGAAAACTGGATTAGGAAACCATTAGAATACGCTGATATGTTTTCATTCCGCGTTGCCCGTTGCCTTTTTATGTGGTATAATAATTGAGAAGACTTGAGATTTTCCGGTCAGCCGGGCCCTAAAGGGCAGCGCGGCTGAAATCATGGGCTGAAGAAAAAAGCTTTCACGGCAACCGCGAGCCGGGCAAACAGAAACCGGGGCGCGGAAAACAAAAAAGAGAGAAGGACGATTTTGAACAAGACCGGCAAACGGGGAAAGGCATTGTTTCAATCGGGCATTACGGATTACGAGGCTTTTCTGAAGGAAAACCAGAGAAAAGTGAATTTGATGCTGAATAAATTCCTCTGGTTCTCCATCCTGATCGGGCCGCTGCTGATGGTGGCCATACGGCTCGGCATCTTTCACAGCGTCACCTATACGTCGTGCATCGTCGTCTCGCTGCTCGTGCTGTCGCTTTCATGCGTCCATTATGTGCTGATCAAGCGGGAAGACCATACCGCGCGCGCGGCGGTCATCGCGTTTTTGGCCATTGATTCACTGCTGATACTGATGAACAGCGCCCACATCGGAATTTACATCACATGGTTTGTCGTGCCGCTCGTCAGCCTGCTTTTCTGCGATTTCAAGATCTATGCGATCGCCGTTGTCATCAATTACTGCATGATGACCGCGTCGGTGTGGATCGTTTCGCCGTATTATGCGGGGCTGAGGGTGGATTTTAACAGCGCGTTCCAATATTTCGCGGGGCGCATGGGCGGCTTTTCCATAGAGACGGTCATCATGGTCGTGGCCGGATACAGCCTGTGCAGGATCTCCACGGCCTACTACCGCGAACTGATAGAAAAGTACCAGATCCTCAGCGACAACAAGCGGCGGATGAACGAACAGATGGCCATCCTCGAATCCATGTCGGAGATCTATGAATATGCCAGCCTGATCGACCTGGACGATATGACGGAGGTCTCGATCCGGCACGCGGAAGGGGAAGACGGGCATGCTTCCGGGAAGATCGAAGGCCAGTCCCGCGTGAACGGGCAGCTGATGCGGTCCATCGCGGAAGAACACCGGGAGGCGTTCCGGGCTTTTGCCGATCTTTCCGATGCGGCCGCCGGACTGCAGGACCAGAAGTGCATGGACCGGGAGTTCCGGAGCGTGGAATCCGGATGGTTCCGGGCGCAGTATATCGTCGTGGAAAGGCGGCCGGACAACGCGCCGAAGTGCCTCATCTATACCATTCAAAACATCGAAAAGCAGAAGCAGAAGGAAGAACAGCTGATCCGCATCTCCATGACGGACGAGCTTACGCACCTCTATAACCGGAGGTGTTACGACGCGGATATCGCGACGTATCAGGAGAAAGGCATGGAGGATGGCTTCGTCATCTTCTCCATCGACGTCAACGGACTGAAGGAAGCCAATGATACCAACGGCCACGCGGCCGGCGATGAACTGCTCATGGCCACGGCGGAATGCCTCGCGGCGGTGATCGGTCCGATCGGCAAAGTCTATCGCACCGGCGGGGATGAATTCCTGGCGATTGCGTTCACCAAAACTCCCGGGGATATCACGGAGCAGATCCGGCGCAGGTCCGCCGAATGGCGCGGCGAAAACGTGGAAAAGCTGTCGCTGTCCGTGGGCTACGCTTCCCACGACGAGCATCCCGATGCGGACATTCACGGCCTGGAGAAATACGCGGACCAGATGATGTATCGGGAGAAGAACCGCTATTACAGCATCCCGGGGATCGATCGCCGCAGGAGTATCTGATGGGCCCGCGCGAGGGCATGCCCTACGAAAGGAGAGGGGATTATGACCTATGAGGAAGCGGTGGCGCAGATCCCCGCCGGCCGTTACCGCCACTTCAAGGGAAACGAGTATGAAGTGATCGGCATCGCCCGCCACAGCGAAACCGAGGAACCGATGGTGGTCTATCGCGCCCTCTACGGAGAGCGCGGCCTGTGGGTCCGCCCCGCCGGCATGTGGAACGAGACGATCGTAAGGGACGGGAAGACATTCCGGCGCTTTTCGAGGATAGAGCCGTAGAGCCGCGGGGGAATCATCCGGGCTGACGTCGTGGGGATTCCGTCGACGTCTGCCCTGCGGCTTGAATATGACGGGGGCTGTCTCAAAGCGGTGAATTCGCGACCGATATCGGTTGATGTTGATCGACGGAAACACGGGTTTTGAGACAGCCCCTGCGTTAGATTCATGCGGCGGGCGGCGCCGCGGACGCCGGCTACCAGCAGCCGCCGGCGCGCACGGAGGGCGAGAGCAGCATCGGCACCAGCATCATGGCGGGCAGCTCCGGCGCCGGGTCTTCGGAGCGCCTGCGGGCGACGCGGGCGAACAGGCCGCGGACGGCATTGCCGATCCTCCGCCAGCCGCTGTCGCCGCCGGCCTGACCGGCCCTGGCCGCCTCGGCGCGCGCGTCCTCCTGCTGCAGCAGCTGCGCCGCGTCCAGCAGCTTCCAATCCTTTGCCTCCAGGGCGGCCCTGGCCTCTTCCCTGGTCACGCATATCGTTTCAGAGAGGATCTCTGTCATTTTGTCCCGAGTCATGGTTTTTTCCTCCGCTCGATTTGATGGCATCAGTATAGCGCCCGAAGATGAAATGGCAAGAAAACTGGATTAGAGATTCATTAGAAATCGCGATGTGAAAGAAAGGGCATCACGATTTATTATTTTAAGGTAGACAAATTATTAAATGCGTGTTATTATATAATTGATTTTGCGCGTTCGACAAATTCGCGGAGGCGGATCGAACGGTGCGTGGACGCAAAACCGGACGCCGACACAATCGCGTACAAGACTTGTGAAAGGGAGATGCTGACATGAAGAAAACCGTTTCCTTGCTGCTGATGCTTGCCCTGCTGCTGTGCGGCTTTGCCGCTGCGGAGGCGGGCGGCTTTGAACTGGGCCACATGGAGGACTCGCTCTACGTCAACGATGAAATGGGCCTTGCCTTCGAGGTTTCCGATGTCTCCGGTATGGGCTATTTCGTGTCCTATGCCGGCGATGATCTGACCGATGCCAACGGCTGCGCCTGGAACGACTCCGAAGCGCTGCAGGCGAAGCTGGACGAGGACCAGGTCCTGACGTGCTTTGCCTATGGCGACGCCAGCGCGCGCATCGCCGGGGCGATCAACATGGTCAAGATCACGGTCGAAAGCCCCGCTGAAGGGGCCGACGATCCGCAGCTGGCCATGCTGGAGGAAGGCAAGGCCGCGCTCGAAGCGCAGGCCAAGGAAAACGGATACAACATGGAAAAGGCGGAGATCGGCGAGATGGAGATCGCCGGCGCGACGTATCCCAGCCTGTCCATCGACCTTGAGAGCGGCGGCCACCACAAGCAGATGACGTACGTGGCGATCCTCGGCGGAGACCACGTCTATCGCATCAGCTTCGACATGGACAGCTCGGAGGTCGCGTCCTACGTCAGCCACTTCTCCGCGCGCTGACGCCTGGAGGAAGAACGGCGGATGCCCCGCGCTGCCCCCTGCGGGCGGCATCCATGCGGCGAAACAGGCCTGTCGCGGCGACGGGCCTGTTTTTTGCTGCGTGGAAACGGCGCGGGCTCAAGAAACCGCTTGATATAAATCCCGCGATGTGTTATCATGAAACTGCGACCCGACGGGAAACGCGCCGCGGCGGTCCTGTGTTCGCCAAAAGGCGTGCCAATCGGCCGCCCGGGGGCGGATATGCCGCCGTGGGTCAGATGCTGTCACAGGGGATGACCGCCCTGCGGAGAAAACGTATCGGAATACGCACTACATTGAAGAAGGGGTAGCTTCTGATGATTGAAACGGTTCTTATCCTGGCGGCGCTCCTTCTATCGTTGTTTTGCCTGGGTTACAGCGTCATATAGCGGCGGGATCTGTACTTCCCGCTGCCAAAGGGCCTGCCGGGTTTCCTGAAAAACAGGCACGCGGTCTATCTGGCCATGCTCGGCGCGCTTGCGATTTCCGCGGCCGCGTCCTCGCTGGAGAGACTGGCGCCGGGCATCGGGGCGGGGCCGGGCGCGGTGAGCGTTGCCTTTCAGGTTGCGCTGCTGCTTGCCTTTGCGCTCTACGCGGTCGACCTGCTGAAACGCAAATCCGGCGCAACGGCGCGCAGGGGAGACCGCCTGGCGGTGCTGCTGCTGGCGCTGACGGCCGCCGCCGGCGTGGCGATCCGGATGATATGGGCCGTGCGCGTCGAACTGTTTTTTGAGGCGTTTGCGCTGTTCGGGTGCATGGTGCTGCTGGAGCAGGACGGTGATTCGCCCGCGCGGGGCAGGGACAAGCGCTTCCAATACAGCATGACGCTCGCGGTGGCGCTGACGATTCTTGCGGTAATCGCCATGAACGTCGCCGTTATTCTGAACCTGTCCAGCGCGCAGAGCGACGAGATCGGCAACACGCAGCTGGACGTCATTCACAGCGACCTTCAGGATACCATCACCGAGGCGGAGACCAACGTGCTTCGCGTGGCGATCGACGCCGAACAGCTGATGGAATCCGGCGCGTCCCGGGAGGCGCTCACGGAGTATTTCTATGAGCAGCGGGACAAGCACCTGTCCGACGAGAGCTTCCTGAACGTCTATATCGTCGGCCGCGACTGGTACATCGTCCCCGATTTCAACGCGCCCGAGGGCTTTCACGCGGCGGAGCGCGTCTGGTACATCGGCGCGCAGGACTGCCCCGGCGAGGTGTACATCTCCGAACCCTACATGGACGCGAACGGGCACGGCATGTGCTTCACCGTCTCCACGCTGCTGTCCGACGGCGAGACCGTCGTCGGCATGGATCTGAACTTCTCCAAGGCCCAGGAATCCATCCTGCGGATGACTCAGGGCAGCGACCGCACCGCCATGATCGTCACCTCCGGGGGCGTGATCGCGGGCTACACGGATATGTCGCTGGTTGGCGAGCGGGCGGACGAAAAACTGCCGGAATACGCCAGCATCCTCAGGCGCGTGACGGCTTCCCGGGAGCACGGCAGCTTCCGCGTGGAGCTGGACGGCCGCCCCTATATGATCTTCTCCTCCGAAACCAGCAATAACTGGTATCTGATTCTCAGCGTGGACACCAGCGCCCTCTACGGCGAGAGCTATAGGCAGATGGCCGTGATGGCTTCGGTCAACGTGCTGATGCTGGCCGTTGTGGCCGTATATTGCGTCCTCAGCTCCCGCAGGACCCGGCGGGCGGAGGAGAGCCTGTCCGAAACCAGGCGCGGCGTCGACGGCTTCTCGCTGAAGCTGCGCGAATCGGCGGCCCATCTGCTGCGCCTGGGCGATATCCGGCTTTTCAGGGAAGGAGAGGACCCGAAGGAACTGGTCGGGCAGATCAGGGATTCCGGCGAACACCTCTCCACGCTGGCCAACGATCTATCGTCCTGGTCCGACGCGCTGCGCGATAAGGCGGAGGAAAAGCGGGACGCGGGCGGCGCACAATCGCTGGAAGCGCCCAGCCGCAAGGTACGGAACGGGATTATCATATCGATGCTGGTCTCCCTGTTGATCGTACTGGCCTTCTGCATCAGCATTTCGACGAACTGGGGCACATCCCGCATGAACCGGGAAGCGGATACCTATGAAAACCAGCTGAACGAATGGCTGACGCAGCAGAAGAGCATCCTCTACATGTTCACGGATATGATCTCCTCCCGGCCGGAGCTGATGGAGGATTATGACGGCGCGGTCCACTGGCTGAACGACGTCTCCAACAACTATCCGGATATCTCCCTCTGCTACATGGCCAATCCCTACGCCGAACACCCGGTCATCATGAACAACGGCTGGGAACCGGGCGAGGTTTATCGCCCCGAAACCCGGCCCTGGTATCGGGCCACGGAGCGCGCCGCCGACGGGTTCAGCATCTCCGCGCCGTATCTGGACGCCCAGAGCGGGAATTACTGCATCACGCTTTCCCGCGTGGTTTACGGGGAACAGGACGAATTTTTGGGGATCTTCGGCACCGACTTTTTCCTCGACAAGCTGATCCAGGTCCTCGGCGAGAGCTATACCAGCCAGAGCTATGCCTTCCTCGTGGATTCCGAGGGCGTGATCATCAACCATCCGAATGAAGCCTACCAGATGGGCGAGAGCAGCGCCACAAGCATCGAGGATACGGAATACGCGGACGCCAATAATCGGGAAGGCGTCACGACCATGCGCGATTATTCGTCGCGGTTCATGGCCTGCCTCAGCCGCAGGACGGACTCCGGCTTCACCGTGCTGGTGGCGAACCGCTGGTGGAACATCTACGGCAGCGTGATCCTCGTGACGGTCGTGTTCCTGGCGCTGTTCAGCCTCTGCCTGGTGTTTATCGTCACGCTGATCAACCGGCTCATCCACTGGCAGGGAGAGGTCAACCGGCGGCTGATCGCGTCGGCGGAGGAGGCTCAGAGCGCCAACCGGGCGAAATCCCAGTTCCTGTCCCAGATGAGCCACGAGATCCGCACCCCGATGAACGCCATCATCGGGCTGGACAGCATCGCCCTGCGCGATGAGACCATTTCCCCGCGCACGCGGGAAGAGTTGGAGAAGATCGGCGCGAGCGCGCGGCATCTGCTCTCCCTCTCCTGGATATGAGCCGCATCGAATCCGGGCGCATGGTGCTCAAGGAGGAACCGTTCTCCTTCCGGGATTTCCTGGAGCAGATCAGCATCATCGTCGGCGGCCAGTGCAAAGACAAGGGCCTGCGCTTTGAGTGCAAAGAGATCGGCATCCTGGATGACGCCTTTGTGGGCGACGATCTGAAGCTCAAGCAGGTGATCATCAACATCCTCGGCAATTCCGTGAAGTTTACCGACGTGCCGGGTGTGATCACCTTCACCGTCGAACAGATCGCCGCCACGGAGGACCAGGCCACCCTGCGCTTCACCATGGAGGATACCGGCATCGGCATGGATAAGGAGTTTATCCCCAAACTGTTTGAGGCGTTTTCCCAGGAAAACACGAGCAACACCAACCAGTACGGCGGCATCGGCCTGGGCATGGCGATTACCAAGAGCATCGTGGAGATGATGGGCGGCGAGATCGAGGTCGAGAGCGAAAAGGGCCTCGGCACGACCTTCACCGTATCCGTCACCCTCGGCCGGACCCGCGAACTGGAAGTCCCGAGCGCCGCCGCGGAGGGCGAAGCGGCTCCGGCCGAAAGCGCGTCCCTTGAGGGCCGACACATGCTGATCGCCGAGGATCAGGAGATGAACGCGGAGGTCCTGGCGGATCTGCTCGAAATCGAGGATATGACCTCCGAGTGGGCGGAAAACGGCCAGCGGGCGGTGGAGATGTTCGAACAGAGCGAGGCGGGGCATTTCGACGCCATCCTGATGGATATGCGGATGCCCGTCATGGACGGCCTGACCGCCGCGCGGGAAATCCGGAAGCTGGACCGGGCGGACGCCGCGACGGTTCCGATCATCGCCCTGACCGCCAACGCCTTTGAAGAGGATGTCAAACAATGCTTCCAGGCCGGCATGAACGCGCATCTCTCCAAACCGGTGGATATCGATCTTTTGAAGGATACGCTGGCAAGGCTGCTGGAAGCGCGGCGGTGACGGCCGCGTCGAAACGACGGAACCAGCGCTTCTCTACGGCTGGCGGGGACCCGTTCGCGGGTCGTCCGGAATCTGAACGATCGGAGGTTTGCCCATGGGCTGGAAGATGAAAACCATCGTTTTTCTCGCGGTCGCGATGTTCCTGATCGGCTGCGTATGGCTCGGCTACGTGGTGTACGCGCGCAGCCAGGGCAACGAATACGCCGTGCAGGTGGCCGCTTCGTTCAACGCCGCCGCCCTCGTCAACGGCGATGAGACCTATGTGGAACCGGACAGGGCCGTGATATGCACCTACGAAGGAAAGCGGTATGTCATCCTTCCGGACAACTACAAGGCCGTCGTCTCCCTGCTGCGCAAGGATTACGTCATGCCGATGTTCCGGCGGGTGGGGAAGGACGCGCCGCTTCTGATCACGATATGCGGCGGCGCGCAGCTGCGGATCGAGCCCGACAAAAACAGCGACGACGGCGCTCTGATCTCCTTTACCGCCGATAACGGCAAGCATTTCACCATGCACGTTCGCGGCGGGAACATCTGGAAACAGCTCGTCGAGTATACGACGGTCGGGCATTCCGACCGACGGAATCTTCAGCTGTAGGGCGGCCAAGAACTCAACAGTACAAAGATTTCCCGCGCCGGAATCAGTGGCGCGGGAAATCGTGCATAATCGGGCGGCAGCAGCCGGCTCCCGGCACCGCCGGGCGGCAGCAGAAGGCTGCGGGCACTGCCCGCCGGCACCGCCGGTCAGGCGTTGATGACGCCCTCGCGGCCGAGATCCTGGCCCTTGAAGCTGTAGCGGCAGCCCGCGAACAGGCCGATCACGAACAGCGGCGCGCACGCCCAGAAGGCGCCGATCAACAGCAGCGCCAGCACGGTGACGGGCAGCTCAACCACCGCCGCGTCGCCGCGGCGCACCACGAGGCGATTGCGGTTGCCGAAGGCCACCAGCCGGCTGATGTGTTCGCCCAGGTTCCTGACGGCCTTGCTCCGGCTGCACTTTTCCGCTTCGACGCCCTTGGTTTCTTCGGCGTTGACGGGCTGCTCATTCCCGGCGGTCCCGTCTGCAACGGCTGCTTCGCAGCTTGACGCGACTTCGTTCAGCGCCTGCATCCGGCGGAATCTCTCCTGATCCAGATGATGCGTCGCCGTAAGCATGTTCCAGTCGCTCGCCTCCAGAACGCTCTTCGCTTCTTCCAGGGTTATGTTCATCTTCCCAGAGAGGTTCTCGGTCATTTCGTACTGCGTCATGGTTTGTTTCCTCCGTTCGTTTTGATGGGCCCATTATATCGCCCGAAAATGAAATGCCAAGAAAACTGGATTAGGAAACCATTAGAATATGCCGACGGAGTTCTCATTGTCCGTTGCGCCGGACCCGGCTGTGTGGTATAATACAGGAAAATCGTCATCTTTTCCCCTGAACAGGAAAATCGCCATGCGCGAAAAGCTCAGAAAAATCGTTTCAACCCTTAATCGCGATATATTTGTGGGTGAACGGCGCGAGAAGAACCTGAGAAACATCGCCGCCTCATCGATGATCATGATGGCGATCGGCTTTGTCATGTCGCTGGTCAACCTGGTCCAGGGACAGCACGTCATGACCCTGACCTGCTTTTTGATTTTCTGCATGGGGCTCGCTTCTTTTATCTCCGTCGCCCGATTCAAAAAACGAAACGCTTCGATCGTCATCACCAGCGTCGCCCTGGTGCTGGTGCTCACCTATGACGTGCTCTTCGCGAAAAACGGGTTTGCGTTCATCTGGACGCTGCTGGTGCCGCTGTCGGTGTGCTACACATTGTCGGTGAAGATCGGCATGCTGATCACCGCCTATTTCCAGCTGCTCTTCATCGTGGCTTTCTATACGCCGGTGCGCGCGCTGATGGCGTCCAGCTATTCCCGGATCGTCATGGACCGCTTTCCGCTGCTGTACTTCTTTCACGGCCTGCTGGTGCTGTACGTGATGTACCAGTATCACAACAGCGTACTGGTGGAAATTGAGTACACGGCCAGGCTGAACGACGAGGTGGCGCGGCAGACGGCGGTGGCCGAGGAACGGAGCCGCAGGATCGAACAGATGTCGTTCCAGGCCATCCAGACGCTCGCCCACGCCATCGACGCGAAGGACCCGTATACCCGCGGCCATTCCACCCGCGTCAGCCAGTATTCGGTGAAGATCGCCGAAGCCCTGGGCTGGGATGCCGAGCGGGTGAACAACCTCCGGTATGCGGCGCTCTTGCACGATATCGGGAAGATCGGCGTCCCCGATTCGATCCTGAACAATCCCGGCCGCCTGTCGGACGTGGAATACGATATCATCAAATCTCACACGACCATGGGCGGCGAGATCCTGCTCGGCAGGATCACGATCGACATCGCCGAGGACGTCGCCCGGTGCCATCACGAGCGCTACGACGGCAGGGGATACCCGCTCGGGCTCAAGGGCACGGAGATTCCGGAGGAGGCGCGGATCGTGGCCATCGCCGACGCCTTTGACGCGATGAGCTCCACCCGCATTTACAGGAAGGCGTGCGAACGCGAGCACATCAGGCGCGAATTGATGGAAGGCCGCGGAAAACAATTCGATCCGGAGTACACGGATATCTTCATGGACCTGTGGGATCGCGGGCTCCTGGACGACATCATGCGCGAGGATTCTCCGGACAGCGACATGGTCACCCAGGCGTCCTCGGCGTTTTTGCAGCAGGCGGTGGAATCCTTCCTGTCCCAGGACGCGGATGCCGGCCAGATCGCCGAGACCATGAAGAATGAAGGCAGCTATGAAGGCGCCCTCGACGTGGAATACAGGCACTTCGAAAAGCTGTATGAATACATCGCCAACCTGGAGAAGCGCTTTTCCCACCCGTTCAAGCTGATCGTGATCACGCTGACGCCGAACGCGGGCGTGACGCCGAGCGCGACGGAACAGGAGCGGGCCATGTTCTTCATGGAACAGTCCATCCGGCAGACCATCCGAAACGTGGATATCCTGACGCGCTACGGAAGGCAGCAGTTCCTGGTCATACTGCTCGGCACGGACCCCGAGGGCGTCAGGACCGCCGTCAGCCGGATCTTCCGGGGCTATTACAAGATGTACGGCAGCGGCGCGTTCTCGCCGTCCTATGCCGTGGCGGAGAGGACCGACGAAGCCTAGCGCGATGCGGACGATACCCGGAAACGGATCCGGCACGCCGGCCCGAGGGAACCTACCCGTGAGGCGCTCCGCGCCGTGCTGCGTTGGATGCTGCCGTGCCGGGCAGGCTGATCCCCGACCCGCGCGAGGCGGTCGCGCCAAAACCTGTCTGGAGGACTGAGAAATGAAACGATGCTTTCTTTTTCTGCTCGTCATGCTGATCGCCGCGGCGCCGGCCCTGGCGGAGACCACCTATTACGGTACGATGATGGTGGATAACTGCGAGGAATGGGTTTCGCTGCGGGACGGCCCCGGCACGGGCTGCGGGCGGCTGGCCCGGGTGCCCCTTTATGCCATCGTGACGGATGCGGAACAGGGCCCTTTTACCGGCGATTTCATTTATTGCAACTACGACGGCCAGTACGGCTACATACTGGCGAAATATCTCGTGCCCTGGGCGGATCCGGAGCCGGAGGAAAGCGGCGACATGCCCATCCGGGCCGACTGGGCCGAGGCGACGAAAAATGCGCTGGTGGTGGACCCGGACGGCGAATACGTGACCATCATGGCGGATGAACCGGTCACGGGGTTTGCGCTGCTGGCACTGGAGCTCGTGGATTCGGAGACGTTTTTTGACGCGACGGTTCTTTGCGAGCGGGACGGGCTGATCCCGGACGATCCCTTCGTCGTGAAGATCGCCTTCCCCGGGGATATCCCGTGCTACGGGATCCGGTTTACCGACGGCGACGGCCGGGTCCGCCAGTTCTCGATCGGGATCAGCGGGAGGGACGGATCGCTGATGCTGGCGGAGTTCTGACGCGCGCCTGCGATATGGCGGCTTTCGGCGTCGGGGAAAACGCGGTCCTGCGCGCATTTTTGATACGGACGACGATGGACGGCCCTGCGGCCGTCCGATGCGCCGAGACGGGCCGGCCGGTGAATACGGCCGGCCCTCGCTTTGCATCCGGGCTGTCCTGCCCGCGATTCACCGGAACGCCCTGGCGGAAGACAAAACGCTTCCGGACGGCCGGTTTTTTTGATTGCGAACTCCTTGTATGCATGTTATAATATGATCAGAAGTATGGGAGGCAAAGCAGATGGACAGGAAGTACCTGACCGGCGATGTTTTGGCCGCTATGGCGAATCGCGAAATACAGGTGTATTATCAGCCGAAGTATGACGCGACGACCAATCGCCTGAAATCCGCCGAGGCGCTGGCCAGATGGATCAGGAAGGACGGCAGCGTCGTGCTGCCGGAACTGTTCCTGCCGTCTTTGGAGCAATCGGATGCGATCACGGTGCTGGACTGGTATATGGTGGAGGAGGTCTGCGCGTTCCTGGAACGGTTGAAAGCGGAGGGCATCAAACCGCAGCCGGTCTCCATCAACTTTTCCCGATGGCATTTGCACGAGGAAGACATGCCGAAGCGCCTGGCCGCCCTCGCCGATTCCCATCATCTGGACCATAATCTCATCTCGTGGAGATCACCGAGTCGGCCATGATCGACGAAGAGGAGCGGATGCGCGAGATGGTCGCGGAGCTCCACGACCACGGCTTTGAGTTTTCCATCGACGACTTCGGCAGCGGCCTCTCGTCGCTGAGCATGGTGGCCGATACGCTGCCGGACGAGATCAAGATCGACCGGTCGCTGCTCAGGAAGAACTGCGAGGATGAGCGCGAGCGCATCATCCTTGAAAGCATCTTCCTGTTCGCCAACCGTCTGAACATGCGCACCGTGGCGGAGGGCGTGGAGACCAAGGAACAGCTCGGCTTCCTGCGCACCTGCAACTGCAATCTCATACAGGGCTTCTATTTTGACCAGCCCATGCCGGAGCGGGATTACCGCGAACGCCTGATCAACCGGGACAGGATCGCCGCCGGGGAGGATATCCTTCAGATTCAATCCGAAGCCGCCGCGGTCCAGCTGCTGCTCCAGGCGGTTTGCATGCGGTATCCGCTGATCATCTATGGAAATCTGACCCGCAACAGCTTTTACATGATGACCTATGATAACTTCACTTCCCGGGGCTGTCCCTCCACGGGCAGCGTCGACGACTTGATCGCCCACGGCACGATGTCCATGCATCCGGACGACCAGGAGTGCTGGAACCGCACCTTCTGTCGGGAAAACCAGCTGAAACTGCACCGGGAAGGGGTAAAGGGGATCCATTTGACGACCCGGCAGATCGGCGATGACGGCGTCTACCGCAAGGTGGAAACCAGCAACTACTTCGTCAAGAGCCCCGCGTCTGAGGACGTGCTGGTGATCAGCCTGTGCAACAATATCGCGGAATAACCGCGGCCGGACGATGAACCGGGAACGGCGGTTTCCCCGGAACCGGCGGCGCGGAGCAGTCCGCGTTACGAGGAAGATTTGAGAAAGCTGGCGATCGCACATCGACCCCTGAAATGAGGTTTGATTGATTTGACGGAAAAGAACACCGTCCCAACTGTAAAACGGATGAACAGACGGCTTCTGACAGCGCTGATCTGCGTTATCGCGGGGCTGTCCTGCGCCGTCGCGCCGGTTCTGTCCGCTTTCGCGGAAAACGGCGGCGACGCGTTGACGGTCGGCGTGCCCGTGGACCGCTGTCCCGTGTTTTATCGGGATGCCGACACGGATGAAATCGTCGGCATCGGCGCGGATCTGATGCGCTCCGCGGCGGAAGCGGCGGGGTATGCCGTTACGTTCAGGGCGATAGAGGAAGAGACGCTGAAGGAAGCCCTGGACAATTCGGCGTATGATGTCGTCATGCCCTTCGGCAGCGCCATTTCCAGCGCTTCCGGGCGTTCGACTGTCGTTTCGGACAATCTCTTCCAGACGCCGTTTACGCTCGTCACCGAAGGCAACCGTCAGCTGCCGCCGCTGAACGAGCTCCGGGTGGGCATGTTCTACTCGCTGAGCGGCGTGACGGAGACGGTTCGCCAGCTGTATCCGGGCATCGAGATCACCCTGTTTGAAGATTTGTCCGATTCCGTGAAGGCCCTCCGCGACGACAAGGTGGACGCGCTGCTGCATAATTCCTACGTCTGGAGCTATCTGCTGCAAAAGCCCTCCTGTTCCGATTTGATGGTTCAGCCTTCCGACATGTTCTCCATGGATTTCCGGGCGGGCGCGGCGGATACCCCTGCCGGCCGGGCGATCATCGACCGGCTGAACGGCGGCATCGCCGCGCTGAGCGATACGCGCCGCCAGGCGATCATTCTGGATTACACCTCCCGCCGGCTTTATCAGTATGATTTCTTTGATTATCTGTACCAGTACGGGCTGCTCCTGCTCCTGGGCGTGCTCCTGTTTGCATCGCTGATCGTGATCGCCGTGCAGAAAAACCATGCCATCCGCATGGAACAGGCGGAGAAGATGCATCGGCTGATCGACCATGACCCGCTGACCGGCGTGTACAGCCTGAACGGGTTCAGGAAGCGGGTGGAGGAACTGCTGCGCGCCCATCCGGACATCCCGTATCTGCTCGCCTTTACCAACATCCGGAATTTCAAATACGTCAACGACAGTCTCGGCATGGCGGCCGGAGACGAGTTGCTGCGCTTTTGGGTCAGCAAGACTCTGGAGACCCTGACGGACGAGGAGGCCATGGGCCGCGTCACGGGCGACCGCTTCGCCGTGCTCCGCCGCCTTGGGGGAGACGACCTGCTGCGCATGGACGACCACAAGGTGAACGATTCCGTGCGGAATTATTTCGTCGACCAGGGCAAGGAACACAAGGTCCAGATTTGCGGCGGCGTCTATGTGCTGACGCCGGAGGACTACCGGCGGATCGACGTGGACCACATGCTGGATTTTGCCCGCGTGGCGGAGAAGCGCGTCCGCAGCACCCGCAAGGACGGCTACGAGTTCTATAACCCCGACCAGTGGGAAAAGGGAAAGCGGGTCGCGGACGTCGTCAGTCACCTGCCCGTGGCCATCCAATCCGGCCAGCTGCAGGTCTGGTATCAGCCCCAGGTGAATTATGAAACGGGGCTGATCACCGGCGCGGAAGCCCTGTGCCGCTGGAACCACGCCAAGCTGGGCTGGCTTCGCCCCGCCGAGTTCATCCCCACGCTGGAGGAGGCCGGTCTCATCTACGATCTCGACTGCTTTGTCTGGGACAGGGTCTGCCAGGATCTCAGCCGGTGGAACGCGCAGGGAAAGCGGCGCTCCGTGTCGGTGAATCTGTCGCGGTGCGACATGCTGGAGGGCCGGGATATCCCCGGACACTTCAGCCAGTTGATCCGGACCTACGGCCTGGGCGCCGACCAGCTTCGGATCGAGATCACCGAAACCGCCTATGTGGAGGATCCGGCCCTGCTGATCAGCACCACGGTGAAGCTGCGCGAGCTCGGTTTCCAGGTGGAGATGGACGATTTCGGCAGCGGCTATTCCTCCCTGCACATGCTCAAGGAAGTGCCGGTGGATCGCATCAAGCTGGATCTGCTCTTCCTGAGCAGCACGGGCGACCCCGAGCGGGGCCGCGTCATCGTCAGCCACATGATCCGAATGGTGCGCGCCCTGGGAATGGATCTGATCGCCGAGGGCGTGGAGAACGCCGACCAGGCGCACTTCCTCCAGAGCCGGGGCTGTTCGGAAATGCAGGGCTTCTTCTTCCATAAGCCCATGCCGGTTCAGGATTTTGAACAGTTGGACGAAAATACCGGGGCCGCTCCGCCGGCGCCGTAAAGGACAGAAGAGCGCGGAATTGAAAAGGCGGCCTGCGCTGATGATCCCATGCATCCCCGCCCGCCCGGGCGGCGCGGATACCTGTTGCATCCGGCATCTGCGGAGACGCGCCTTGAAATGCAGCCGAACCCACTGAAAACCGCATTTGGAAACACACCCTAATACCCGAGAGGAGCGTTTTTTATGAAGCAGGCCAAAATGACACTGGACAGGGATTACGTCATCGGTCGGATCGACCCGCGGATCTACGGCTCGTTCATCGAACACCTGGGCCGCGCGGTGTACGGCGGCATCTATGAGCCGGGACACCCGCAGGCGGATGAACAGGGGTTCCGCAGGGACGTGCTGGAGATGGTGCGCCGGCTGGGCGTGCCCGTGGTGCGCTATCCGGGCGGCAACTTCGTCTCCGGCTTCAACTGGGAGGATTCCGTGGGCCCGAACCGGCCGAAGCGGCTGGACCTGGCGTGGTTCACCACCGAAACCAACGAGGTGGGCCTGCACGAGTTCGCGGATTGGGCGAAGAAGGCCGATTCCCAGGTGATGTACGCGATCAACCTGGGCACCCGCGGCCCCGAGAACGCCCGCGACGTGGTGGAATACGCGAACCATCCGGGCGGGACGCGGCTTTCGGACCTGCGCATCGCCAACGGCGCGAAGGACCCGCTGGGCATCAAGCTGTGGTGCCTGGGCAACGAGATGGACGGCCCCTGGCAGATGGGCCAGAAAACGGCGTATGAATACGGCCGCATCGCCAATGAATCCGCCAAGATGATGAAGTGGGTCGATCCGTCCATCGAGCTGGTGGCCTGCGGCTCGTCCGGTTCCGGCATGCCCACGTTCGGCGATTGGGAGTTGACGATGTTGAACGAGTGCTACGACAACGTGGACTACGTGTCGCTGCACCGCTATTACGGCAATCCGACCAACGACACGCCGGGCTTCCTGGCGCGGACGATGGACCTGGACGAGTTCATCAAGACCGTGGTGGCCATCTGCGACGCGGTGAAGGGCAAGAAGCACGCGAAGAAGCAGATCAACCTGTCCTTCGACGAATGGAACGTGTGGTACCATTCCAGCGAGCAGGACAAGGAGGTCTGGAAGCGCGGCAAGTGGGGACGCGCGCTGCCGCTGCTGGAGGACGTGTACAACTTCGAAGACGCGCTGCTGGCCGGCAGCATGCTGATCACCTTCCTGCGCAACGCGGACCGCGTGAAGATCGCGTGCCTGGCGCAGCTGGTGAATGTGATCGCGCCGATCATGACGCGCAACGGCGGCGGCTGCTGGGCGCAGACGATCTACTGGCCGTTCCTGCACGCGTCGAAGTACGGCCGCGGCACGGCGCTGAAGGCGCTGGTGGACACGCCGGTGTACGACTGTTCCGATTACGAGGGCACGACTGTTCCGATTACGAGGGCGTGCCGGTGATCGACGCGACGGCGACGCTTTCAGACGACGGCAGCGTGACCGTGTTCTGCGTGAACCGCGACCTGACGGAGGATTACACGCTGGACATCGACCTGCGGGCGTTCGGCGGCATGAAGCTCGGCGAGCACATCCTGCTGAAGCACGAAGACGTGAAGGCCGTGAACACCGAGGAGAATCCCAACAACGTGGCGCCGCAGGCGGGCCCCGGCGGGAAGATCGACGGCGGCCGCGCGGAGATCCGGATCCCCGCGCTCAGCTGGAACGTCGTCCGGTTTGAAAAGGCATAATTCGCTCCGACACAAAAGAACGGGCGCCTCTTGCGAGGCGCCCGTGACGTTTATACGCCGTGTGCGTTCATCAGGCCGCGGCCGCGATCTTGGCGTCCACTTCGGGCTGATAGTTCGCGCAGTCGTACTCGTACAGCTGCTCATAGCCGAAGCCGTTCAGCTGCTCGACCATCACGTCCCACAGGTCTTCGAAATCTTCGTCGGACTCGGCGAAGATCAGCTGCCAGGTGTACTGGCACAGCGTCTTGTTCACATCCACGCGGATGGCGGCGATGTCGTTGTCGTCGGAGGCAGGCGTGAAGTCCACGCTGGGGCTGGCCAGCAGCTGGTTGTTCTTCTTCATGTAGTCCACGGCATCCTCGGCGCCGAAGTACTCCTGCCATTCCTTCTTCATCTGGGTCATGGTCATATCCTTATAGGACTGCCAGAACTTCTGCGCGTAGCGCTCGCCGGTCAGCGGGTTCACGCAGATGGAGGACACGATCCACTGGTTGATGGCGTTGTTGCCGTCGTTGTATCCGCCGCCGCCGAACTCGTCCGGCACGGGCAGGTTGTCCATCAGGGCGTTGTCCTTGTAGGGGGTGAAGGTGCCGTCCTCGTTGACGGTGTAGTTCAGGCCCTCGATACCGGCGTGCTGGAAGGTGACGCCTTCGGGGCTGGCATACCAGTCGAGGAACTCCATGATGCGGTCATACTTCTCGCCTTCCACCTGGGAGCCGATGCCGAACATGCGGTCGGAGCCGTAGTAGCGGTCCGCGTCCGCATAGTAGAGCATGTCGCCCACGGGGATGAAGATGAACGCGGTGCCGTCGTTCAGACGATCCACGCTGTTCCAGAAGCCGACTTCCCAGCTGTACCACATCTGTTCATCGCGCCGTTGCTGCCGAACACGTGGAAATAGATGGCGAACACCAGTACCCAGCTGATGAAGTTGGGCAGCGTGGTGACGGTCTGTACGAATT
>CACWVN010000036.1:0-18793 GCA_902764285.1 uncultured Eubacteriales bacterium
TTTGGCATGATATAATGATTAGGAAAACGGAACGTTTTCCGGGTCGGCGGGCAAAGGAGCGTCCGGCAAAGCCGGACTGAGGATGCAAGCGCAGTCACGGAGGGACAAGACGCATCCGAAACCCGCGCCTGCCGTGAGGCAGCAGCGCGGGGCGTAAAGGCAGCACGCCGACAATCAAGGTATAATGAGTAGGGAAGATCTGCCGGACGGGACGGCGCAAAACAGTTATCGCGGAGGGTGAAAAATGGCGGCGTTTACGCGAAAATCCATCATGGAATCATTCATGAAACTGCTGGACGAGCGGCCTCTGAACAAGATTTCCATCAAGGATATCGTGGAGGACTGCGGCGTCAACCGCAATACTTTCTATTATCATTTTGCCGATGTGCCGGATCTGGTGGAGGCGATCGTCAAGGCGGAGACCGACCGGATCATGCAGGGCTATCACGGCATCTCATCGCTCGAGGAATGCATCGAGGCGGCCATGCAGCTGTCGCTGGAACACAAGCGCGCGCTGCTGCACATCTATAATTCCGCCAACCGGGATATCTACGAACGGTATCTGCTGGATATCTGCGGCTACGTGGCCGCGGCGTTCGTGAACAACAGCGCCGGCGACATCGCCCTGCCGGACGAAGACCGTGAAGCCGTGGTGATGTTCTATAAATGTGAAATATTCGGCTACGTCATCGACTGGCTGTCCAGCGGCATGGACGACGGCCGCCGGAACCGGTTCCTGCGGGCCTGCGAGCTTTGCAGGGGGCTGACGCGGGCGATGCTCAGGCACAGTCTCGAGGATAAATGACGAAAAGAATTCCGCACAGACCGAAGCGATTGACAGACTTCGGTCTGTTTTTTGTTGTCCAAAGCGTGCGGCGCGGGCAGACCGTGGCGCGCGGATCTCTTCCGGCACGCGCTGCCGCGAATCATTTGGGCAAAACCGGCCGGATGCCCAAATTTGATACACCGACCCGTTTTTGTCCATTTTCCCGGCTGGAAAACGCTGCTATAATACCCATGCAAGCAAGGGAGGAATGGCAAATGCGTTCTGTGAAGATGATCCGGGCCGCCAAGGCCGCCTACGTCGCGCTGTCCGCGGGCTTCTGCGCGCTGGGCGCGCTGCTGATGCTGCGGCCGGGACTTTCCGTCGCGCTGATCGGTTCGATCATCGGCGCGGCGATGATCGCCTTCGGGGCGGTCAAGTTGCTGGGGTATTTTTCCAAGGACCTGTACCGGCTGGCGTTCCAGTTTGACCTGGCCTTCGGCATCCTGCTGATCGCGCTGGGCCTGGCGATACTGATTCGGCCGAACGGGGCTGTGAACGCGCTGTGCATCATCCTGGGCATCGAAATCATCGCCGACGGGCTGTTCAAGCTGCAGACGGCGCTGGACGCCCGGCGGTTCGGGCTGGAGCACTGGTGGCTGATCCTGGCGCTGGCGCTGCTGGCCGGCGCGGTCGGCATCGTGCTGGTGATGAACCCCGCCGGGGGCGCCCGGGCGATGACGGTGCTGCTGGGCGGCGCGCTGCTGGCCGAAGGGGCGCTGAACCTGTCGGTGGCGCTGTGCGCGGTGAAGATCATCCGCAATCAGCAGCCGGACACCGCCGCGCCGCGATTCCAGCATATCGGATAAATAAACCGAAGTCTGTTTTCTGAGGAGATGAATTCCATGCGGTTTTCAAGAGCCGTGGTCAAATGCCGCATTCCGATACTGATTCTCGCCGTGCTGCTGCTGATTCCGTCGGTGATCGGCATGGCGGCTACGCGGATCAATTATGATATGCTCACCTACCTGCCGTCGGATATCGACACCATGGTGGGGCAGGACGAGCTGATGGCCCAGTTCGGCAAGGGCGCGTTTTCCTTCGTGGTCATCGAGGGCATGCGCGACGAGGACGTCGCGGCGCTGCGGGACGAGATCGAACAGGTCGAACACGTCGATTCCGCCCTGTGGTACACCAGCTTCGCGGATATCTCCATTCCCAAGGACATGCTGCCCGAGAAGCTGTACGACGCTTTCAACGCCGGCGACGCCACGATGATCGCCGTGTTCTTCGACGGCACCACGTCCGAAGACGCCACCATCGGGGCCTTCAAGCAGATCCGGCGGATCGTCGGCGAAAAGGCTTTCGTCTCCGGCATGACGGCCATGGTCATCGACCTGATGGACCTGTGCGAGCGGGAAGAGCCGATCTACGTGGGCATCGCCGTGGCGCTGGCCTGCGCGGCCATGATGATCTTCCTGGACGGCTGGCTGGTTCCGTTCGTGTTCCTGGCGTCCATCGGCATGACGATCCTCTACAACATGGGCACGAATGTCTTCCTGGGCGAGGTATCCTATATTACCAAGGCGCTGGCCGCGGTGCTGCAGCTGGCCGTGACGATGGACTATTCCATCTTCCTGTGGCACAGCTACAACGAACAGCTGGCGAAGGCCGCCGACAACCGCGAGGCCATGGCGCTGGCCATCCGCGAGACGCTGACCAGCGTGATCGGCAGCAGCATCACCACCATCGCGGGCTTCATCGCCCTGTGCTTCATGAGCTTTACGCTGGGCCTGGACCTGGGCATCGTGATGGCGAAGGGCGTGCTGCTGGGCGTGATCGGCTGCGTGACGATCCTGCCTTCGATGATCCTGCTGCTGGACAAGCCGCTGCAGCGGACGAAGCACCGCTCCATCATCCCGAACATGGGCGCGTTTGCCCGCGGCGTGACGAAGGTGTTCCCGGCGCTGCTGGTGATCTTCGCGCTGGTGGTCGCGCCGGCCTACGGCGGCTACCGCCAGTCCAATTCGGAAGTCTACTATAACCTCGGCGCGACGCTGCCGGAAAACCTGCCCTACGTCGTCGCCCAGCATAAACTGACCGATACCTTCGACGTGGCCTGCACCCACATGGTGCTGCTGGACGCCGACCTGCCGTCCAAAGAGGTCAAGGAAATGATCGACGAGATGGAGCAGGTCGACGGCGTCAACTACGTGCTGGGCCTGGAATCGGTGATCGGCGCCACCATCCCCAAGGAGATGCTGCCCGAGAAGCTGGTTTCCAAGCTGCAGAGCGGCGATCTGGAGCTGCTGCTGGTGAATTCGAAGTACGACGTGGCCACCGACGAGGTGAACGCCCAGATCGACGCGCTGAACGAAATCCTGAAGCGCCGCGATCCCGGCGGGCTGCTGATCGGCGAGGCGCCCTGCACCAAGGATATGATCGAGATCACCAACCGGGATTTCCAGGTGGTCAACCTGGTTTCGATCTTCGCCATCTTCGTCATCATACTGCTGGTGGAGCGCAGCCTGAGCCTGCCGTTCATACTGATATCGGTGATCGAGCTGGCCATATTCATCAACCTGGGCCTGCCGCACTATCTGGGCCAGAGCCTGCCGTTCATCGCGCCGATCTGCATCAGTACGATCCAGCTGGGCGCCACCGTGGATTACGCCATACTGATGACCACCCGCTACAAGGCGGAGCGCGCCTCCGGCAAGGCCAAGCGCGAAGCGGTCTCCGCGGCGCTGGCGGCCTCCACGCCGTCGATCATCGTCAGCGGCATGGGCCTGTTCGCGGCCACCTTCGGCGTGGCGCTGTATTCGGACATCGATATCATCAGCTCGATCTGCATGCTGCTGGCCCGCGGCGCGCTGATCAGCATGGCGCTGGTGATCCTGCTGCTGCCGTCGCTGCTGATGCTGTGCGACGGGCTGGTGCGCCGCACCACGCTGGGAATGAAGAAACGAGAATCCATTGAGGAGGTCTGACAGATATGAAGATGAATATGAAGCGCGGCCTTTCCGCGGCGATGACCCTGGTCATGCTGGCCTGCGGCGCCTGCCCGGCGCTGGCAGAGGACAAAAAGGAAACCGTGTTCGTCATGGCGGACGCCAACGGCGAGACCGACCATATCGTGGTCAGCGAGCGGCTGTACAATGCCGACGGCAGCGATGTGCTGACCGATGTCAGCGCGCTGGACAATATCGAAAACGTCGGCGGCGAGCAGACCTTCAGCGATGAAAACGGCATGCTGGTGTGGAACGCCCAGGGCAGCGACATCAGCTATGAGGGGACCAGCGAGGCGCCGCTGCCGGTGTCCGTCCACATTTCCTACAAACTGGACGGACGGGACGTTACGCCCGAGGAGCTGGCGGGAAAGAGCGGCCATCTGGAAATCAGCATTGAATACGCGTCTACGCTCTCCGAAACCGTGGATGTGAACGGCAAACCGGTGAACATGCCTGTGCCGTTCCTGATGGCCACCCTGATGCTGGTGGATGAGAACGTCTATCGGAACATCGAAGTCACCAACGGCAAGCTGGTGGATGCCGGCAACATGAAGGCCATCCTGTGCTACGGCCTGCCCGGCGTCAGCGACGCGCTGCAGCTTGAAGACTACGACGAAATCGACGTGGAGATCCCCACGACGGCGACGATCAGCGCGGATGTGACCAATTACACCAGCTCCGGCGCCTACACCATCGCCACCAATTCCCTGTTCAACAAGCTGGACGAGGACGGCGTCTCCCTGGATCTGAACCTTTCCGATGTCAGCCAGGAACTGAACGACGCCATGTCCCAGCTGCTGAGCGGCGCGAAGAGTCTGGACGACGGCGCGGGCGAATTGTCCGACGGCGCGGACAGCCTGCACGAGGGCACCGGCGCGCTGCGGGACGGCGCGAAAGACCTGCACGCGGGCACCGGAACGCTGCTGGACGGCGCGGGCGACCTGTACGCCGGCACGCGCGACCTGGTGACAGGCGCGCGGGAGCTGCGCGGCGGCGCGGAGCAGCTGTCCGACGGCCTGGCTGAAATCGACGCCAACAGCGATCAGCTGGCCGACGGCGCGAAGAAGATCTTCGAGGGCATCCTGGAGACCGCCAACGAAGGCCTGGCCGAAAAGCAGGCGGATTTCGAGAAGCTGGGCATCGAGGTCCATACGCTGACCGTCGATAACTACGAAGCGGAGATCGAGCGCCTGGAGAGCGAGCTGCTCGAAAAGGTGGAGGCTTACATTTACGAACAGGCGGACGCCGTGCTGGAGCAGAAGGTGCGCGAAGCCGTGCGCGCCGAGGTCGAAAAGAAAGTGGAAGAGGCGGCCCGCGAGAAGGTCGTCGAGGCCGTGGAGGCCGGCGCGCGCGAAAAGGTGCGCGAACAGGTGGAGGCCGGCGCGGCGGATCTCGTCCGGCAGAAGGTGGAAGAAGGCGCCCGCGAGCAGGTCCGCGCAAAGGTAGAGGAAGGCGCGGACCAGAAGGTGCGCCAGCAGGTGGAGCAGGGCGCCCGCCAGCAGGTGGAAGCCGCCGTGCGCCATCCCGACGAAGCGACGGTGAACGCGAAGGTCGCCGAGCAGATGCAGTCCGAAAACGTGCAGGCCGCTATCGGCGCCGCCGTGGATCAGCAGATGGCCTCCGACGAGGTCCAGGCCATGATCGATCAGAGGATGGACGAGACGATTCGCCCCGCCGTGGAAGCCGGCGTGGAAGCCAGGGTCGTGCGGCCCGGCGTGGAAGCTGTGTTCCGCTCCAGGATCCGCCCCGCGGTGGAGGCGGCCGTCCGGGAGAACGTGAAGGCCGAAATCCTCGCCAGGCTGGCGGAGCAGGATGCCGCCCAGGCGCCTGCGGACGCGAACGAAAACCCGGACGCGAATGAAAATGCGGACGCGAACGAAAACGCGGACGCGAACGAAAACGCGGACGCGAACGAAAACGCGGACGCGAATGCACCCGCGGATGCGAACGAAAACCCGGATGCGAATGAAAACGCAGACGCGAACGAAAACGCAGGCGCGAACGAAGCCGCGGACGCGAACGAAGCCGCGGACGCGGACGCACCCGCGGACGCGCCGAAGGCTGTCAGCGCGCCGGAGGTGGCGAGCGCGCCCGAAGAAGCGGCGGCGCCCGAAGCGGCCGGCGATCCCGAGCCGGACGCCCAGCAGAGCGCTTTCAGCGGGCTCCTGCCCGTGGCTTACGCCGAAAACCAGGCGGTGGACGTGGAGGCGCTGGTGGACGCAGCCATGCAGGGCCAGGCGGCGCAGGACGCCGTCGAGGCCGCCATCGACGCCGAGATGGCGAACCAGAAGGCCGCCATCGACGCCGAGGTCGCGAACCAGATGAAATCCGAAAAGGTCGTCGCCGCCGTCGACGCCGAAGTGGACAAGCAGAAGAAGGACCCCGACAACCGTGCCAAGGCCGAGGCAGCTGCCCGGCAGACGGTGCGCGCCAAGGTTGAAGAAGCGGTGAAGGGCCAGATCCGGGACAAGATCCTTTCGCTCAGCGACGAAGAGGTCGCCGCGGTCGTCGACCAGCAGATGCAGAGCGACGACGTGAAGGCGAAGATCGAAGCGGCTTACGAGGCGAATATGGCGTCCGACGCGGTGCGCCAGGCCATCGAAGATGAGACCGACCGGCAGATGCAGAGCGACGACGTGCGGGCGCTGATCGACGCCGAGTACCGGAAGCAGATGGCGTCCGACGCGGTGGAAAGCACCGTGAAGGCCGAGATCGACAAGCAGATGGCCAGCCGGAAGGTCCGGAAGCTGATCGAACAGACCATCGAAGAGAAGATGGCCAGCGCCGAGGTCAAACGGCTGATCCGCGAAAACATCGATGAGCAGATGGCCAGCCAGAAGGTCCAGGACATCATCGCCGAGAACATCGCCGACCAGAAGACCAAGTCGGAATACCTGGACAGCGTCGCCCAGGCGCTGGAGGAAAACGGCAGGGACGGCGAAGCCTATCGCTCGCTGTCGGACCTGCTGGCGAATCTGGAAGACGTGAACGCGTTCTATTGCGGCGTGCTGGATTACACCGCGGCGGTGGGCCAGGCGTCGGACGGCGCGCGGGCGCTTTCGGCGGGCAGCGTGGAGCTGACGAATGGCGCGCGGAAGCTGAGAAAGGGCGCGGGCCAGCTGGCGAGCGGCGCAAAGGCGCTGGACGACGGCGCGGGCGACCTGGCGGACGGCGCGGAGACGCTGGACACCGGCGCGGGCAAGCTGGCCAAGGGCGCTCGCGAGCTGCACACCGGCACGGGCGACATGAAGGCCGGCCTGGAGAAGTTCGACGACGAGGCCATCCAGAAGCTGACCGGCTTCCTGCAGGACGACCTGGAGACGCTGGCCGACCGGGCGAAGGCCGCGGTGAAGCTGGCCAAGAGCTATACCAGTTATTCCGGCATCGCCGAGGGCCAGAGCGGCGTGACCCAGTTCATCATCAAGACCGCCGGCATCTGACGGGAACGCGAGACAAAGACCGGCCCGGCATCCTTTGGATGCCGGGCCGGTCGTCTTTTTCCGACTTACTTCAGATAGGCCTTCAGCGCGTCCACCCTGTCCAGCTTCTCCCAGGGCAGGTCCAGATCGTCGCGGCCGAAATGGCCGTAGCTGGCCGTCTGCGCGTAGATGGGCCGCTTCAGGTCCAGGTCGCGAATGATGGCCGCGGGCCGCAGGTCGAAGCATTCCTTCACGATCCCGGCCAGCCGGTCGTCGCTCAGCGCGCCGGTGCCGAAGCTGTCCACGAACACGGAAACCGGCTGGGCCACGCCGATGGCGTAGGCCACGCCCACTTCGCACCTGCGGGCCAGCCCGGCGGCCACCAGGTTCTTGGCCACGTGCCGCATGGCATAGGCCGCGCTGCGGTCCACCTTGCTGGGGTCCTTGCCGGAGAACGCGCCGCCGCCGTGGTGGGCGTAGCCGCCGTAGGTGTCCACGATGATCTTGCGGCCCGTCAGTCCGGAATCGCCCTGGGGCCCGCCGATCACGAACCGGCCGGTGGGGTTGACGAAGTACTTCGTGTTCTCATCCAGCAGCGCGGCGGGCAGCGTGGGCCGCACCACGTAGACCATCAGGTCCTGGTAGATCTTTTCCTGCGTCACTTCGGGCGCGTGCTGGGTGGACAGCACCACGGCGTCGATGCGCACGGCGCGGTCGTCGTCGTATTCGATGGTCACCTGGGATTTGCCGTCCGGCCGCAGATAGGGCAGCGTGCCGTCCTTGCGCACCTTCGCCAGCTGCCGCGTCAGCCGGTGGGCCAGCGCGATGGCCATGGGCATGTATTCCGGCGTCTCATCGCAGGCGTAGCCGAACATCATGCCCTGGTCGCCGGCGCCCTGGTCGGCGTTCTCCCGAACCACGCCCTGGGCGATGTCGGGCGACTGCTCGTGCACGCTGACCAACACCGCGCAGGATTCGCCGTCGAAGCCGTATTTCGCGCGGTCGTAGCCGATCTCCACGATCTTGTTGCGGGCGATCTCATCGATGGGCACGTAGGCGTCGGTGGTGATCTCGCCCATCACCAGCACCATGCCGGTGGTGGCGGCGCATTCGCAGGCCACGTGGGCCTCCGGGTCCTGGGCCAGTATGGCGTCCAGAACCGCGTCGGAGATCTGGTCGCACACCTTGTCCGGATGGCCTTCGGTGACGGATTCAGAGGTAAAAAAGTGTCTCATGATTGTTTCTCCTTTGGATTATTCAGCGCCCGTCAGGGCTGAGGGCGAGCGCATCTGGCTGCGCCGCCCGAAACCCGCGCCTGCCGCAGGCAGCGGCGCGGGGCGTAACAGAGCGCCCGTCAGGGCTGAGGGCGAGCGCATCTGGCTGTGCCGCCCGAAACCCGCGCCTGTCGCAGGCAGCGGCGCGGGGCGTAAAACAAAGCCCGCCTTCGGCGAGCTTGGAAAGGGTGTTTTCAATCTCGCCTCATCTTTCGGGCGGCCTTTTCGGTCGTCCGCAGGAATTGGCACCACGCCGGTTTTCGCCGACCGGTTGCCGGGCTTCATCGGGCCTGTCCCTCAGCCGCTCTGGATAAGGCATCTTCTGTTGTCGCGTCTATTATATACGGCCCGGGCGATAAAATCAAGGGATAAACGGGTTAAAACTGCAACGGAGACGACGGGTTTGACAAAGCGCCGGGAACCGGATAGAATAAAGTGAAACGAAAGCGAGGGAACGGCATGGCGCTGACGATGGTACATCTGCTGGCGGCGGACAATTGGGCGGCGGGGCACCGCCGTTATGCCGACAGCCCGGAATTCTTCCTGGGCGCGATCTCGCCCGACGCCATCCACATCCGAGATCACGGCGATAAATCCCGCAAGGATCTGTTCCACCTGTACAACTGGCAGTCGCCGCATCCGGACAAGGTGGTGGAATACTGGCGGGAACACCGCGCGCCCTTCGACATCGGCTACGGCGTGCACGTGCTTACGGACGCCCAGTGGGTGCCCCGCTACAAGGCGCGGCTGAAAGGGCTGTTCCGCCCGGACGGCAGGCTGGACATCGACCGCTATTACAACGAAACCTTCATCACGGATTTCAAGCTGTATCGCGCGATCCCGCGCCTGAGGGAGATCCTGGATATGATCGAGACGGCCGAAGCGCCTTCGGATCACCCGCTTCTGACCGCCGGGGAATTCGACCAGTGGCGGCGCAAGATCGTCGCGGCCTATCGCGGCGAATGCCCGAAAACGGGCGTCGCGCAGTACGTCGACGAGGCCTACGTGCTGTCGTTTGCGGCGGACTGCGTGCCCATGATCGACGCGGTTTACGGCCGTTCGGATCTCCCCGCGGGCTGATAATTTTGGCGCGCGGGTATTGACAACAAACGGGAATCGCGTTATAATATTGTGCGTTGGTTGTCGTGGCTGTGCTCTGCGGCAAACGCGCAATTCCGGTTGTGCGGGCGTGGCGGAATTGGCAGACGCGCCAGATTTAGGTTCTGGTGCCTTGGCGTATGGGTTCGAGTCCCTTCGCCCGCACCAAATCAGTTTCGCAGTTCGACAGGCCGTGCGGTAGTAGCTCAGTTGGTAGAGCGCCACCTTGCCAAGGTGGAGGTCGCGAGTCCGAGTCTCGTCTACCGCTCCAACGCCATTGAAGCGTGCGGGTGTAACTCAATGGTAGAGTTCCAGCCTTCCAAGCTGGCTACGTGGGTTCGATTCCCATCACCCGCTCCACATTCGCCCGTCGGCGCGCTGCGCGGATTTGCCCGCCGGCCCGGAAGACCTTCGGTTTTCCAAAGCGCAAACAACCATGCGGTAGTAGCTCAGTTGGTAGAGCGCCACCTTGCCAAGGTGGAGGTCGCGAGTCCGAGTCTCGTCTACCGCTCCATAGGCACCATTAGCTCAGTTGGTAGAGCACCTGACTCTTAATCAGGGTGTCCAGGGTTCGAGCCCCTGATGGTGTACCAGAGCCACCCGAAAGGGTGGCTTCCTTGTTTATCAGGAAATCAAATGCTTCAGGGAGTGACAGGAATGCCTATCATCGCAGCCTATATGGTGCCCCATCCGCCGATGATCGTGCCCGAGGTCGGGCGCGGGAGCGAGCGGCAGATCGAGGCCACGCGGGCGGCCTACGCGCGCGTCGCGGAGGACATCGCCGCGCTGGCGCCGGAGACCGTGATCCTCACCAGCCCGCACGCGACGATGTACGCGGATTATTTCCACATTTCCCCCGGCAGGAGCGCCGAGGGCTCGTTCGCGCGGTTCCGCGCGCCGGGCGTGCGCTTCTGGGAGGAATACGACGCGGAGCTGGCGAAGACCATCGAACGGCTGGCGATTGCCGGCGGCCTGCCCGCGGGCACGCGGGGCGAACGCGATCCCGAGCTGGACCACGGGACGATGGTGCCGCTGTACTTTATCCGCCAAGTGTATTCCGGATTCAGGCTGGTGCGCGTCGGGCTGTCGGGACTGCCGCTGGAGGATCATTACCGGCTGGGGCAGCTGATCCGCCGCGCGGCGGATGAAACCGGGCGCCGGGCGGTGCTCGTCGCCAGCGGCGACCTCTCCCACAAATTGCAGAGCTACGGCCCCTACGGTTACGCGCCGGAAGGCCCGCAATACGACGCGCGGATCATGGATGTGTGCGGCCGGGCGGCGTTCGGGGAGCTGTTTGATTTCGACGAGGCCTTCTGCGAACGCGCCGCGGAGTGCGGGCACCGCTCGTTCGTCATCATGGCCGGGGCGCTGGACGGCGTGGCCGTGGCGGCGGAGAAGCTCTCCCACGAGGACGTGACCGGCGTGGGCTACGGCGTCTGCGCGTTCCATCCTGCGGGGACGGACGAGGCGCGCCGGTTCCTGGACATCCGGCAGCGCGAACAGGAACGGCGGCTCCGGGAGGAGCGGGCGAAGTGCGACCCGTGGGTGAACCTGGCCTGGCAGTCGGTGGAGAGCTGGGTGCTGCATCACAGGGTCGCGGCGATCCCCGGCGACCTGCCGGAGGAGCTGACCCGGCGCCGGGCGGGGGCGTTCGTATCCATCCACAAGCAGGGGCGGCTGAGGGGCTGCATCGGCACCATATCGCCCACGCGGGACAGCCTGGCGGAAGAGATCATCCACAACGCCGTCAGCGCCTCCGCCCGGGACCCGCGCTTTGATCCCATTCGCCCGGACGAGCTCAAGTGGCTGGAGATCAGCGTGGACGTGCTGGGCGAGCCGGAACCCGTCGCGTCGGAGGCCGAGCTGGACGTGAAGCGTTACGGCGTGATCGTCAGCCGGGGACATCGCCGCGGGCTGCTGCTGCCGGACCTGGACGGCGTGGATACCGTTCGGCAGCAGGTGGATATCGCCCGCCGCAAGGCCGGCATTGAACCGGATGAGAAGGTCGAATTGCAGCGGTTCGAAGTGGTCAGGCATACCTGACAGGGGGAGGCAGCATGGCGAGGTGCGGCGTGTGCTTTCATCACTGCGATATCCCGGAGGGGCGCAGGGGCTTTTGCGGCGCGCGGACATGCGCGGGCGGCGAGGTGATTCCGGAGAACTACGGCAGGATCACCGCGCTCGCGCTGGATCCCGTGGAGAAGAAGCCGCTGCGGCGGTTTTATTCCGGCGGCATGATCCTGTCGGCGGGCAGCTACGGGTGCAACCTGCGCTGTCCGTTCTGCCAGAACCACGATATCTCCTGGTCGGTGGAGGCGATGCGCCTTGCCGGCAGGGCTGAACAGGTCTCGCCGGAGGCGCTGGCGGAGGCGGCCGTAAAGCTGAAGCCCCGCGGGAACATCGGCCTGGCGTTTACCTACAACGAGCCGCTGATCGGCTGGGAATACGTGCGCGACGCGGCGAAGCTGTCGCGCGAGGCGGGATTGAAGAACGTGCTGGTCACCAACGGGACGGCGGAGCTGCCGGTGCTGGAGGCGGTCGCGCCTTACATCGACGCCATGAACATCGATCTCAAGGGCTTTACCGACCGCTACTACACGCAGGTGCTCGGCGGGAGCCTCGGCATGGTCAAGGCGTTTATCGCCCGCGCGGCGCAGACCTGCCACGTGGAACTGACCACCCTGATCGTGCCCGGCGAAAACGATTCCGAGGACGAAATGCGGGCGCTGACGGCCTGGGTGGCGGACCTGACGGACGCCGACGGCTGGCCGATCGGAAGGGAAATCCCACTGCATATCTCCCGATTCTTCCCGCGCTTTCAAATGACCGACCGGCAGGCGACGGACGTGCGCCGCATCTACCGGCTGGCGGATATCGCCCGGGAGCGCCTGCGGTACGTCTACACAGGGAACTGCTGAGCGCAGGGCGCCCCTGCGGAGGAATGGCCGTTCTCCTGTAGGGGCGGCCAATGGCCGCCCGCCAAAGCGAATACCTCATACGCATCCGCCCGCCCCATTCTGTACGGGGCGGGCGGATGGATTATGTTCGCGGCAGCAGTTGGCACCCGGCCCCGCCGGGACGCAGACGCCCCGGCCTTGAATCTATGGGCCGGGGCGGATGGTAGAACGCACGGCAGCAGTTGGCCCCCGGCACCGCCGGGCGGCAGCAGCCGGCACCCGGCCCTGCCGGGACGCAGACGCCCAGCCTTGAATCTATGGGTCGGGGCGGATGGTAGAACGCGCGGCAGCAGTTGGCCCCCGGCACCGCCGGGCGGCAGCAAATGGGTGCGGGCACTGCCCGCCGTCGCGCGGAGGGTTCAGGGCATCTGATTGAAGCGTTCCTTCTGGCGCGCCTTGTCCAGGTACAGCTTTTCGTCCGCCCGCTGCATGCACTTCTGGAACGTGTCTTCCGCGCCCATCAGCGCATCGCAGCCCGCGCCGATGGACAGCCGGTAGGGCGTCGCCTCCGCGCGGCACCGCGCGTCGATCTGTTCGCGGATCTCGCCGATCAGCGGCTCGATCTCGCCTTCGTCGGCCGCGTGGGCGATGAGGATGAACTCATCCCCTCCGTAACGGGCGAGGAACATGGGCGCGTTGTGGTTTTTGACAACATGCCGGAGCGAATCCGCGACCAGGATCAGCGCCCGGTCGCCCTCCGCATGACCGTAGGTGTCGTTGATCGCCTTGAAATCGTTGATATCGAACATTACGACGAAGGTCGTCCGGCCCTCGCGGTGGAGGTTCGCCTTCTGCGAAATGTAGTGCAGCAGCTGCCCGCGGTTGTTGAGCGCGGTCAGCGGGTCCGTCGAAATCTGGGTTTCCATGGAATTGATGTAGAACACCAGCATCAGTATCGCGCAGCAGAAGCAGAAGATGGGCGTTTCCGACAGCAGCAGGATCTGCACCAGGCCGCCAAGGATGACCATCAGCGGGAAGAACCCGATGAAAAGATGCCTTTTTTTCTCGATCAGGCTCTCCTCGGTCCTGGCCCGCCGCATCGTATAGATGATGACCACCACGATATAGATGCAGGGAACGGTGATCTGGAACGCGCTGTAGGCGGGACGCAGATTCAGATCCTCGGTCAGGAGCACCCGCGGCGCCAGGAGATACGTGACGATCAGCGCGATCGTGGATGCGATGAAGGGAAACTGTATGGCGAATTTGGTGATCCGATTCTCCCGGTTCGGCACCTGTTCCACGGCCATGACATATCTCAGCCAGGAATAGGTGATGGCGGCCATGAAGATATAGTTTGCGAAATTGGTCGCCAGCACGGTGAACAGGTTCTTCGGGATGATCCCGGCGATGACCGCCGCCCACAGCGCGTCCGAGACGAAATACAACATGAACGCGATGAGCGCGTGATCGTATTTGATTTGCTTTTCCTGCCGGTCCATGCTGAACAGATCCCGGCCCAGCATAATGCCGAAGATGATCACGCAGACGATGCTTGCCTCGGTATAGTAGATAAAATAACCGGACATTGAATCGCGGTCCCCCTTGCGGATGTTGCGATGAATTTATACATAATCATATATCACAAAAGTACGACAAAATCCAGATCAAAAACAGGCGCCGGCAGAGGATATGGGCATGAATTGTCCCATTCCGCTACTTGCACTGGCTCCCGTTATGTGTTAAAATATAGTTATCATAATGCACAACTGACCGGAAAAATTCTCCGTTCAATCGAACAGGAGCGGGTATTATAAAAAAGCTGACGGTGGTCCTGCTGTGCGTCGTGCTGGCGATGACGTTCGCCGCCACGCTGTCCGAGCAAGGATCGGCGCAGGAAGAAAACAAGGTGGTCCGCGTTGGCTGGTACGAATCGGCCTTCCACACGACGGACCGCTTCGGAAGGCGTTCGGGCTACGGCTATGAATACCAGCAGCGCGTCGCCACCTATACCGGCTGGACTTATGAATACGTGGAAGGCAGCTGGTCGGAGCTGTTCGAAATGCTGGTGGCGGGGGAGATCGACCTGCTGAGCGACGTCTCCTTTACCGAAGAACGCGCGCAGAAGATCCTGTATTCCGCCGAGGGGATGGGAACCGAGGATTACCACGCCTTCATCGCGCCCAGCAACACCGAAATCCGCCCCGATGATTTCTCCACCTTCAACGGCAAGCGCGTCGGCGTCAACCAGAACAGCATCCAGGAACAGCTGTTTATCGAATGGGCGAAAAACCACGAGGTCTCCCCGAAGATCGTGGAATTGACGGGCAAGACGCCGGAATTGCTGGAAATGCTGGCCAACGGCGAGATCGACGTGCTGGTGACGCTGGACACCTACGGCGCCTCCGCCGACGTGGTGCCCGTGTGCAAAATCGGCTCTTCGGATTTCTTCTTCGGCATCAACCGGAACCGGCCCGATCTGAAGCAGGAGCTGGACGTCGCCATGAACCGCATCCTGGAGGACAACCGGGATTTCAACCAGCAGATGACCGAGAGGTTCCACAAATCCAGCGCCGTCAACAGCTTCCTCACCGCGGAGGAAAAGGATTGGCTCGCCGGCCACGGCACGATCCGCGTGGGCTACCGAAAGAACTATCTGCCCTTCTGCGATATCGACCCGGACACCATGTCGCTCACCGGCGCCCTGGCGGATTATCTCACGTTCGCCGAGACCTGCGAAAAGAACGCGGAGCTCAAATTCAGGACCCGGGCCTTTGACACGACGGAGGACGCCCTGCAGGCCCTGGCCAACGGGGAGATCGACTGCATATTCCCGGTGAATCTCAGCGCCTATGACGGCGAGAAGCGCGGCGTTATAGTCACGGACGCCTTCGTCAGGACCGAGATGTACGCGACGGTCCGCACCGCGGACCAGCAGGGCGTTTCGCCGGACCAGAAGATGACCGTCGCCATCATCGCGAACAATCCCAGCTATGAAACTTTCCTGATGGACCATTTCCCCGAATGGGAGATCGTGCGCTATGAAAACAGCCAGGCGGCCTTCCAGGCGGTGGCTTCCTGCGAGGCGGACTGCGGGCTGGTGAGCAGCTACCGCATCAACCGCACGAGCGATCTGTGCAAGGAATTCAATCTTTCCACCCTCGCCACCGGCGAGACGATGGACATGTCCTTCGCCGTTCGGCGGGAGGACGACTGCCTGTATTCGATACTCAACAAGATCGGCAGGCTGATCCCGGACGCGATGATCAACTCGTCGCTGACCAATTATTCCTTCGCCGAGCAGCGGGTGACCTTCCGGGATTTCCTGGAGGACAACATGCTGTTCGTGCTGGTCACCTCCGCCATCATCCTCTCCGTGATCGCGCTGCTGGTGATCCGAAGCGTGCGCGCGGTATCGAAGGCGAACGAGGGCCGGCGGATCATTTCCGAAACCGAGCGCGACCACCTCACTCCGCTGTACAACCGCAGCTTCTTCCTCGTGTACGCCAACCGGCTCTACCGCGAACACCCGGAAAAGCCCATGGACGCGATCATACTGAACATCGAGCGCTTCCACATCCTGAACACGCTGAACGGCCGCGATTTCGGCGATGAGGTGCTGCGCAGGCTGGGCAGCGAAATCGAAGCTTTCCTCGCGGAAACGGAGGGCATCGGCGGCCGCATCGAGGGCGATCACTTCAATATCTACATCGCGCACCGCGAGGATTACCAGGCGCTGCTGAACCGCTTCCAGTCCGGGCTGAACACCTCGTTCCGCAACACGGATATCCGGCTGCGCATGGGCGTCATGCCCTGGCAGGCAGACGTTGAGCCCGAGGAGATGTTCGACCGCGCGTGGCTGGCGTGCAACATGGCGCGGAGCAACTACAAGACCCATTACATGATCTACGACGACGAGCTGCGCCGGCGCGACGAGTTCAGCCAGCGGCTTTTGAACGATCTCGGCCGCGCGCTGGCGGAAAACGCGCTGGAGGTGTACTACCAGCCCAAGTACAACGTCCAGTGCGACCCGCCGAAGCTGGCCAGCGCCGAGGCGCTGGTGCGCTGGCGGCATCCGGAGCTGGGCATGATCTCCCCCGAGGATTTCATACCGCTGTTTGAACGGAGCGGCCAGATCAGCGCGCTGGACAATTACGTGTGGGCCGAGGCCGTGCGGCAGATCGCGGCCTGGCGGGACAAGTACGGCGTGACGCTGCCGGTGTCGGTGAACCTCTCCCGGGTGGACGTGTTCGATCCCAAGCTGTCCGATACGCTGGACGGGCTCGTGACGCGGTACGGGCTGGACCGCAGCGACATCAAGCTGGAGGTCACCGAATCCGCCTACACCGAGAACGCCGACCACCTGATCAGGGTCATCGAACAGCTGCGCGAGAAGGGCTATGAGATCGAAATGGACGACTTCGGCTCCGGCTATTCGTCGCTGAACATGCTGTCGTCCATGCCCATCGACGTCCTGAAGATGGACATCGCTTTCATCCGGAACATCGAGCGCAACGAGAAGGATTTCCGGCTGGTGGAACTGATCGTGGACATCGCCCGCTATCTCAAGGTGCCCGTGGTGGCCGAGGGCGTGGAGACGGAAAACCAGCTGAAACTGCTCCGCGACGCGGGCTGCGACCTGGTGCAGGGCTATTACTTCTCGCGTCCGCTGCCGGCCGATGAATTCGAGCGGAAGCTGCTCGGCGGCCAACAGCAGGGCTGAACGGGAACAAAACATGAAATCACGGCCGCCGGCTAAGCCGGTGGCCGTGATTATTATGCTCCGGGCGCGCTTGCATGGATGCAGCCGGAACAGCGGGTTTTGACACCGCCCTTTTCCGCGCCCGGCCTGCGATCACAGGTTGAAATCGAAGAGCGTCACCTGGCTGGTCTCGGGGATGCCGTTCAGACAGCCCGCCAGCCGCAGCTGTTCGATCATCGAATTCGGCACGCCCCGGCGCGCCATGTCGTCCTGGCTGATAAACGGCCCGCCCTTGCGCGCTTCCACGAAGTTCTGCGCCGCCGCGGCGCCGAGGCCGGGCAGGGCGTTGATGGGCGGCACGATCTCGCCGTCCCCGTCGATGTAGAAATCCGCGGCGTGGGAACGGTAGATGTCCACGGGCTTCAGGTGCACGCCGCGCAGGTTCATCTCCACCAGCATTTCCAGCAGCGTGTTTTCGTCGTCCAGCTTGGCGGTGCGCTCGGACTTGTCCAGCGCCTGGATGTCGTCGATCATGCCCCGCAGCGCGGCCACGTCCCGCGTCACCATGCGCGTGGCGTCGAAGCTCTCGGCGTTGCGCGCCAGATAGCAGCAGTAATAGGCCGCGGGGTAGTAGATCTTGAAATAGGCGATGCGCAGCGCCATCGTCACATAGGCCACGGCGTGGGCCTTGGGGAACATGTAGCCGATCTTCTTGCAGCTGCCCACGAACCATTCCGGCGCGGTGGAATTTACGATGGCCTCCTCCATGAACGGCTGCAGGCCGCGGCCCTTGCGCACGGATTCCATGGTCTTGAACGCGGTCTCCGACGCCACGCCGCAGGCCATCAGCTGGTTCATGATGTCGTCGCGGGTGCAGATGCATTCCCGCAGCGGCACGCCCTGGTGCACCAGCTCCTGGGTGTTGCCCAGCCACACGTTGGTGCCGTGGGACAGGCCGGAAATGCGGATCAGTTCTTCCATGGAGCTGGGCCGGGTCTCCTTCAGCATGCCGCGCACGAACGGCGTGCCGAACTCAGGAACGCCCAGCGTGCCGCTTTCGGAGACGCCCAGCTCCTCCGCCGTCAGCCCCAGCGCTTCCGGCGAGGTGAACAGCGACAGGATTTTGGCAAACACCTCCGGGTCGTGCAGCGGCACCTGCTGGGGCGGGATGCCGGTGATGTCCTGCAGCTTGCGCAGCATCGTGGGGTCGTCGTGGCCCAGCACGTCCAGCTTCACCAGCACGTCGTGCATCGAACTGAAGTCGAAGTGGGTGGTGATGGTGTCGGTGTCCTGGTTGTCCGCCGGGTGCTGGATGGCGGTGAACTGGTAGATCTCGTATTCCTTCGGCAGCACCACCATGCCGGCGGGGTGCTGGCCGGTGGTGCGCTTGACGCCGGTGATGCCCCGGGCCAGGCGCTCCATCTCCGACCGGGACAGCGAAAGCCCCTTTTCCTCGCAGTATTTCAGCACGTAGCCGTAGGCGGTCTTGTCGGCGATGGTGCCCACGGTGCCGGCGCGGAAGCAGTATTCCTTGCCGAACAGCTCCTGGATGTAGCGGTGGGCGCGGGGCTGGTATTCGCCGGAGAAGTTCAGGTCGATGTCGGGCACCTTGTCGCCCTTGAAGCCCAG
>CACWVN010000036.1:18839-35770 GCA_902764285.1 uncultured Eubacteriales bacterium
AACACCTCGAAGGGGATGTTGAACCCGTCCTTATCCATCGGCGCGCCGCAGACCGGGCAGGTCTTCACCGGCAGGTCCAGGCCGCAGCCGTACTGCGGCGGCACGTCGAATTCGCTGTGCTTGCACTTCGGGCAAACGTAGTGGGGCGGCAGGCTGTTCACCTCGGTGATGCCGGAGAGGAACGCCACCAGCGACGAGCCCACCGAGCCCCGCGATCCGACGATATAGCCGTCCGACAGCGACTTGGCCACCAGCTTCACGGCGATCATGTACAGCGTGGAGAAGCCGTAGCCGATGATGGCGCCCAGCTCCTTGTCGATGCGCTTCTGCACGATCTCCGGCAGCGGGTCGCCGTAGATGGCGTGGGCGCGGTCGTTCACCAGCCTGCGCAGATCGTTTTCGGCGTCGGGCCAGAAGGGCTGGAAGGTCTCCTTGCCCTCCGGATGGGGGATGAATATACGCACGTCGCCGATGCGGTCGGCGATGGCGTTCGGCGCCTCGACGACCACCTTCTTTGCCATATCCCGGCCCAGGTAGCTGAACTCGGCCAGCATATCGTCGGTGGTGCGGAAGTACAGCGGCGGCTGCTCGTCGGCGTCCTTATAGCCTTCCTTCGTCAGCAGGATCGCGCGGTACACGGCGTCCGTGGGGTTCAGAAAATGCACGTCGCCGGTGGCGCACACCGGCTTGCCCAGCGCTTCGCCCAGGCGCACGACGCGCCGGTTCAATTCCCGCAGCGCCTCGTCGTCCTTCACGGTGCCGTCGCGCTTCAGGAAATCGTTGTTGCCGATGGGCTGGATCTCCAGGTAATCGTAGAACGACGCGATGCGCTTCAGCTCCGCCTCGTCCCGGTCGTCCAGCAGCGCCTGGAACAGCTCGCCCGCGGCGCAGGCGCTGCCCAGGATCAGCCCTTCGCGGTATTTGACGATCAGGCTGCGGGGAATGCGCGGCTTGCGGTGGAAATAGTGCAGGTGCGCTTCGCTGATCAACCGGTACAGGTTGGTCATGCCCGTCTGCGAGGCGGCCAGCAGCACGATGTGCCAGCTGTCCTTGGCCGCGTCGGTGGGATAGCAGGTGTTCAGTTCCCGCAGAAAGCGGATGTTCTTCTGGCCGCGCACCTCCGCCAGCACCTTCAGCAGCATCAGCCCCGTGGCCCGGGCGTCGTGCACGGCGCGGTGCGCGTTGACCAGCGAGATGCCCAGCTGCTTGCACATGTTGCCCAGCCGGTGGCTCTTCAGCTGCGGATACTGGCTGCGCGCCAGCGCCAGCGTGTCGACGACGGTGAAATCAAAGGGCAGCCCCGCCTGCTTGAAAGCGCGGCGGAAGAAGGCCGTGTCGAAGCCGGCGTTGTGGGCCACCAGCACGGCGCCCTCGCAGAACTTTGCAAATTCGGGCATGACCGCCATCAGGCTGCGCTTGTCCCGCAGCATGGCGGAGGTGATGCCGGTGATCTCCACCACGCGGTCCGGCACGGGCCGCCCGGGGTTGACCAGCTCGCTGAATTCGGCGACTTCCACGCCGTTTTCGATGCGCACTGCGCCGATCTCGATGATCTCGTCCGTCCGGGTGTTCAGCCCCGTGGTCTCCACGTCCAGCACCACGTACACGGCGTCGTCCAGCGTCTGGTCGCCGGCGTTTTCCACGATGGAGGCGTCGTCGTCGATCAGATAGCCCTCGCAGCCGGGGATCAGCTTCACGCCGTTCTTCTGCGCGGCGTCGAAGGCTTCGGGGAAGGCCTGCACCACGCCGTGGTCGGTGATGGCGATGGCCCTGTGGCCCCAGGCGGCGGCCTGCTTGATCAAACTGGCGGGGGACGCGCAGGCGTCCATGGTGCTGAAGCTGGTGTGCAGGTGCAGCTCCACGCGCTTCTCCGGCGCGGTGTCCTCGCGCACCGGCTTTTCCGCCGGCACGATGTCCTGCACCATGATCAGCATCTGGTTGCTGTAGCTGTCGTGGGTGTACTTGCCCTTTACGCGCGCCCACTTGCCGTCCTTCAGCCCGGCGGACAGCGCCTCGGCCTGGGCCTGCACGCCGGAGGGGTTCTCCCGCCCGCGGCCGACGCCCAGGAACAGCTTGCAGTTCACGGAGCCCAGGTAATCGGTCATCGAGAAGGTGACGATCTTGCCCTGGCCGTTCTTGATATCCCGCATCTCCAGCCCCGAGACCTCGCCCTTCACGGTGCACCAACCGATGTTTTCGGTGATCTCGTTCATGGGGATGACCGGGTCGTGGATGGGCTTGCCGAACAGGGCGTCGCTGGGCGCGGCGGCCTTCTTCTTCGCACCACCGGCGGCGACGGTCGCCGTGGCGGCCAGCAGCTCGGCCTCGCGGGCCCGGGCTTCGGCGATCTGGCGGAGGCGCTCTTCTTCGTTGCCGGTCACCTCGATGCGCGCGGCGGCGCGGATGCCGAACAGGTCGTACAGCTTGCCGGCCAGTATGGCGTCTACCTTGCGGGCCTTCAGATAGGCTGCGCCCTCCTCGGAGGAGACGCACACCGTCAGCACGCCGTCCTTCAGCGACCAGCCTTCGCCGTTCCAGTCGATGAACGGCATGCAGCCGGGGCTTTCGTGGCGCACCAGCGATTTCATCAGCCCGCTGGCGATGGACACGTCCCGTTCCACGGCCTCGCGCAGGGCCGGGTATTCCAGCTGCACCTTCACGCGCACGGCGGGAAACGCGCCGGCGATCAGCCGCTGGGCGCGCTCGAACTGGGCGTCGTCCAGGATGTCGGCGCTCTGCAGGCGCACGCGCATCTCGCCTGTCTTTTTCGATATGCTCACCCGGGACAGCGACAGCCGCTCGGACAGCGCCGGGTCCTCCTGGGCGATCAGGTTTTTCCAGAGTTCAGCCATGGCTTTCCTTTCGTAAAACGCCGGTCGGTTTCCCGTCAGCCCCACTTTTCGATGATCCGCTCCGCGGCCGCGCGGGACGCCGGATCGAGCCTGGTTTTCAGCAGCTTCCGCACGGCGCCGATGATCTCATCGCGGTCGGGCAGCGCGCGGGCCGGGTCCAGATAATCCTCCAGGCACAGCAGCATCCGGCAGACGTGCTCGTCCTCTTCGCAGTAAAACACCTCGTCGATGAGGTCCATGCCGGACTCCGCGGCCACCTTCTCCAGCGCGCCGTAGCGCTCCGTAAACCTGCCGTAGGGCCCCGTGCGGCCCTCGAGGCTGGTCAGCTCCGCGATGTCGTTCGGGAAGAACAGCATGTAGACCATCTGCAGGCATTCCTCGTCGCGTCCGAATTCGTGGTAATTGTACTCGGCGCCGTTGTGCTGGCAGATGCCCTCGTAGGCGGTGCCGTCGGTATCGGTGATCCGAAGGCACTGGTCGTCGTATTGGCTCAGGGACATGGAAACCTCCCGAATCGCGCCCGCCGCGGCGGGCGAATCATTTTTTACGGAACAAGCCGCTTCCGCCCGATGAATTCATCCTTCAATAAGCGATAGACGGCGCAGTCCTTCCATTCGCCCTCGTGCCAGGTGTGGTTCTTCAAAAGGCCCTCCTGGGTGAACCCGCATTTTTCCAGCACCCTCCGGGAGGCCAGGTTTTCCGCCAGGCACGACGCCGACAGGCGGGAGGCGCCATTTTCAAAGATGAACCGCGCGACTGCGCCGGCGGCTTCGGTGGCGTAATCCCGGTTCCAGTATTCCGGCCGCATGAAATAACCCATTCCACAGTGGGCGTCGTCCGGCGTGCCGTCGATGTAATGCAGCCCGATTTCGCCCAGATACAGCCCGTCGCGGTCGGTGACGGCCAGGTTGTAGCGCGTCCGCGGCGCGGCGTCGATATCCCGCATCGAGGAGATCAAATAGGCCTTCGTCTGTTCCACGTCCTCCATGCGCATCGCGGGCAGGTACCAGACGACCGCCGGGTTGGTCAGCGTGGCGTGCAGCGGCTCCAAATCCTCCGAGATGTGGTCCCGCAGGATCAGCCGGGGCGTTTCGATGATGATCATTTTCCTTCCGCCAGCCTCCGTATCTCGGCGATCAGCGCGGCGGCCAGGTCGCCCTTCACGGCCCGCGGCGCCTCGCCGCGCACGAACAGCGCGCCGCCGTCCCGGCCGCCGGCCACGCCCAGGTCGGCTTCCCGGGCCTCGCCGGGGCCGTTCACGATGCAGCCCATCACCGCCACCTTCATCGGCACGCGGATGTCCGCCGTCTCCGCGCGCACGCGCCGGGCGATGCCCTCCACGTCGATGGTCGTGCGCCCGCAGGTGGGGCAGGAGATGATCTCAATGCCGTCGCGCCGCAGCCCGCAGGCCCGCAGGATCGACAGCCCGGCGGGCACCTCCTGCACCGGGTCGCCGGACAGCGACACGCGGATGGTGTCGCCGATGCCGTCCAGCAGCAGCGCGCCGATGCCCACGGCGCTCTTGACGATGCCCACGTCGGCGGTGCCGGATTCGGTCACGCCGATGTGCTGGGGATAGCCGGTCTGCCTGGCGGCCAGCCGGCAGGCGTCCACCATCACCTTCACGTCCGTGGCCTTGAAGGACAGCACGATGTCCTCGAACCCGCACCTTTCCAGCATCCGCGCGTGGCTGAGTCCGCTCTCCACCATGCCCTCGGGCGTCACGCCGCCGTACTTCTTCAGGATGTCCTTTTCGATGCTGCCGGAGTTTACGCCGATGCGCACGGGGATGCGGTGCGCCTTCAGGCAGTCGGCCAGCTCGCGCACGTGCGCCTCGCCGCCGATGTTGCCGGGGTTGATGCGCACCTTGGCGATGCCGTTTTCCGCGGACCGGATCGCCAGCCTGTGGTCGAAGTGGATGTCCGCCACCAGCGGCACCGGGCTGCCGTCCACCAGCGCGCGCACGGCCTCGGCGCAGGCTTCGTCGTACACGGATACGCGCACGATGTCCGCCCCGGCGTCCGCCATGGCGCGGATCTGCGCCAGCGTGGCTTCGACGTCGCGGGTGTCGGTGTTGGTCATGGTCTGTACGGTCACGGGCGCGCCGCCGCCGATGGCGACGGGGCCGGCGAATACTTTGCGGGTAGGCATGACGGTCTCTCCTTTGTCATTTGAACGATCCGGTTTTCAGCGCCGCCTGCCGCCGTCATGCAGCGCACAGGGCGATGTTCGCCAGGATCAGTGCGTGCAGCGCGATGTGGTAGAAATCCGGGACGAGCCGCGTTTCGCTCTCGGGGAAGATCCGCAGCGTGCCCCGGAAACATTCGTTGTAGCCCCTGATCTTCTCCGGGCCGGCGCCGAACAGCGTGTAGCGCCAGTGGCACAGAAACTGCACCGCGAACCACAGCAGCAGGATCCCCAGCAGGATCCACCGGCCCGCGGGGAGACAATGGTACAGAACAACGCCCAGGCTGTACAGGCACAGCATGGCGAACTCCGCGCTGCGCACGCCCATGCCCTCGACCAGCAGGACCTTGCCGAAGCGGTACGTCGTGACGCAGCCCAGGAACCAGACCCACAGGGCGGCCTGGAGCAGGATGGCGATGACAGGCACGGGAACCACCTCCCAGACGCGCTACATGTTGAACCCGCCGGAGATCAGCTTCACGATGTCGTGATACGTCAGCACCACGAACAGCCCCAGCAGCAGCACCATGCCGATGCCGTGCACCAGGCCCTCCTTCTCCGGGGGAATGGGCTTGCGCCGGATGGTTTCGATGATCAGGAACAGCAGCCGCCCGCCGTCCAGCGCCGGCAGCGGCAGCAGGTTCATGATGCCCAGGTTCAGGCTGATGATGAACATCAGCCACAGCACGTTCTGGAAGCCCTGCCGGGCCTGCTGGCTGACGACGGCGATGATGCCCACGGTGCCGGCGGTATCCTCCAGGCCTTCGCCCTTGAAGATCAGCCTGCGCAGGCTGTCCAGCATCATGCCCATCACTTCGGCGGTGTACCCGGGCGCTTCCCGAAGCGCCTCGCCGAAGGTCAGCCGGCGTTCCCTGTAGGAATAATAGATGCCTATCTGGCGCACGCTGCCGCCCCGGCCGTCGTCCACGACCCGCGGCGCAATATCGAAATCGAGCGTTTCTTCGCCGCGCTGTACGCGCAGCGATACCGGCGCGCTGCCTTCGCCGCTCTGGATCAGCGCGCTGGCATGCTCCGCACCCGCGGTCCCGTCGGGGATCTCGCTGCCGTTCACGGCCAGGATGCGGTCGCCGGGCTGCAATCCCGCCTCCTGCGCGGGCATGCCCTCGATCAGCTGCCCCACGACGGGCAGGATCTCGTCCGTGGTCTGGTAATAGCCCGCCAGCATGCTCACGCACACGATGAAGGCCAGCACGAAATTCATGAACGGCCCGGCCAGCACCGTCAAAAAGCGCTTCCAGACCGGCTGGTTGCTCATGGCGCGGGGATCGTCGTTGCGCTCGTCCTCGCCCACAAAGGCGCAATAACCGCCCAGCGGGATGCAGCGCAGCGAATATTTGATGCCCTTGCGCTCCCAGCCGAAGATCCGCGGCCCGAAGCCAACGGAAAATTCCTTGATGCCGATGCCGCACGCGCGGCCCACGACGTAATGTCCAAACTCATGCACCGTGACGATGATGCCCAGCATCAGTATCGCCAGCAGCACATACAGGGTATTGGTGATCATTCACAGCCTCCCATGGCGTTCGTCGCGGCCTTGCGCGCGGCGGCGTCCGCCAGATAAACGTCTTCGATGGAATGGATTTGGCTCCGGGGCACCGCCTGCAGCGCCGCGTCGATGACCTCCGGGATGCGCCCGAAGGGGATTCGCTCCCGCAGGAACGCGTCCGGGTCCGGCGCGGCGAAATCCAGGTGCCCCAGCGCGGCAAAATCCAGCGGTTTCGCGTCGTAGGGCAGACGCTGCGGGAACCCCATGGCGTAGCCGATCGGCCCGCGCATGTCCGGCATGCCCATCTGCGCCAGCACCGCGCCGTCCTCAAATTCGATCATCGAATGGACGACGCTCTGCGGGTGCACCACCACGTCGATCTTCTCCGCCGGCATGGCGAACAGGTGATGGGCCTCGATGACCTCCAGCCCCTTGTTTACCATGCTGGCGCAGTCCACGGTGATCTTGCCGCCCATGTTCCACGTGGGGTGGGCCAGCACGTCGCGCACGGTGGCGCGGTACATGTCCTCCTTCTTCCAGCTGCGCAGCGCGCCGCCGGAAGCCGTCAGCAAAAGACGCCGGACCGGGTTGCCCTGCCGCGCCTGCAGGCACTGGAAGATGGCGGAATGCTCGCTGTCCACGGGCAGCAGGGGAACGCCCCGCTCCGCGGCCCTGGCCGTCACCAGGTCGCCGCCGGTCACCAGCGCCTCCTTGTTGGCCAGCAGCACGCGCTGGCAGACGTCCAGCGCGCGCCACACGGCGTCCAGCCCGCGCCGCATGCTTCCAGCGCCCGCACGGTGGAATCCGGGCCGAAGAACCATTCGCAGAACCGCACGTCCTCCGGCAGCGATTCCGGCTCCACGCGCAGCGCGGCGCAGCGGGGCCGGAATTCACGCACCAGGTCGAACAGCTTTTCGGCGGAGCGGTCCGCCGTCAGGCATGCCGCCCGGAAGCGGTCCGGATAGCGCCGCACGATATCCAGCGCCTGCGTGCCGATGGAGCCCGTGGCGCCCAGTATGGCGATTGTTCTCATTTTTCCATCCTTCTATTACCGGGTCACAGGGTGAACCACTGCGCGAAGAACCAGCAGGCCGCGCCGCAGAAGAGTATGCCGTCCAGCCGGTCCAGCATGCCGCCGTGGCCGGGGAATATGGCGCCGAAATCCTTGATGCCGCAGTGGCGCTTGATCATCGAAGCGGCCAGGTCGCCGATCTGGGAGAGCGCGCCGGCGAACAGGCCCAGCAGCGCGAAGGCCCACAGCGGCGGCAGCGGCGACCAGCTCATCTCCTCCGCCAGTTCGGGGGAACCCGCGGCGATCGCCCGGGCCACGACGGCCGCCAGTACGGCGAAGACCACGCTGGAGATCAGCCCGGCCACAGCGCCTTCGATGCTCTTCTTGGGGCTGATCTCCGGGGACAGCCGGTGCTTGCCGAATTTCAGGCCGATGAACAGCGCGAAGGTGTCGTTGACGGACGCGATGAAGAACGCCAGCACCAGCATCAGCGTGCTGTTCAGCGGGGAAGACAGGTCCTGCAGCGTCAAAAGCAGCGTGAAGAACAGCCCGGGGTACAGCATCGGGAATACCGTGGCCACCAGACGCTCAAAATCCACCTTTCCGGCGAGCACCACGGCGCAAATGCCGCAGAGCGCGCCGACGGAGAGCGCCAGCAGCGCGGGATCCAGCGCATAGAAGGGCGGGAACTCCACGCCCACCACCTGGCCGCAGGCCTGCCAGCCGACGGCCAGCGCGCAGAACAGGTATCCCGGCCAGCGTATGGGCCGCATGCCCTTGGCGGAAAAGGCGCGGTAGATCTCCACGGTGCACGCCAGCATGATCACCAGCATCGCGCCCCGAAGCAGCCATCCCTTCAGCCATATGCAGGCCACGATGGCCGCGATCAGCACCACGGCGGTCGATATCCTCTTAATCATCGGCATTATCCTCGGTTTTTTTCTCGGGTCTGGCTTCGTCCACGCCGCCGAACCGGCGGTCGCGGTCGGCGTAAATGCGCAGGCACTGCAGGTAGCGGGCGCGGTCGAAGTCCGGCCAGTTGATGCTGTCGAACACCATTTCGGCGTACACCAGCTGCCAGGGCAGGAAGTTGGAGGTGCGCATCTCGCCGCTGGTGCGGATTAGCAGATCCACGTCCGGCGAGTCCGCAGTGTACAGCTGCTGTCCGAACAGGTCTTCCGTGATGTCCTCCGGCTGGATCTCCCCGGCCTTCACCTTTTCCGCCAGCAGCTTTGCCGCGCGGGTCAGTTCCGCGCGCCCGCCGTAGTTCAGCGCGATGTTCAGCTTCAGGCCCGTGTTGTCCTTCGTGCGCTCCATGGCCCGGCAGACGGCCTCGCGCTGGGCGTCCGGCAGGCCGTTCACATCGCCCAGTATGGTGATGCGCACGTTCTTTTCATCCAGCTCGTCGATCTCGGAATTGAAGTACTTGAGCAGCAGGCCCATCAGCGCGTTGATCTCTTCCTTGGATCGCGCCCAGTTTTCCGTGGAGAAGGCGTAAAGGCTCAGCGCCTCGATGCCCCAGTCATCGCTGGCGCGGATGATGTCGCGCAGCGCTTCAGTGCCCGCCGCGTGTCCGGCGGAGCGGGGCATGCCCCGGTTCTGCGCCCAGCGGCCGTTGCCGTCCATGATGATGGCCACGTGGCGGGGCAGCCGGCTGGGCGGCAGCGCCTGCGCAGGCCCCGCGGCCGCCTGGGCCACGGAGACCGTGATATATTTCGGCGATGGACGGAAGACGTCATTCAGCATTTTGGACAGCTTTTCAAAGAACATGTGCGTCACCTCCTGGTTGCCGGGTGGTCGAAGTCGTTCCTGTAAAAACCGGTCGTAGGGGCGGCGATGCGCCGCCCGCCATGGCGTCCGTCGCGGGGACGAACGGGGCGGGCGCCGATTCGGCGCCCCTACGGGAATCGTCGGATATTTGAGATAATCGGTTCAGCGCGTGTGCCGCAACGGCCGTCAGCGTCCGCGAAGCGACGGGCGCGGGGCGTTAAACGGACATGATCTCCTTTTCCTTGTCCGCGCCGATCTTGTCAATTTCCTCGATATGGCTGTCCGTCACCTTCTGCAGGTCCTTTTCGGCGATCTTCTGGTCGTCCTCGGTGATGACGGAATCCTTCTTCATCTTCTTGATGGATTCCATGGCGTCGCGGCGGATGTTGCGGATGGCCACCTTGCCTTCCTCAACCATCTTCTTGACCTGCTTGCACAGCTCCTTGCGGCGCTCGCCGGTCAGCTCCGGCACCATCAGGCGGATGACCTTGCCGTCATTGGAGGGGTTGATGCCGATATCGGATTTCAGTATCGCCTTTTCGATGGGGCCGATCATCTTCGGCTCCCACGGCGCGATCACCAGCAGGCGCGGTTCCGGCGAGGAGATGTTGCCCACCTGGTTCAGCGCGGTGGGGGTGCCGTAGTAATCCACGGTGATCTTGTCCAGGATCTTCGGATTGGCCCGGCCTGCGCGCAGCGTGTTCAGATCGTTCTGAATGTTGGCGATGGTCTTGTCCATCTTGCCGCCGGCGGTCTTAATGGTTTCCTTGTACATAATTCACCCTCCGCTTCCTAAAGCGCATTTCACGCCATTTTTTTCTGTGTATTATTGTAGCGTAAACGGCTGGAAATGGCAAGCATAAATTTTGAATGCGCGTATTGCCCTCCGAAGCCCGTTATGTTATAATCGTGAAAAGAAACGGAAGAAACGGCGGTATCCATTTTGAAGCGCAAGCGCGCCCCGCTGCTGTTGGCGGGGTGGAGCTGTCTGGCGGAAAGCGACGCGCGCGGCCTGAGCCGATGGCGCGGCGCATCCCGGGCGCTGATCGCTGAACAGGAGGAGAACCATGGACAATCTGGCAAGGCGAATCGCAGTATTGCTGCTGGCTGCGCTGCTGGCGCTGGCGCCGCTGGCCTGCGGCGAGGACGTACAGGCGCCGGAAGAGCCGGTCGTTTCGGAACCCGAGGCCGCGGCGGAGCCGGAGGCGGCCGATGCCGAAATCCCGCCGGAGCCCGAAACGGAGCCCGCGCCCGATCCGGCGGCGTTCGAATTACAGCCCGCGGACCCTTCGGAGCCGATGGCCCGCCTGGAGGAACCGCAGCCGCTCCGGCACGCTACCATCCGCGCCGCGGGCGACCTGATGGTGCACATCAAGCAGCTGCGCATCGCCAAAAAGGACGACGGCACCTATGATTTCTACCCGCAGTACGCGCTGGTCAACGACGCGCTGGGGAACGCCGATTACACCATCGCCAATCTGGAAACCACCATCGGCAAGTACGGCAATATGGCCTATTCCGGCTATCCGCTGTTCAACACGCCGGAAACGCTGCTGGACACGGTGCGCGACGCGGGCGTCGATTTCCTGACGCTGGCGAACAACCACATGCTGGACCGCTATTTCGAGGGCATGCAGGCCACGGTGGACTGGGTGGAAAAATACGGCTTTGCCCATGGCGGCGCCAACCGGACGCCCGAGGAGCGCGAAAAGCCCGTCATCGTGGAGGTGAACGGCATCCGCATCGGCGTACTGTGCTACACCCAGATGACCAACGGCATGGAGGCCTACTGCAGCTCCGCCGTGAAGGAATACGGCGTCTGTTACCTGCGGAAAACCGCGTTTGACACGGATATCGAAAAGCTGAAGGCGGAGGGCGTGGACGTGATCATCGCTGTGCCGCACTGGGGCGAGGAATACCGGCGCAGGCCCGAACAGAACACCGTCAACATCGCGCGGTACATGATCGCCGCGGGCGTGGACGTGGTGCTGGGCAGCCACCCGCACATGGTCCAGCCGGTGCGCTATGAGACGGTGGAGACCGCCGACGGCGGAACGCGCACGGGCCTGGTGGCCTACAGCCTGGGCAATTTTATCAGCAACATGCTGAAGCAGTACACCGATTCCGGCATCATCCTGCAGTTCACGATCCAGGAGAAACAGGAGGGCGGTTTCGCGATCACCTGCCCCGCGGTCGTACCGATTTATTGCTGGAAGCGGGACGACGCGATCCAGGCCGTGCCCTCGGGCAAGTATCTGGATAATCCGCCCGAAGGCATGAGCGCGAACCGCTATTCCCGCATGAAGGAGACCTACCGGGAACTGCGCAGCCTGATCGACGATTCCATTCCATTCATCGCGGAATGAACGCGGGCCGGCGGCGAGGTACTCGCCGCCGGCCTTGTACGGGGAACGGTTTTGTGCTATAATAGCCAATGCGTGCGGCTGTGGTGGAACGGCATACACAACAGACTTAAAATCTGTCGGCGAAAGCTTGCGGGTTCAAGTCCCGCCAGCCGCACCAAACCAACAAAATCCGAACCTTTTACTGATCGGCGAAGGGTTCGGGTTTGTTTTATACTTCACCTATTATACAGCGAGGCAAATTCAAAATGATGTTTAGGCAGCACGAGAGGCTATCCATTTACATATTTAGATATTTGGGTAAAAGAGTTGTTTTAGTGTTCTGAGTATATTATCAATTCGAGGTTTTTGAGTAATATATACGATAGCTAAGCTAAGCAATGTAGGTGCGCTAAAGAGTATAACCTTAATAATGAAATAACGCACAACATCAGCTCGATATATTAGTTTAGAGAAAGTAACTCCAGGCTCCTTTTTAAATCTTCTTTCTCTTGCCATCGCAGTATGATAATCAATCTGCAGATGATGTTCACAGTCCTCAATAATACTTTGATAAGACTTGTAGAATGCAGCGTTTTTGGATTTATCAAAACTGGTTTCTGCCTTAATACCTGTTATCAATTGTCTAAGCTGAAAAGAGCATTTATCCAACGCTCTTGATCTTTCTAGATAATTCTGAGAATTTTGATAAGTTATGGACATCACCAATACAACGGACAGAATTACAGAATACACAGTCAGAATTAACGAAGAATGCCATATTGTCAGTATTCCCAATACAGCAGAAAGGCAAGAATGGTAAATATTCAGTCTTTGGACAAAACGATGTCTCAACAATAATCTCTCAGCTGCATTCATTTTTGAATACATTGTTTTAAAGACTGCAGTCAATAAACTATTATAGCTATCGTTCGTACTTCTCTTCGGTTCGCTACCCATTTGGCATCCTCCTCTTACTCTAATTAGACCATACACTAATCTCATTGATAAGCCTTACTATTATATTGAGACAATGTGTTTTATATATATGCAAGTCTTTTACATCTCGCTTTGGAATATTTGCATATTCTGCCAATTCATTGTCTATTAGATTGTGAGAACAATAAAGGAATGGTAAAGAAGTGAAAGACAGCAGCTTTATCTATACATATCGCCCATACTATATTGACAGCGTGCTTCTATTCGATCTTTATTCAACTGTCATGGATGGGTTTTCAGATGCCCGAGAAATAGTTGAGATTGTCAGTAATGACGGTAAAACGCAAAGAGCCGTGAATGGTAAAATCAGTGCATCACCCTTTCTTTTTTTCAAGGCTTCTGCTATTGGTAAAACATCTAGTACTATTCAGAATACTTCTGAAAAGCAGATAAGGGAAAAGCAAAGGCTGTCTCCCTGTGTTTTATTGAACTGGATGCTAAATGAGATGGAGAATGACCGTCTATTCGGAAAAACAAAGCATCAATTCTGGAGATTTTTGGGCTCAAGTGATAACATTGGAAAGCCACTAGTTTTATCTGGTCGCATTATACAAAACAGCATCGGTGCTCACAAAGAACATCATTTGCTGCCTACAGGCTTTAGGGGACTCCTTGCTGACTTGTGTGTTTTCTTCTCCAGATATTATAGAGCAAAGCAGAATTTGAAACAAAAGTGTCTTCTGATAACATCAATTAATAGCAAATTGGATTTACTCTTGCGGAGTATAGATTTGGAACTTGATTTGTTGATTGATACTATAACCACGTTAAATTCTCCATATCTAATCAATCATGCTAATGTCGTTTCTGAATTAGCTGACAAAACGAAGATTGCATTGACTCATATAAATTATGGAAGCTTACAAAGCGAACCTGTGAACATCTTATTCAAAGATGTATCTAATTCTTTATTCAATCTAGCAAAACTATTAGATGGCTTAATCGACAATTTACGAAACGATAGAGAGGATTATCATAAACAATGTATTCACATGCTTATACCGCAAAAAGCGAGACTCAATGGTTTGCTTGCTGAGTTGGCAGATATAAATCTCTCTAGCCACAAGAGTAGCCATGCTCAATCACCAGCTTATGTATTTGATTTAAAAAAGTCAATGTTCTATAATTCATCAATTAAAGATGTTATGAGCTTGGATAATACTTATTTACTTGCATTAGTCAAACGTAAAGGTTATAAAATATACGAATTGGAAGTCGTCTCAATCTTCCAATAATCACACATCTTATACTCAATGCAGTTGACGCCTGAAAATTGCTGTCTCAAAACCAAGTCACCCTTTGGGGATAAAGAAAGGGGTAGAAACAATAATTTGTCTTGTATAGGCTTGGTATTCCAAAGAGTTTCTCGCCACGATGTAGCAGCTCATGACAGTTTCAGATATCCTGATCTGAGGTTTTTGCTGAAAGTCTGTTTTCTTTTGCTTCCTTTATGGGTTTTTCCCTCCTCTTTTTTGATATGCAAACATAATATGATGAAGGCTGCCTCTCCTGATGCGCAAACACCATTCTGAAGCAGCCCGTTTTTATACCGCTTTATTTGTGCGCAAAAGTTTCTTTTGTTTTTCTGCTTCTCCTTCGCGCTGTGCCTTCCATTCGTCAAACTCCTTCTGTATTTCCGGATTCTTGTAGTCCTCAAGAATGTCCGGCAGCAGGCAGCGCGCGATTGCCTCTATGACGTGTTCGGGGATGTTCGTGTGGTTGACGAGTTTCTTTCTCCTGCCCAAAGTGTTCCTCCAAGAAAACCAAAGTATAATTCAATTCTATTTCACCTCCATTGGTATGCCGGCGAAATATTCTTTTGAATCGCTCGGCATCTTTTTCTTTCAACTCAAAGCAGCGTCGGATACAGCTTTCATCCATTCATTATCTGTAGTATCTTGATGGATGATCCTGCTCCCTTGCCAGCCTCTCCATCTTCATCTCCTGTTTGATTCTCTCCTGCGCCTCCCGCGCCGCCAGCATCTCCGGCAGCTTGTTCTCCAATCGGTCTTCGATGCGAGTGGCGACGCGCAGCTCATGCCTCAGGCTGGCAAGGGTGGCCTTGTACTTCTTCAACTCTTCCTCCAGCTCCGCCATGCGCTGGGGATTCGCCTTCGCTGCCGCGGTCCGTCGCTCCTTGTAGATCGGCTCGCGCCGACGCACAATTTCGTCGATGATGAATTGCAGATCAACCTTGTGCTCCTGGAGTTGTTCTTTGCTGGTGATGTTGTACTTCTCTTGGAATCGCAGGTCCTCGTCGTACTGCTCCAGCTTTCGTATCTCCGCCCGCAGCGCCGGGGCATAGCGAAGGTGCTGCCGATCCATCAGCCGCCGCATCTGTTGGGTCACATTATAGTAGTCCGCCTGGGTGCCGATGAATTTGCCGAGGGCATCGTCGGACGGGAACCTCACCTCGCTCGGGCGGATCGCGTCGCTTCGCCAGAGATTGTTCGATATCCTCACCTCGAGGCTCCTCTTGTCATAACCTTCTCCCAGGGAACTCAGCCGAACAAACCGCTTCATACCCGGTCCGCGCAGGCTGACGTTCTTTGGTGTCTCCTTTACGTCGTACCCCAGTTGCCGCATGGCGATCACGAAATCGGTCCAACGGATACACTCCCGCAATGCCCGGTCGATGTCCGCTCGTATCATGTCCCGGCAGGTCGGCTTGCCCTGCGCCTTGCACCGCGCCTCATCTTTGGTGGTCTTGACCTTCTTGAAGTCTCCCTCAATGACGGACAGCCCCCACTCCCGGCACTGCTCGTCGCACAGCTCTCTGATGCGTTCCAGATACTCGCCCTTCGCCGCGTGGTACTTCCTGCCATCGACGTAGGACACCGAATTGAAGATCATGTGGACGTGGATGTGCGCCTTGTCGGTGTGAACGGAGGCTACACCCTCATAGCGATTGTCCAGGTATTTCTCAATGAACTCCATGCCGAACCGCAGCGCGGCATCCGGCTCGATCTCTCCCGGCGCGAAGGACTGGATGATGTGGTAGCCCTGCCGCTTGTCCAGCTTGCCGAAGCGCCGCTTGGTGTCCATCATATCCTGATAGGCCATGTCGGGAATCGTGTTGATGCCGGCGCACAACAACCCGTTTTCTGTCTTGGCGGGATTCATGATGTATCGCAACCGATCACCGAGGCCGGAGTGGATGACCTTCATGCCGTTAAACGCCATGCGTCATCATCTCCCGGACTTCATTCACAAGTTCATAGATGCGACGGACACACAGCGCCGCTTCCTCCATTGCCTTCGTTGGCTCCCTCGCCTTCGCGTTTACGGCGCGGGCGATCTGATTGATGGTGTTGCACAGGCCGGACACGTCCGCTTTCAGCTGGTGGACCTCCGCTGGTATGGCTGGGGCTACGGGTTGGAGCAGCATGCGTTGCCGCGCATACTGGCTGACGGAAAGCCCTGCCGCTGTCGCGTTCGCACGGATCGCTGCCAGCTCGCTGTCGGTTACGCGGATATTGAGCTTGTTCGTTCTGTTCTCCTTGCTGTCGGTGGTGAATCACCTTCCTTATATAGCGTCGCTGTACGTTCCCTCCTTTCGGTGTGATGCGGATTCCTGCGTCGCGGGAGCGACGCGCAGCATCGGGCGGTGAACCGGATGACTCTGTCTGCCCGATGCTGAGCAGACGGGATTTGCGGGAGCAAATCTTGACTGCCTGGGGCTTGGGGGCACCCCAACGAGCAGCATTTGGCATACGAACCGGCAGGTTTGTATGGACAAATGCGTTGCTCGCAGGAGCCTCGTCGAACCCCACGTCCCCCTCTGCCCCACAGCGCGAATCTGAATGATGCTGCCTTGCTTCGCCCGCCAGTTGTGCTGTGTTTTGCTGCGTCATTTGTAGCAACTATGGCTTGCTTTGCTCTCCGAATTGCACCCTGTCGGCGTCACTTATGCCTCCGTCTGGACTGTTCGTAATGCACAAGACGTGCGAAATCCACGACGGAAATGGCGTCGTCATCCACACGAATCAACCCGAAACGCTGTAACGATTCCAGCGCGCTTTTCACCACCGCGGCGTCCATGCGCGTCAAATTGGCGATCACTTCCGCGTCATAAGGGATGCCCTCCGCGACATACAGCGCGCCGTTTCGGTTCGACTTGGCGGCGAAATCGACCAGCATGATGTACAGCAAAACGACGTTCACGCCATTCTTCTGCCCATACAGTATGCGTACTTTGTCGCTGTCAAAGAAGCCGATGGGCAATTTGATGGCGCACGGTTTACGCACATCTGTCTGCGTAA
>CACWVN010000037.1 GCA_902764285.1 uncultured Eubacteriales bacterium
GGGTCTGTGGAGGTCGATTTGTCGGCGGTGTTCGGCCATATCCTGAAATTTCCCCAGGCCAAGTTTCCCGTCGAGCATTTCTGCGACGTGCTGGAGATCTACACGCCGAGGGAAGACGTGGCGCTGGGCGAGGGCACGCTGCGGGTGTTTGATGAGAACGGCGAAGTGACCAGCGTCAGCTTTGCCGATCCCGACGCCGTGGAGCTGCGCAAGCTGGAGGAGAGCGAGCTGAACGGCCTGATCTGGGGCAGCGGCATGTGCGTGGAAATCCACCTGCCCGTTTCCCTGAAGCTGAACGGCTATTATTACGTCACGATGGACAAGGGCTGCATGACCGCGGCGGACGGCGCCGTGCAGAGCCCGATGGTCGACGACCGCGACCTGAAGGATTCCAAGGGCAACATCGTCAAGGGCTGGCAGCCCGTGGTCACCGGCGAATGGGGCATCAGCGGGCTGTATTACAGCGCGCCTGCGGAAGCCGCCGAGGGCGAGGATGCCCCGGAGGACGCGCCCGTGGAATACAAGACAAAGCCCGAAGTGGGCGATACCATCACGTTTGACGTGGTGCTGGGCGGCGAAGCCGTGGCTGCGGTCATATTCAGCGAAAACGGCTCCGTGAAATTCGACACGCCGGAGTATGAGGAATCCGCCACCGCCGTGGGCACTGTGATCGGCGAGGACGTGGACTGGGGCGTCGTGTTCCTGGATGAAGACGGCCAGGTCATCATGGACGGCGACGATCCGGTCGGCCAGATCCGCCTGGGGCAGTAATCTCCTTTGGAAACAGAAACGGGAAGCGCCGGACCAAGTGGTCCGGCGCTTCCCGTTTTTAAGACGTCCATACCCTCATCCGTTCGGAGGGGAAATCGTTTTGCTGCGGCCGGATTTACCGGCCCTTCTTGATCGCATACAGCGCGTCGTCCGCGGCGGAGATGAAATCCTTGGAGGTCATGCCCGGCATGTAATCGGCGATGCCGATGCTGACGGACAGCGTGTAGGGCTTGCGCAGCACTTCGTTGATGGTCTGGATCTCACGGTTGATGCTTTCGCACAGCGTGTCGCGCTCCGTCCGGGAGCCCTCCAGCATGATGATGAATTCATCGCCGCCGTAGCGGGCGATATAGGGGCGCTTGCGGAACGGCTGGCACGCGGCTTTCAGGGCGCCGGAGAGGCGGATCAGCGCTTCGTCGCCCTCCAGGTGGCCGTAGGTATCGTTGATGGCTTTGAAATGATCGGCGTCCACCAGCAGCAGGTAGAGCATCTCATCGTGGTTTCTCAGCTTGTAATCCATGAATCCCATCAGATTCAGGCGGTTGTTCACCTGCGTCAGCTTGTCCAGGGAGATCTGCTGGGTGGACGTGCCCACGTACAGGCACAGCAGCTCAACCGTCAGGAACACGCATATAATAGGGAAGTTCTCGCCCGCCTGGGAGAGGATCCACGCCGCCAGCAGGCACAGCGGGAATGAGGAAACCAGCCCCATGTGGCCGCGCTTGATGGGATCGGATTCCTGGGGCATGCGGATCAGCAGCCGGATGGCGAACAGCGCGGACAGGGCCACCAGGGCGCCCATTTGCAGCTGGAACATGCCGTGGCGGATGTAAGCGGCCTGTTCGTTGATTTCAAACAGCCAGTGGGTTTTCAGGTTGATGGCGATCAGCGCCAGCAGCGCCGCGAAGGGAATACCGGCTATGACGTAGGCGACGCGTTTTTTGAACAGTACGCTGTGGCCTTCCATTTCGGCGTAAACGCACCACGAATAAACGCCGACGCACAGGAAGGCATAATAGACGGTTTTGAAGAAATAGGACACCGGAACGACTACGGCGGAGATGACCCAGATGTGGTTGAACAGCGTGAAAAGCAGGTTTGCGCCGAAGCTGACCATAAAGGCGATGAGCGTACTGCGGAGCATGCGTTCGGACGAGGAATCGGTGCCGCTTCTGGAAGCCCAGAACAGGCACAGGCCAACGATGACTATGCAGAGGAGATAGATTTCCGCATACAGAACGGATTCTATAGTAGTCATACGCCATATTCCTTTCGTCAGTTTCGATAACGCATAATAGTCAAATTAGCACATAATTGTTATGGTTCTATTATATCACGAAAAGATCCGTTCTTGTAGGCCCCAAAATGTTAATTTTGTAAACAAATAGGGCGCCAGATTTGAAAATAATATCTCAATTCACAGATATAAAGTATATTGCGCCGCATGGTGATATATGGTATAATTCAGTGGGGTATTGTGACAGGAGGTATCTTCCATGTTGAGGTTCAGAGCTCCCAGATTGGGAATCGCATTGTTATTTATGATGATGCTCTGGATTGCCTTTGCCGCGGCCGGGTTTGCGTCTTCCGAAGACGCGGTATGGCCGGAAAGTCCGGGCACAACGGTGGAAAACGACGGCAAGCTGGTGGTGGACGCCAGCCATGCCGATCTGGGTTATGTCACGGCGCGCATATCCGGCCCTTCGGACCATCGCATGAAGATGCGCGTGTCCTTCGGCAAGGCGCAGTTGACGTATGATTTGAACAGCGACGGCGAATACGAGGTGTTCCCGCTGCAGCTGGGTTCCGGCAAGTATGAGTTTTCCCTGTTTGAAAACGTGAAGGGGACCAAGTATTCGGCGGAGGGGAAGATCAACCTGTCCGTGCAGCTGGCGGATGAGAACGCCGCGTTCCTCTGCCCGAACCAGTATGTCAACTATACGCGGCTGTCCGAGGCCGTGGCCAAGTCGGACGAGCTGGCCGCCGCCCAGTCCCAGACCGACATTTATAACGCGGTGTGCAATTTCATGGCCTCCGAGTTTTCCTATGATTTCGTGCGCGCGGCTTCCATTTCGCCCGGCGAGCTGCCCGAGGTGGACGGCTGTTTTGCGAGCCGTACGGGAATTTGCCAGGACCTTTCCGCCGTCACGGCGTGCATGCTGCGCGTGCAGGGGATCCCGGCGCGGCTGATGATCGGCTATGCCGACAAGTATTACCACGCGTGGATCACGGCCATCGTGGACGGCGAAGAGGTGTTCTTCGACCCGACCGCCGCCATCAACGCGCTGAACGCCAAGAAATACACGGTTGAACGCTATTATTGACCGGTGCGATGCGCCGATCTGCTGGAACGAAATAAGATTTTGGGAGGGTAAATGACATGGCCGGCAACGGAAAACAGGCGATTTCTTCCGCGGAGCTTTCCAGCTTCTGCAGCCAGGTGGCCCTGATCTTGAGCGCGGGCCTGCCGCTGTATGACGGCATGGAGACGCTTTCGGAGACCACGAAGGGCAGCGAGTTCGCTGAACTGTACCAGAAAGCCAGCAAGGGCGTCACCGCCACCGGGTCGCTGTACCAGGCGCTGAAGGAAGACGACCGCTGGCCCACTTATATGGTGGAAATGACGGGCATCGGCGAACAGACCGGCCAGCTGGAGAGCGTGATGAACGGCCTGGCGGAGTATTACAGCCGCGAGGATCGCATCCGTTCCTCCGTGGTGAACGCGATCACCTATCCGCTGGTGCTGGGCGTGATGCTGGTGCTGATCATCGCCATCATGCTGTGGAAGGTCATGCCCGTGTTCCAGCGCGTGCTGAACAGCATGGGCGCCGATTTGACCGGCTCCGGCAGCCCGCTGATGAAGCTGGGCTCCACCATCGGCTGGGTGGTGCTGGCGCTGGTGGGCGTGCTGGTGCTGGGGGTGCTGGTGTGCGTGATCCTGATGCGCACATCCGCCCGCGACAAGGTGCTGAACTTCCTTCGCAAGCTGTTCCCGCCGGTGCGCAAGCTGAGCATGAAGCTGGCTTCCTCCCGCGTGGCCAGCGTGCTTTCCATGATGCTCTCCAGCGGCTTCCCTACCGGCGAAGCCTTCCGGCTGATGCCCTCCATACTGACTGACGCGGAAGCCGCCGAAAAGGTGCGGGGCATCCGCAGCGACCTGGAATCCGGCGCGGCCTTCGCCGACGCCGTCTCCGCGTCCAAGCTGTTTGACGCGCTGCACGACCGCATGATCCGCATGGGCGTGGCCGCCGGCCGCGAAGACCAGGTGATGCGCAAGATCGCCGACCTCTACGAAGAACAGGTGGAGGACGACATCGCCCGCCTGGTGGCGATCATCGAACCCACGCTGATCGCGCTTCTGAGCATCGTCATCGGCGCGATCCTGCTCTCCGTCATGCTGCCGATGGCCGGCATCCTGACCAGCATGCTGTAAGCAAATCCGTCGCAGTAAAGGAGACGATGGCCGATGGCATATCGCAAGGAAATCGCTATAGTCCTGCTGATGGTGCTGCTGCTGGGCGGCGTATGGATGCTGGTTTCCCGGGTGGACAGCGCCAACAGCGGCGCGCAGACGCAGTTCGTGTATGACGCCGTGCGCAACGCGGCGCTGACCTGCTACGCGGTGGAGGGGGCTTATCCCAACAACCTGGAATACCTGCGCACCCACTACGGGCTGGCCTATGATCAGTCGCGCTACATCGTGCAGTATTCCACGTTCGCCTCCAACCTGGTGCCTGAAATCTATGTGGTGGAAGTGGAGGCGGATGAGACGTGAGCAAGCGCAGCGGAAGCAACAATCACAGCATGCAGGGCGTGTTCGTGTTCGTGCTGCTGGGTCTGTTCGCGCTGATGTCCACCCTGATGGTGCTGCTCGGCGCGCAGATGTACCGCGGCACGGTGGCGAAGGCCACTGAAAACAGTGAGAACCGCCTGCTGAGCGCATATGTGCGCAGCATGGTGCGCGCGGAGGACGGCGCCCGGTCCGTGAAGATCGAAACCTATGGCGATACCACGGCGCTGGCGCTGTATGAGGATATCGACGAAGAATCGTACGTCACGTGGATCTATCTGTACGAAGGCTGCCTGTATGAACAGTTCACCAGCGCGGGCAACGATTTCGATGCCGATTCGGGCACGGAAATCGGGCCGGCGACCGGGTTTATACCCACGCTGAGGGACGGCCTGCTCTCGGTGTTCATGACCGACGCCGAGTATGAGGACTGCAGCGTGAAGATCGCGCTGCACTGCCCGCAGGAATCGTAAGCGGCGAGCGCGTTTTCCCTTTTGGCAGCTTCGAAAAGCCTGTATTTGCGGACGATGGCAATTCAGAAAGCTTGATTATACAGGGTTTTTCGAAGCAAGGTATGCGGCAAAGCTGAGTATTTCGAGGTTCCCTTTTGCGGAATGAAGGAGTAGGAAATGGGCCAGAAGAATCGATCAAACGTGCTGTTGGTGGAGATCCTGATCGCGGTTTTGTTTTTCATGTTCTCCGCGACGGTGCTGGTGCGCGTGTTTTCATCGTCGCGCCTGTTGACGGTGCGCTCCGGCGTGGAAACCCAGGCGCTGAAGCAGGCGCAGGACATCGCGGACGAGCTGTACGCGTCCGACGACCCCGATGAAACCCTGCAGAAGCGGGGATTTGTCAATTCCCACGGGGCCTGGACGCAGGACTGCGGCGACTTTACCCTGTACGTGACCAGCGAAACCGTGCCCACGGACGCGGGCGAACTGTGGCAGGGCGAGGTGCGCGCCTTCTATAAGCTGCGCGATCCGAGCCAGGCGCGGCAGGCGGATACCGAATTGTTCGCCCTGCCCTTCGCGCGGTATAAGGGGGTGCGGTCATGAAACGCAAGAGCAGGATTTCCTTCGGCCCCGGCGCGGCGTCGCTGATACTGATCGTCGTCATTCTCAGCATGAGCGTGCTGGGCATCCTGGCGCTGATGAACGCCCGCAACGACAGCAAGCTCAGCCGGCGCAGCATCGAGGTCGTGGCGGCGGGGTACGCCCTGAGCGACCGCGCGGAGCGCTCGCTGGCGGCGTTGGACGGCGTGGCCGCGGAGTGCGCGGCGGCGTCCGGAAGCGACGAGGAATATCTGGAATCGGTGCGCAAGAACCTGCCGGAAGGCATGCTGATGAACGACCGGCTGGTATCGTGGGAAGAAACCGACGGCCTGCGTACGCTGGATTGCGCGGTGGAGCTGGCAGCCCTGGGCGACGGGACCCGGCTGCAGTGGCACACCCACCGGCTGACCGCCGTGACGGAGGATATATGGAACTGAAAGAACTGCTGACGAAAGCCATTGAACTGGACGGATCGGATATATTCATCATTCCCGGCGCGAAGGTGACCTGCAAGGTCAAGGGATCCATGGTGGCCCTGAGCGACGGCGTCGTGAAGCCCCCCGACACCGAGGACCTGGTGCGCCAGGCCTACGAGCTGGCCGGCAGGGACATCGCCCGGCTGCACGACGAGGGCGACGACGACTTTTCCTTCTCGCTGATGGGCCTGAGCCGCTTCCGCTGCAACGCCTATTTCCAGCGCGGCACCATGGCGGCCACCTGCCGAACGGTGGCGTTCGGCCTGCCCGACCCCAGGGAGCTGGGCATTCCCGACCTGGTGATGGAGCTGACCCGCTTCCGCAACGGCATGATCCTGGTCACCGGCCCCGCCGGCAGCGGCAAGAGCACCACGATGGCCTGTATGGTGGACCGCATCAACAGCGAGCGCGACGGCCACATCGTGACCATCGAAGACCCGATCGAATACATCCACCACCACCAGCGCTCGCTGGTCAGCCAGCGCGACGTGCCCAACGACGCGCCCACTTTCCCGCGCGCGCTGCGCGCCGCGCTGCGCCAGGCGCCGGACGTGATCATGCTGGGCGAGATGCGCGACCTGGAGACCATCTCCACGGCCATCACCGCCGCGGAGACCGGCCATTTGCTGCTGTCGTCGCTGCACACCACCGGCGCGGCCAAGACCGTGGACCGCATACTGGACACCTTCCCGGCGGAGCAGCAGGCGCAGGTGCGCATCCAGGTTTCCATGGTGCTGCGCGCCGTGGTCTCCCAGCGCCTGGTGCCCAAGAAGGACGGCGGCCAGCTGGCCGTGTTCGAGGTGATGACCGTGAACCCCGCGGTGCAGAATCTGATCCGCGACGGCCGCACCCACCAGATCGACAACGCGATCTTTGGCGGCATGGGCCAGGGCATGCTCTCCATGGACGGCGAGCTGCAGCGGCTGTACCGCGCGGGCGTCATCACCCGCGAAGTGGCGCTGACTTACGCCGTCAGCCCGGAGACGCTGTCGAAGCGGCTGTAAAGCATCCGAAAAAACAAAACCCCTTCCGAAATGCACGGTTCGGAAGGGGCTTTATTTTGCCGCCGGTTATTTCAGCACGGCGAAGGACTGCGGGCCCAGCGCCAGTTTGCCGCCGGAGACCGCCGCGCTGCCGATGGCGAAGCGCACCGCGCGGCCGGGGGCGTCCAGCTTCACCGACTGGCTTTCCCCGGAGGGGTTCACCGCGACCAGCAGCCGTCCGCGGCGGTAGACCAGCGGGCGGTCGCCCTTTTCGGCGCAGAGGGCCTCGAAGGGCGCGTCGGCCTGCAGGTCCTCCTCGTCGTGGCGCAGCTTCAACAGCGCGCGCACGGTGTTCAGCATGGAATCCGGGTCGCCCTCCTGGCCTTCAACCGTGGGCGCGTCCGCCGCCGGGTCCACCGGCAGGTACAGATCGGCCGGATCGCCGTCGGAGAAGCCCAGGTTTTTGCCGCCGTTCCACTGCATCGGCGTGCGGGAGCCGGTGCGGGTGTAGCCGCCCTCCTTGGTGGGCAGTTCCAGATAGCGCATGCCGATCTCATCGCCGTAGTACAGGAAGGGCACGCCGGGCATGGTGAACAGGAACGCGTAGGCCAGCTTGATCTCGGGCACCGTCAGGTTCCAGCGGGCGCGGGTGGTGTCGTGGTTGCAGGTGATCAGCGAGATGTAGCCCAGGTCCTTCGTGTCCTCGTACCAGTCCAGGTAGATGTCCAGGAAGCGGCGGATGTCGCGGTCGGCATCCTTGCGGAAATAGCTGTCGTCGCGGCCGGGGCAGTCGTAATCGCGCATCAGCGTGGAATAGCCGGTGCCGGGGAAGTTCAGGAAGAAGTCCATGTCGAAGCCCGCCCGCAGCGCCTGCTTGGGCTGGCACCATTCGGAGACCATCGCGGCGTCGGGGTACTCGGCGTCCAGCATCTTCCGGATGTCCAGCCACACCTGGCTGGTGCCAGACTTGTCCTCGTCGTCGTTCTTCACCAGCGAATTGGCCATGTCCACGCGGAAGCCGTCGCAGCCGCGGCTCAGCCAGAAGCGCATCACGTCCTTCACGGCCTCCCGGGTGGCCAGGGCGTCGGGGTGGTCCATCGGCTGCTGCCAGGTCTCCGTGCGCCGCAAATAGCCGTAGTTCAGCGCCGGCTGGCACTTGAAGAAGTTGATGATGTAGGTGCCGTCGCGCTCGCATTCGCCGCCGATGTGGGGCATGCCCGCGCCGCCCTTGAACCAGCTGTCCGTCCAGATGTAGCGGCCGGAGAACTCGTTCTTTTCCGCCTTCTGGCTCTCCAGGAACCAGGGGTGCATCTCGCTGGTGTGGCCGGGCACCAGGTCCAGCAGCACGCGGATGCCCTTCTTGTGCGCCTCGTCGAACAGGCGGACGAGGTCGTCGTTGGTGCCGTAGCGCGGCGCGACCTTCTTGTAATCGCGCACGTCGTAGCCGGCGTCTTTGAACGGCGAATCGAAGCAGGGGTTGATCCACAGCGCGTTGCAGCCCAGCGACTTCACGTAATCCAGCTTGTCGATGATGCCCTGGAAATCGCCGATGCCGTCGCCGTTGCTGTCCTTGAAGGACTGGGGATAGATCTCGTAGAATACCGCGTCTTTCAGCCACTTTGCGGGCATGGGGGGACACCTCCTGAAATCAGTTGTCGTTTGTGAAGGCGTAATGCTTCGCCGCGTCCTGCATCAGCCGCTCGAAGGCCGGCGCGTCCACGCGGTTGGACAGCATCACGATGACGAAGGGGTTTTCGCTGTACACGATGCCGGCGTCGTGGGTGATGTTGTCGTCCTCGCCGGTCTTGTGGGCGCACTTTATGCCCTCGCCGTGCAGGTAGAACGGCAGCTTGCCGTTCAGCCGCTGGTCCAGCAGGATCTTCAGCATCCGATCGTCCGTCTCCCGGCCCAGCAGCGTCCCGGCGTACATCTTTTCCAGCAGCACGCCGATGCCCCGGGCGGTGATGGTGTTCTGGATGCCCCGGGCGGACAGCTCCGGTTCGAACAGCCGCCGCCGCAGGCAGATGCCGGGGACGGACAGCGCGTCCATCGTGCGGTTCACGCGCTCGGGCGTCAGCCTGTCGATCAGGATGTTGGTGGCGGTGTTGTCGCTGAGGATGATCATCAGCGTGACCAGGTCCTCAAGCGTCACCTCCAGCCCGTCGTGCAGGTACGTCAGCGCGCCGCAGGAGGGCATCTTCATCTCCGGCCGGATGGCGACGGTCTCGTTCAGATCCAGTTCGCCGCGCCCGGCCTCGCGAAAGGCCGTGACCATGATGGGGATCTTGATGACGCTGGCGGCGATCAGCGGCAGGTCGGGGTTGTGCAGCAGCGGTTCCTCCGCGCCGTCCAGGCGGTGGAAATAGAAGCCCACGTCGCCGGGGAACGCGCGGATCCGGTCGAATACAGTCATGGGACAGGTCTCCTTTGCTCGGTTTTCAAAAGGGCCGGCGGCCGTACGCACAGTATAGCATGGCCGGCGGCAACTTGCAAGGCAAATCTGGCCGCGGGGCCGCGTTGCGTTTCGCGTAAAACCGCCGCCGAGGGCCGGGAAAGAGGGCTTTCCATGCTTGACAATTGGCGGCCTGGGGCATTATAATGGGTGCAGAGGCGATGAAGGGAAGAGTAGCGCGGGCGGAAGCCCCCAGAGAGTCGGCGTTGGGTGCGAGCCGACGGCGGATGCCGCGCGAACATGGCCCCGGAGCTCCGGGCGCGAGTGGGTCTCCATCAGCGTTCGGCGTAGGCGTACACCCGCCGCCACGTTACAGGCAGTCAAGGCGCTTTCCCCGCGGGGAAGGCGTGAACAGGGTTGGTACCGCGCAAACGCGCCCCTTTATCAGGAGCGCTTTTATTATGTCTGGAGGGATGAACCATGCCAAAGCCGACTTTCTACATCACCACGCCCATCTACTATCCCAGCGGCAACATGCACATCGGCCACACCTATACCACCGTGGCCGCCGACACCATGACCCGCTTCAAGAAGATGACGGGGTATGACGCCTATTTCCTGACCGGCACCGACGAGCACGGCCAGAAGATCGAGCGCAAGGCCGCCGAGGCCGGCGTGACGCCCCAGCAGTTCGTGGACAAGATCGTGGCCGAGACGAAGGACCTGTGGAAGCTGATGAACATCGAATATGACGATTTCATCCGCACCACTCAGCCGCGCCACGAGAAGATCGTGCAGAAGATCTTCCGCCAGCTGTACGACCAGGGCGACATCTACAAGAGCGAATACGAGGGCCTGTACTGCACGCCCTGCGAATCCTTCTGGACGCCCACCCAGGTGAAGAACGGCTGCTGCCCCGACTGCGGCCGGCCCGTGGAGCCCATGAAGGAGGAGAGTTATTTCTTCCGCATGAGCAAGTACCAGGACTGGATGATCCGGTATATCGAGGAGCATCCCGACTTCATCCAGCCGCCGTCGCGCGCCAACGAGATGCTGAACAACTTCCTGCGGCCCGGCCTGCAGGACCTGTGCGTCAGCCGCACGTCGTTCAAATGGGGCGTGCCGGTGGACTTTGACCCCAAGCACGTGGTGTACGTGTGGATCGACGCGCTGTCGAACTACATCACCGCGCTGGGCTACGGCACCGACCACGACGAGCTGTACCGGAAGTACTGGCCCGCGGACGTGCACCTGGTGGGCAAGGAGATCGTGCGCTTCCACACCATCTACTGGCCGATCATGCTGCACGCGCTGGGGCTGCCGCTGCCCAAGCAGGTGTTCGGCCACGGCTGGCTGCTGTTCGGCGAGGACAAGATGTCCAAGTCCAAGGGCAACATCGTGTATCCCGGCCCCATCGTCGAGCGCTACGGCGTGGACACGCTGCGCTATTATCTGATGCGCGAGATGCCCTTCGGCGCCGACGGCAATTACACCAACGAGGCGCTGCTGACCCGCATGAACGCCGACCTGGTGAACGACCTGGGCAACCTGGTCAGCCGCACCGTGGCGATGATCGAAAAGTATTTCGACGGCGTCGTGCCCGCGCCGAACGGTTACGAGGAGCCCGATAAGGCGCTGATCGCCGCCTTCGAGGCGCTGCCCGCCGTCGTCGAGGAGCAGATGAACAAGCTGCAGTTCTCCGTGGCGCTCTCCGAGATCTGGAAGCTGATCGGCGAATGCAACAAGTACATCGACATCACCCAGCCCTGGGTGCTGGGCAAGAGCGAGGAGACGAAGCCGCGCCTGGCGACGGTCATGTACGTGCTGGCGGAGTGCATCCGCGCCATCGCCGTGCACATCTATCCCACAATGCCCTCCACGCCCGCGCGCATCTACGCCCAGCTGGGCGTGGACGACGAGGCGCTGAAGACCTGGGATTCCGTGAAGGCGTTCGGACAGCTGAAGCCCGGCACCGTCGTGAAGAAGGGCGAGGCGCTGTTCCCGCGCGTGGACATCAAGAAGGAACTGGAGGCCATGGCCGCCGAAAAGGAAAAGGCGCAGAAGGCGGCGGAGAAGGCCGAAAAGAAGGAAGCCAAGGCCGAAAAGAAGGCGGAAAAGCCCGCCGGCGACGGCATCGCGAGCTTCGACGACTTCATGAAGATCAAGCTGGTCGCCGCGAAGGTGATCGCCTGCGAGCGCGTGGAGAAGAGCGAGAAGCTGCTGAAGGAGACGCTGGACATCGGAAACGGACAGACCAAGACCGTGTGCAGCGGCATCGCCAAATACTATGCCCCCGAGGACATGGTGGGCAAGACCGTGGTGCTGGTGAACAACTTCGCGCCGCGCAAGATGGCGGGCCAGGTGTCCGAGGGCATGCTGCTGTGCGCCGAGGACCCGGACGGCAGCCTCCGGCTGCTGACCGTGGACGGCGACGTGGCCCCGGGCAGCGAGATCGGCTGATCACCGGCTCTGCGTTCAGAGGAGTGGAATCCCGATGACGGGATCGCGATAAAACACAAAGGAGGATCACCCCCATGAAGAAACTGCTTGTGACGCTGGTGTGCGTCCTGCTGGCGGCGGCGCTGTGCGGCGGCGCGCTGGCCATCGACATCCAGGTGCCCACGCTGACGGACGTGCTGGTGACGCACCGCGCGATTCTCACCGACGAAGGCGAGAACTACAAGGAGTACGTCGTGGTGTTCGCCAACGGCGACGGCGCTCTGACCCAGATGAACGACGAGACGCATTTCGACAAGGCTCTCGGCGTGACGGTGGAATACCTGCAGACGGTGGACATCGATTCCTTCTATCCCGGCTTCAGCAAGATGAGCTTTGCGGATACCCTGGTCTATGAAGAAGGCGATCATATCACGCTGGTCATCCGGTTCAAGAACCTGGACGATCCGGCCAACGCCAAGGCCATGGAAGACGCCGACCTGCTGATCCGCGGGTTGGGAAATTCGGTGTTCAACGCCGATAACATCGCCGACGCCCTGATTCAGAACGGCGGCCATGAGCTTTCCCTCACCGAGATCGGCGAGGCGGGACTGAATTTCGATATCGGTTGATCTGACGCCGAAAACGCGGGGCGGGGCTTTCCATCGGAATCCCCGCCCTTGCGCTGTCCGGCGCGACGATTTGCGAGGTGTGATTATGCGTCTGTTCGATACCCACTGCCACATCGCCGATCCGAGGTTTGACGAGGATCGCCCGGAGGTCGTCGCCCGCTTCCGCGAGGCCGGCGTGGCCCGGGCGCTGGTGGTCGCCGATCCCCGGGAACCCATCTACGACGGCCCGGAGGACGAGGGCGGCCGGCTGATCGCCGTCGGCAATCACGATCGCGTGTTTCCCCTGGTCGAGAAATGCGATTTCCTGTATGGGGCCATCGGCGTGCATCCGCACAACGCCTCCGGATGGGACGCGGCGGCCGAGGCGACGGTGCGCGGGTATCTGGAAAAGCCGAAGTGCCGCCTGCTGGGGGAGATCGGGCTGGACTACCACTATGATCTTTCGCCCCGGGACGTGCAGCGCGAGGTGTTCGACGTCCAGCTGGACATGGCCCGCGAAATGGACGTGCCGGTGCAGCTGCACATCCGCGAAGCCCACGGCGACTGCATGGACATGCTGCGCGCCCGGGCGAAGGCGGGGCGGATGCCCGCGGGCATCATGCACTGCTACACCGGCAGCTGGGAGGCCGCGAAGGTCTACCTGGATCTGGGACTGTACATTTCGCTGTCCGGCGCGGTGACGTTCAAAAACGCGCCGAAGCTGCAGGAGGTGGCGCGGAACACGCCCGCCGACCGGCTGCTGATCGAGACCGATTGCCCGTACATGGCGCCGGTGCCGCTGCGCGGGCGGCGCAACGAACCGGCGTTCATCGTGCACACCTTCGGCCGCGTGGCCGAGCTGCGCGGCGAAGAACCGGAGGCGCTGGCCGAACAGCTGTGGAAGAACAGCTGCGCGGCGCTGGGGATCGGGGATTGATGAAGGAACCCCACCATTGACGCGGCGGGAGCGGGGCGGTTCCCGCTTTGGTCGAGGCGAAAAAAGGCCCGCGTTCGGAAGAACGCGGGCCTTTGATGCGTGTGGCCGTTACACCTTGATCGTCTGGTCCGGCGGCGCGGGATGTCCGCCGCGGGGAGCGCCGAAGCGCCCGGGGCCGCGGGGCGGCGGCGCGAAGCGCTCGACCCAGTCGTTCAGCAGCGCCCGCAGCAGCGCCGCCAGCTGGTCCTGCTGCTGGTCCGTCAGCGCGGCAAAGCGGTCGTCCGCCTCGGGCTTTTCGGCGTCGGGAAGGGCCTGGCGCCCGGCGTCGGTGATGCGCAGCAGGTTGCCGCGGCGATCCTCCGCCTTTTCCCGGCAGAGGTATCCCTTGCGCTCCAGCTTGGTCAGGATCTCGCTGAGGGAACCCGGCTGGATGCCCAGCATCTGCTGAAGCGCCCGCTGGGACAGCGAATCCCGGCCGGCCAGGATCGAAAGGATCAGGTTCTGGCCCTGGGCGGGACCGCCCTCGGGGCGGCGCGCCATGCGCCCGGCCAGCATCAGCAGCTCGTCCAGGTCGGCCTCCTCGATCCGCGCCTTCATGAAATCCGGGGAGGGCGGCTCCATGGGCGGACGGCCGTGGAATCCGGGCCTGCCGCCGTGGGGGCCGAAGCCCCGGGGCATGTTCCCGCCGTCGAAGCGCTCGGGCAGGGTGCGGAACCCGTCGCCGGGCTCGCCGTCGAAGCGCTCGGGCAGGGTGCGGAATCCGTCGCCGGGCTCGCCGTCGAAGCGCTCGGGCAGGGTGCGGAACGGACCGCCGTGGGGACCGCCGCCGGGACCGCCCGCCTGTTTGTCAAATGTCCTGTATCCGCCGAAGCGGCCTTCAAACTGATGAAAACGCATCATGTTCAATCATCCTTTCTTTATTTGGTACCTAAATAATACCAGCTTCACAGCCTAATGTCAAGGCGCCTAAGCAAATATTCACGCAGATGTCACATTTGCCGGGCGAAAACGGCAGCCGGAAGGGCGTCAACTTCAGATGATATAATCATTTTGAAATAAAACAAATGAAATTACAAGTGCCTGCGCGCCGGACGTGGTATAGTATTCCCGTCGACAGGGCATGAGCCCATTCCGACCACCGACAGTCAAAGGAGGATTTCAGATATGTATAGCATGATGATCAATAACCGCATGAATATGAACATCCAGCTGGCGGAGGACGTCAACGTGCCGGAGCTGCGCCACCCCATCCACGGCGGCATGCGCGGCGGCGAGGGCTGGCTGGCCCGGCTGTGGGGCAGGCGCAGGGCGGGAGCCTGCCGATAATCCTGCGCCGCGCCATCGCGTTTTCGCGCGGACAAAGGCGGGAAAGGGTTGACGGAACGGGAATTGTCCGGTATCCTGTAGGGGACGGGTAAAGCCAGAAGCACGGCGGCAGACGAGGAGGTTTGACCATGGTTTATCGCGATTATCAGGACATCCGGCTTTCCAACCTGGGCATGGGCTGCATGCGCCTGCCGGTGATCGACGGCGACGACAGCCGGATCGACGAGCCGGCGGTGCTCCGCATGGTGGACGCCGCCATGGCGGCGGGCGTCAACTACTACGACACGGCCTGGGGCTATCACGCGGGCAATTCCGAGATCGCGCTGGGCAGGGCGCTGGCCCGCCATCCCCGGGAAGGTTTTTACCTGGCCGACAAGTTTCCCGGTTACGACCTGGGCAACATGGGCAAGGTGAAGCCGATCTTCGAGGCGCAGCTGGAAAAGTGCCAGGTGGATTATTTTGACTTCTACCTGTTCCACAACGTGTGCGAAATGAACATCGACGCCTATCTGGACGACGCGAAGTATGGCACCTATGCCTATCTGATCGAACAGAAGCGGAACGGGCGCATCCGACATTTGGGCTTTTCCGCCCACGGCAGCGTGGAGGTCATCCGGCGCTTCCTGGAGGTCTACGGGAAGGATATGGAGTTCTGCCAGCTGCAGCTGAACTGGCTGGACTGGGATTTCCAGGATGCGAAGCGGAAGGTGGCGCTGCTGCGGGAATGGAACATCCCCGTGTGGGTGATGGAGCCGCTGCGCGGCGGGAAGCTGGCGAAGCTGCCGGAGGCGGACGCCGCCCGGCTGAAGGCGCTGCGCCCTGACGAGACCATCCCCGCCTGGGCGTTCCGCTTCCTGCAGGGCATCCCCGGCGTCACGGTGATCCTCTCCGGCATGTCCAGCGAGGAACAGCTGGCGGACAACCTGCGCACCTTCGAGACGGACAGGCCGCTGAACGAAGCGGAGACGGCCGCGGTGCTGGCGCTGGCCGGGGAGATGACCCGGCGCACGGCGCTGCCCTGCACGGCCTGCCGCTACTGCACGACCCACTGCCCGCAGGGGCTGGACATTCCGTGGCTGCTGGAGCTGTACAACGAGCACGTGTTCACCGGCGGCGGATTCCTGGCGCCGATGGCGCTGATGGCCGTGCCGGACGACAAAAAGCCCTCGGCCTGCCTGGGCTGCCGCAGCTGCGAACAGGTCTGCCCGCAGCAGATCAAGATCTCGGAAGCCATGGCGGATTTCTGCGCGAAGCTGGGCGGGTGAGGCGACGATTCCAGGAAGTGATTATCAACGAACGACGGCGGGTCTTTTGACCCGCCGTCATTTCGTTTCATCGGCCCGGGCGTCCCGCAGGCTTTCCAGGCTCCGCAGGCTGTACCGGGCGCGGTAGGCGCCGGGGGACAGGCCGGTTTCCCGCTGGAACACGCGGTTGAAGTAGCTCTGGGAGCTGAACGCCAGGAAGTGGGCGATGTCGGCGCAGGAATAATCCGAGTACAGCAGCATGTTCCGCGCGGCTTCCACCCGGCGGCGGCGCACATAGTCGGTGAAGGTGCAGCCTGTCTCCCGCTTGAACAGCGTGGACAGGTAGGAGGGGTTCAGCCCCAGCAGTTCGGCGATGTCGCCGATGTGGAATACCTCGTGCAGGTGCAGGTCGATCTCGTCCAGGCAGCGCGTCACCGGCCGGGACGCGACATGCGCCTTGCGGGCCTCGGCCACGCGGCGGGTGAAATAGGCCATCATCTCCGGCACCAGCGCGCTGACCGCCTCGGGCGTCGCGCAGCGGTCGGCCTGCTGGATGTACAGGTCGCTGATGTTATAGGCCTCGTTCTGGGGCAGCCCGCCCTCGATGGCGTAGCGCGTGGCGGTGGTGACGTAGGCCACGAAAAGGTACTGGGCGTTGCGCAGCGGGTCCGGCGAGAGCGTGCCCGTGCCCTCGCCGACCAGGCCGCGCACGACCCGCGCCACGCCTTCCACGTCGCCCAGGCGCAGGTAATGGAACTGTTCCGTCTCCTGCTCGTAGGTGTGGTGGCGGAAGTCGTTCTCCCGCTGCAGGAACGCCAGGTGCGCCAGCGCGCCCCGGGTGACATGCCCCAGCGGCACGTCAGTTTCCTCCCCGCCAGCCCTCGAACAGGGCCAGGACGTCGTCGTAGACGATTTGGTGCTCGGCGTGGTTCAGGATCTCGTGGCGCATGCCGGGGTACATCTTCGCGGTGACGGTCCGGTATCCGTCGCGCCGCAGGCGTTCCACGGCGCTGTCAAAGCCCCTGCGGTCCGGGGCGCAGGGATCGTTTTCGCCGGAGATGAAGTGCACCGGCAGCGCCGGGTTTCCGGCCGGCGCGGGCCGGTAGGCGTCCCGCATCAGCTCCAGCAGCGCTTTGTAGCCGTTCAGCGTGAACGGGAAGCCGCACAGCGGGTCGGCGTCGTATTTCCGCACGTTGTCCTGGTTGGTGCTCAGCCAGGCGTTGTCGCTGCCGGACTTCGGGTTGCCCTTGTTGAAGCTGCCGGTGGTCATCCTGACGAACAGCGGGCTGATATAGCGCTCGCCCTTGAAGGCGGTCATCAGCCGGTTCAGCAGCAGGCCCGCGCCGGCGGCGGGGTTTTGCCCGGGGCTGCCGCAGACCACCAGGCCGTCGATCTCCCCGTCGTACTTCTGCCGGTACACGCGCACGGCCAGCGAGCCCATGCTGTGGCCGAACAGGAACAGCTTCAGGCCCGGGTATTCGGCCCGGAAGAGGCGGGCGACCTGGCGTACGTCCGCTACCAGCGCCTTCGCGCCGCCGGCGTAGAAATAGCCCAGATCGTCCGGGGATTTCACGCTGCCGCCGTGGCCGCGGTGATCGTGGATGATCGACGCGTAGCCGTGCGCCGCCAGGAATTCCATGAAGGGCAGGTAGCGCTCCTTGTGCTCGGCCATCCCGTGGACCAGCTGCACCAGCGCGACGGGCGCGCCGTCGGGCAGCACCCGGCACGCGGACAGCGCCAGGCCGTCAAATTCGGAGTTGAGGGTGAAATTGCGGATGTCGGGCATGTCGTCGCCTCCCAGCGTTCAAGCGATCATGATATGCAAAGAGCGGTACAGCGCAGGGCCGTACCGCTCCAGGGTTCGTATGGATTATTCCTCGGCGGGCGCTTCCTCGACGGGAGCGGCCTCCTCCACGGGGGCTTCCTCGACGGGAGCGGCTTCCTCCACAGGAGCGGCCTCTTCCACGGGCGCTTCCTCAACGGGGGCAGCCTCTTCCACGGGGGCTTCTTCGCCGGGCAGGTCGGCCAGGTCATAATCGCCCTCTTCGGGGATGGATTCCATGGCCTCGTCCTCCAGCACCTCGCGGATGGACAGGGAGATGCGCTTGGCTTCGGTGTTCACGTCCAGCACCTTCACGCGCACGATGTCGCCGACGTTCACAGCGTCTTCGACCTTCGCGATGCGGGTCAGCGCGCACTGGGAGATGTGCACCAGGCCGTCCAGGCCGGGCTCCAGCTCAACAAACGCGCCGAAGGTGGTGATGCGCACGACCTTGCCTTCCACCACGGAGCCCACCGGGTACTTCTCACCGGCGACGGTCCAGGGGCGGGGCTGAGTCTGCTTGTAGGACAGGGAAATGCGCTCGCGCTCGGGATCGATGTTCAGGATCTTAACGTCGATCTCCTGGCCCACGGACACCACGTCGGACGGATGCTTCACGCGGCCCCAGCTGAGGTCGGTCACGTGCACCAGGCCGTCCACGCCGCCGATACCGTCCACGCCGCCGATATCCACGAAGGCGCCGAAGTCCGCCAGGCGGCGAACCACGCCCTTGACGACGGAGCCGACTTCCAGGGATTCCCAGATCTTCTTTTTCTTCTCGGATTCCTCAGCCATCAGCACAGCCTTGCGGGAAGCGACGATGCGCTTCTTGGCCTTGTCGATCTCGATGATCTTCAGCGTCATGGGCTTGCCCACGAACTCATCGATCTTTTCGACATAGCGCAGGGACAGCTGAGACGCGGGGATGAAGGTGCGCACGCCGGCCACGTCCGCAAGCAGGCCGCCCTTGACGGCTTCCTTGCCGACGCCCTCGACGAATTCGCCGGCTTCTTCCTTGGCGACGATCTCTTCCCATGCCTTGCGATTGATGATGTTCTTCTGGGAGAGCAGCACGTTGCCTTCGCCGTCATTCACCTTGACGACCTCGACTTCGATCTCATCGCCAACCTTGACATCGGTAGAGGAAAGATCAGCTTTCTTTACCAGTCCGTCAGTCTTGTAGCCGACGTTGACGCAAACTTCGTCGTCCGTGATGGAAACGACGGTGCCGGTGACAACCTGGCCGGGGCGAATCTGAACAAGCGTCTTTTCAACGTCTTCCATGGTCATGACGTCCTGTTCCGGGGTACCTTCGATGGGGGCTTCTTTCTTCTCGATGTCGTTCATTCTTGCAACAACCTCCTTAATTATACAATCCGGCGTGGAAGCACCGGCTGTAATCCCTATCGTATCGGACGGCTGAAACGCGATGCCGTCCAATTCCGCCGCGGTTTCGATGAAATACGTCCGCGGGCATATCTCCGCCGCCAGCCGGTACAGCTTGCGGCTGTTGGAGCTCTCCCGCCCGCCGATGACCAGCATCACGTCTGCTTCGGCGGCGATCTGCGCGCATTCGCGCTGGCGGTCGCGGGTGGCGGGGCATATCGTGGCCCGGATCTCGATGCTGGGGATCCGATCTTTCAGCAGGTCGCACAGGGCGCGGAACCGTTCTTCCACCATCGTGGTCTGGCAGACGACCAGCGCCCTTTCCATTTCGGGCAGCGCCTGCGCGTCCCCCGGCGTCATCACGGCCCAGGCGGGCGATTCCGTCCAGCCCAGGATGCCCTGGACCTCCGGGTGTTCGGCCTCGCCGATCACGATCAGCGGCGTGCCCGATTCCGAGGCTTCGCGGGCCATGTCGTGGATCCGCTGCACGAAGGGGCAGGTGGCGTCCACGATCTCGCAGTTCCGGCGCCGCAGCGCTTCATAGGCGGCGCGGCCGACGCCGTGGGAGCGGATCACCACGCGCGCGCCCTCCGGAATCCGGTCGGGGGAATCCGCGCTTTCAACGCCCAGCCCGCGCAGCTGATCCACCACCTGCGGGTTATGGATGATGGGCCCGAGCGTGACGGCGGGCGCCGATCTTTCGGCGGTCTCCACCGCCCGGCGGACGCCGAAGCAGAAGCCGGCATGCTTGGCCAGCGCGACGCGTGAGATACGACCACACTCCAAATTCGCCCGGTTTCCCGGGTTTGATGCGGGTTAAGCATAAAAAGCCTATTATGCTATCCGTAATATTTCGGTTATACAGATAATTATTCCTGCTGGTTTACTGGGTTTCACACAAATTTAACGTTGTTTTTTCAGCGCCCAGACGGCGTCCTCGATGCGGCGGGTGGCGCGGTCCAGCGTTTCCTTGTCGGCGCGGCGGCCGAAATCGGAAAGATCCACGGGCGGTCCGAAGGAGACCTGCGTCTTTTTGAACAGCCGGTAGGGCCCGCCGATATAGGCGGGGATGACCGGGCAGTTCGCGCGCAGGGCGATCATCGCCGTGCCGGACAGCATGGGCGTGCGGCTGTTGTCGCGGCTGCGGGTGCCCTGGGGGAACAGCCCCAGGCCGTGGCCCTCGCGGATCAGGTTCAGCGCGTTGCGCACGGAGTTCAGGTCGCTGTGGCCGCGGTCCACCGGGAAGGACTCCAGCCCGCGCATCACCGCGCCGGCGACCGGGTTCTTGAACAGCTCCTGCTTGGCCATGAAGTGGAACATGCGCGTCTTGCAGCGGATGGCCAGGTAGAAGGGATCGCGGGCGCTGATGTGGTTGCAGCAGAGGATGAACCCGCCCTCCGCGGGGATGTTCTCCACGCCGTCGACTTCGCCGGGCAGGAACACCGCGTACCACGGGCGCATGACGCCGCACATGAAGCGGTAGAAAGCCTTGCTCATTTCGCGCCTCCTATGGCCTCCAGGGCCAGATCGCGCATCAGGGCGACGGACTGCTCCAGCGTGAGGTCGGAGGTGTCCACGTGCCGGGCGTCCTCGGCGGCGCGCAGCGGCGAGGCGGCGCGGTGGGAATCCTGATAATCGCGCTCCTTCATCTCTTTCAGCACCTGTTCGTAAGGCACGGGCCGGCCCTTTTCCTCCAGCTCCAGGCAGCGCCGGCGGGCGCGTTCCTCGGCCGAGGCGGTCAGGAAGATCTTCAGCGTGGCGTTGGGCAGCACTACGGTGCCGATGTCCCGCCCGTCCATGATGACGCTGTGGCCCTCGGCGATCTTCCGCTGCAGCGCCACCATGCGCGTGCGCACCTCGGGCACGGCGGAGACGTCGCTGGCGGCCATGGAGACCTCGGGCTCGCGGATGGCCGTCGTGACGTCCTCGCCGCCCAGGAAGATGTGCTGCGCGCCGTCCACGAATTCCACGGTGATGTCCACGTCGTTCACGCAGGCGGCCACGGCCGCGGGGTCGTTCGCCGCGCCCTTGCGCAGCATGTACAGCCCGAAGGCGCGGTACATGGCGCCGGTATCCAGGTACATGGCGCCCAGCGACCGGGCCAGCGCCTTGGCGATGGTGGATTTGCCCGCGCCCGCCGGGCCGTCGATGGCGATGGAGAAGGTTTTGCTCATGGTGTCGTCCTCTTCTTTCTGCCGGAATCGTCATCTGCGGGTAACGATACCCCTCACTTTCTCACTTCCAACTCCTCATTCTCTTCCGGCGAGTCGGGCGATGGCGTGGGCGAAGATCTTCACGCCCAGCATCATCTTTTCGATGTCGATGTACTCGTCCGCGATGTGGCACACGTCCATGTCGCCGGGGAAGTGGCGCAGGTGACGCCCAGCCCCGCCGGGGCCGCCGTCAGCGCCGCCCGGCCCAGGATCTGCGCTTCGTCGCCGCAGAGGGGATAGCGGATGTCCAGCAGCGCGGAGATCTCGTTGCCGTCGTAGCGCAGGATGCCCAGGTTGCAGGTCAGCGGGCCGGACAGCTCGTCCTCGCAGGCGATGCCCAGCAGCCTGCCGGTGTAATCCATGCCCACGGCGTCGGCCAGGACCGCGATGGCGTTCTTGCTGCCGCCGCCGTTTTCGGAACCGGCACTGCCGGCGCCCAGCTCTTTCAGCGCGATCAGCAGCATGCCCGCGGCGTTCACGCCGCCCTGGGGCATGGCCGCATGGGCGTTCACGCCGGTGGCGGTGATCTCCGCGCGGCCCTCGCCGGCCGCGGCGGCGGACAGGCGGAACTTCTCATGGGCCTTTTCGATCTCCGCCAGCCGGGCGCTCAGCTCGTCCAGCGCGATGTGGTCCAGACCCACCACGGCCTTCGCCTCGGCGGGCACCACGTTGGGCCGCTCGCCGGCGTACAGCGAATAAACGGGGATCTCCGCGCCGGCTTCGCCGCCGGTGACCTTCGACAGCCGCAGGTTGATGCCGCCCTTTTCGATGTTGATGACCGGGAACTCCGCGTCGGGGGAGAAGCCGTAATCGGGCATCTGCAGCTTGGAGGCGTAATAGCGCATATCGCTCATGCCGGTCTCCTCGTCGCAGCCCAGGATCAGCCGGACGCCGTGCTTCATCGGGATGCCGGCCTCCTTCACCGCGCGCATGGCGTACAGCGCGCACAGCGCCGGGCCCTTGTCGTCGGTGGTGCCGCGGCCGTAGATCCGCCCGTCGGCGATCTCGCCGCCCAGCGGGTCGTGGGTCCAGCCGTCGCCCAGGGGCACCACGTCCAGGTGGGCCAGCATGCCCATGGTCTTGTCGCCGCTGCCGAAGGAGATGTCCCCGGCGTAGCCGTCGATGTCCCGCACCTCGAACCCGAAGGCCTTCGCGTCGGCGAGCGCCGTGTCCAGCATCCGGCGCACCTCCGCGCCGAAGGGCGCGTTTTCACCGGCCGGCGCGGCCTGCACCGAGGGGATGGACACCCACTTTTGGATGTTCGCGATCAGTTCGTCCCGGTAGGACGCGACGATGGCGTCGAGCTTTTCGTAGTTCATAAGCAACCTCCTGTCGATACGGAGAAAACCTCCGGTTTGGCTAAGTTCTATTTTCCCACTTTCCCGGCGGTTTGTCAACGAACGCCGGGGAAGGGCGGGTCAGCTGTGGGCGCTTCGGCGCTTTGCGCGGACGGCCTGCATCGCAGACGTGGCTTTGCCAAAGAGAAACAGCCGCGTTTTTTCGATCAGCAGGCAGGCGGCGAAGACGCCCAGCGCGCAGCCGAGCACCGGCAGCGGCAGCAGCCACGCCGGGGACGCGGCGATCCAGGCGAAGCGACCCTCGATGAGCCGCCAGCAGACGGGATGCACGTGGATCAGGTACACGCCGAAGGCCGCCGGGGAAAGACTGCGGACGAACGCCCGGGCGGCGCCGGCGAAGGACAGCCGGGAGAATACCAGCGTCCATCCGGCGGCGGCCAGAAGGATCGTGGGGCTGGTGTAGGAAAGCAGGATCTGCGGGGCGGAAGGCAGCAGCAGGCGCCATCCCCAGGTGACGGCGACGCAGGCCGCGATGCCCGCCAGCGCGCCCGCGGTCGTAACGCGCCGCAGGATGGATTCCGAATTGCGCCGCATCCAGCCGCCCATCACGTACACCGCGGCGATCCACAGAAAGCTGTATCCGTTCTTCAATTGAAAGATGTCCGCCTTCGAAGCGACCAGCGTGCCGTAGACGCTGAGCACGCCGAACAGCCCCGCGACCGTCCGGTTCAGTTCCCGGTCGGATGCGCCGCGCAGCAGTGCGTTCAGCCCCGGCAGCACGAAAAAGAGGCCGGTATAGGCGGTGAAATACCAATACTGCTTCGTGGTCACCGGCAGCATGGATTTCAGCACGTCGTTCCAAGCGACCTGCTCCGGGCGCAGGACGCGGGCCAGCAGCGTGATGCCGAAGCTGTAGACGAAGACGCCCAGCCAGAGCCGCAGGTAATTTGCGGGCCGCCAGGGCTTTTCCGCCTTCGAATAGCCCACGTATCCGCTGATGAGCGCGAAGCAGTTCACGGCGCAATAGGCGGCGGTCTCCATCAGCCAGGCGATGGCGGATTGCGGGCCGCCGGCGGCCTCCAGCACGCCGCCGTGCCCCAGCACGTGCAGCACCGCGACCAGAAACATGGAGAACAGCCGCAGCGCGTCGATGCCGTAATTGCGTCCGTCCTTGAGTGTCGTTTCCACGGTTATGTCCCGCCTTTATCTTTGGTATTTTCGCCGTCTTCCACCGGCGCCTGCGTTTCGCAGACGAACCGGTACACCGCCGCGGCCACGTTCTCTGGCAGGCCGGGCACGGCCCGGATGTCGTCCAGCGAGGCGGCCTTCAGCGCCTCCACGGTCTTGAAGTGCTTCAGGATCGCCCGGCGGCGCTTTTCGCCTACGCCGGGGATGCCGTCCAGCTTCGAAGCGATGCTGGCCCGGCTGCGCAGCGCGCGGTGGTGGATGATGGCGAAGCGGTGGCTCTCGTCGCGCACCCGCTGGATCAGGTGCAGCGCGTTGCTGTGCCGGTCCAGCAGGATGCTCTCCTCCTGGCCGGGCAGCACGATCTCCTCGATGCGCTTGGCCAGCCCGATCATCGGGATGTTCAGCCCCTGCCCCTCCATGGCCTCCATGGCGGCGGCCAGCTGGCCGCGCCCGCCGTCCACCAGGATCAGGTCCGGCAGCCACGAAAACTTGCCGCCCTCGGGGTCCAGCCCCTGCGCCCTGCGTTCCTCCAGCTCGTCCAGCCCGTGGGACAGCCGGCGGGTGATGACCTCGTACATGCTGGCGAAGTCGTTGGCGCCCTCCACGGTCTTGATGCGGTAGTGGCGGTATTCCCGGTTGGCGGAGACGCCGTCCACCATCACCACCTCGCTGGCCACGGACAGCGCGCCCTGGGTGTTGGAGATGTCGTAGCCCTCGATGCGCCGCGGCAGCGCCGGCAGGCCCAGGACCTGCTGCAGCTCCTCCAGCGCGCCGATGGTGCGGGCGCGGCTGGTGGCGTTGCGCCGGTCGACCTTGTGGGCCTCGTCCCGCAGGTTCTTCAGCGCCATGTTCACCAGCTTCAGCTTTTCCCCGCGCCGCGGCGCGAGGATGTAGGTGCGCCGGCCGTGCTGCTCGGACAGCAGCTGCTCGATCACGTCGTGCTCCGGCGGCGCCGCGGACAGCAGGATCTCGTTGGGCGGCGTGATCTCCGGGCCGTAGTATTGCAGCATGAACTGCGTCAGCACCTCGCCCATCGGCTCGTCGCCCGCGCCCTCCAGCGTGAACCGCTCGGAGCCGATCATCCGCCCGGAGCGCACGAACATCAATTGCACCATGGCGTCGGCCTCGTGGGGCATCGCCGCGATGATGTCCTGGTCGGCCTGGGCGGTGGAGATGGCCTTCTGCTTCTGCATCACGGCCTCCACGGCGCGGATGCGGTCGCGGTACACGGCGGCGCGCTCGTAATTCATGCCGGCGGCGGCCTCGGCCATCTTCGCCTTCAGCGCGTCCAGCACCGGCGCGTATTTGCCGTTCAGGAAATCGATGACCTGGGAGATGGTGGCGCGGTATTCCGCCTCGGACACCTTGCCGGCGCAGGGCGCGGGGCACTGGCCGATCTGGGCGTGCACGCAGGGCCGGCCGGGCTTGCCGGGGTCGATGGCCCGGCGGCAGGTGCGGATGGGGAACACCATGCGCACCACGTCCAGCACCTCGCGCACCACCGTGGCGCCCTGGTAGGGGCCGAAATACTTCGCGCCGTCCTTCTCCTGGCGGCGCGCCAGGTCCACCCGCGGGAACGGCTCCTGCAGGTCGACGCGGATATAGGGATAGGCCTTGTCGTCCTTCAGCCGGATGTTGTAATGGGGCATGTGCAGCTTGATCAGGTTGCACTCCAGCGTGAAGGCCTCCAGCTCGCCGTCCACCAGCATGATGTCGAAATCGTCGATCTTCGCCACCATCGCCCGCACCTTGGGGCTGTGCTGGGCCGACCAGTGGAAATACTGGCTGACGCGGTTTTTCAGGTTCTTGGCCTTGCCCACGTAGATGATCTCGCCCTCGGATTTCATCAGGTAGCAGCCCGGCGAATCCGGCAGGTTGGCGATCTTGAACTCCAGCGCCGGCGACATGCGCGCGCCGTTCCAGGGCTTTCGGACCTTTCGATGGAAATGGATGGGGTCATGCCGGACAGGCAGCGCGCCGCGGGGCACCTAACCCCGCGGCGCGCAGACCGCTGACAAAGCCCGCAAACGCAAAAATCTCTGTTGATAAAGAAGAATCAGCGGAGATTTTTGCTTGCTGTGTTGGCTGCGCCTGAAAAATGCAGTCACTTACGACCGGGACGCCCCGCGGCGCGGCGGATCACAGGTTGACCTTGCGGTCCAGCAGCCAGGCGGCCAGCGTCGTGAACACGGCGCACAGCGCCAGGTTCATTAGCAGCGAGCCGCCCAGGCTGGAGAGCAGCGCGTTCACCGAAGAGGCGACGCTGGTGTGCTGGTAGAACAGCTTGTCCGCCAGCCAGCTGGCGCCCCAGTTGAGGGCCACGAACAGTAGCAGGCTGATCATGGCGCGCAGGAAGCCCTTGCGGTTCTGCAGCAGCGTGGCGCTGAGGGTGATGGCCAGGTAGGCGGAGCAGATGGCCAGCAGGAACTCGATGAACACGGTGCCGGCGATGTACAGTATGAACTGGCCCGTCTGCTGC
>CACWVN010000038.1 GCA_902764285.1 uncultured Eubacteriales bacterium
GATGCCGTCCACGTAATAATCGTAATAACCCAGATCGAGCAGCGGCTGCTGGATGGCGCGCACGGCGTCGCCGCGGCTGCCGCGGGAGAGCGGGGTATATTGCGGCGCAGGCTTCAGCAGATCCCACGCCGTCTCTTCGCCTTCGACGGTGATTTTATCAACCAGACGGAGCACCGGTTCGGCCGCGTCGGATTCCGATTCAAATTCGAGGAAGGAAAAATCGGGCTTCGCGCTCGTCTCCTCCATGACGGCATACACGTTCAGCTGGCCGCTCATGCCCGCGATCCTCATTCCCGTCACGTCGTAGCCCGCGGGCAGCCCATAGCCGGAAAGATCGCTATAGCTCCTGAACAGGCTCATCGTGCCGCGTCTCGGATCCACGGCGTAAACGCTGCGGTCCGTGCCGAGGAGGAACAGGCGGCCGGCCGTGGCCGCCAGCTGGTTCTCCACGCCGATGTCCGGCGTCAGAACCACACGCCAGGTCATCGCCACAGGGTCGTAGGCCTTCAGGCGGATGGCGCTGCCGGTGTGGGTGAGATAGTATATCATGCCGTCGACGCTGGCGTAGGCCTTTACGTCGGAATCGATCAGGTCGCTGGCATAGCCCGCGACGTCCTTGATGTACAGCTCGCCGGATTCGTCCAGAACCAGCTCCCACGCCTCCGTCAGCAGGCCGCTGCGGGGAATGGCGCCGGTATAGACTTCAAAGCGCTCCGTCTCGCGGACATACACCATCGTGCCGGCCTTGTCCACCAGTTCGAACACCAGTCCTTCCGCGGAAAGGTAGAGCCGGTCGATGGGTTCGTTGGCCGTGTACGCGGTTTCCGACGCGAGCGTATCCAGGCGGACGCGCATCAGCGTATCGCGGTGTTCGTCGGTGACGTACCAGGCCTCGTCCTCGGCATCCAGGCACGCGGCGTGGACGCCCCGGGCGACCAGCGTCTCCCGGAAATCCTCCAGGTCGATCATGTAAAGGTCGCTGCCGCCGGCTTCGTTCGGGCCGAGAAACAGCACGCGGTAGGCATCGATGCCCACGAGGGCATCGGCATCCGTCCGGTTGATGGCCTCCGCCTTTCCGGGCAGGAAGAGGCGGCCCTCGCCGTCGGTATACGCCGCGATCGCGCCGCTGCGGACCACCGGGTTCGTCTCCGCCATGGCGAAGGACGCAACCAGCAGACACAGCGCGAACATGAGAATGACTGCGCCGATTTTCTTCATAACTATGCCCTCCTGTGTGTGATACTTCCTTTGACGCGGTTTCGATGGGCCTGGTTCCTGATTTTGGCTGGTAAATTTTGGAAGGCTCCGGCCGTACGCCGGCCCCCGTATCAATTCTGTCACATCGCGTTGAAAAAGTCAATCGAGTACGCACATATACATCATAAAAATGTAAAACCGCGTTCGATTGCAATTTCGGGAAAACGTGCTATAATACAATTAAATCGAACATATGTTCTTTTTATCTGAAAGGGATGCGAAAGGAGGCGAAGCGCATGGCGTATCGGGCATACGTCCGGGTACTGCTGGAGGTGGACGAAGACGGCGAGGCGCGACCCATGCGCATCTATTGGACGGACGGGCGCCGGTTTGACGTGGATCGCCTCGTGGATGTTCGGCGCGCCTCCGCCGCCCGTACCGGCGGACAGGGCGTGCGGTATACCTGCCAGGTCCACGGCAGGCGGGTATACCTGTTCGAGGACGAGGGCCGGTGGTTCGTGGAAGCGAAGGATACGCCGCGGGAATCGTGATGCGGGCCTGTTCTCAATGCGCCGAACCGGGCATATCATTTATAGGGAAGCACATTATATCAACCGGAGGGATACGATGGAAAATCCAAATAACAGAATTGTCGCGGTGGGCCGGCTGGACGGCGGCCTGGAACTGAGCCACGAGGTGATGAACGAACCGTTTTACACGGGCACGCTGCTGGTCAAGCGGCTGTCAGGCGCGACGGACCGGCTGCCGGTGACGATTCCGGGGAAGCTGATGGGCATGCTGCCGGAGGACCGGGAACGGCAGATCATGGTGACGGGACAGGTGCGATCCTACAACAAGGTGGTGGACGGCTCCGGGCGGCTGATGGTGACGCTGTTCGCGCAGACGATCAGCGAATCGACGGACAACGATACGCTGAACAAAGTGTCGCTCATGGGCGCTCTGTGCAAGCCGCCGATCTACCGTTCGACGCCCTTTGGCCGGGAAATCTGCGATATGATGCTGGCCGTGAACCGCGCCTTCGGCAAGAGCGATTACATCCCCTGCATCGCCTGGGGGCGAAACGCCCAGTACGCCTCCCGCTTCGCCGTAGGGGACCGCGTGCGGCTGACGGGGCGGCTGCAGTCCAGGGAATACCAGAAACTGATGGACAACGGCGAATACCTGTGCCGAAACGCATACGAGGTTTCATGTTTCACGCTGGAGCCCGCGGACGCCGAAAACAACCTTGAATCCATCGGCGCGCAGCAGACCGGGAGAATCTACGAAAGGCCTGAGAGGATCCATTTGAACTGACAAAAAGGCGCGGTGCCGTCCGGCTTCCGCGCTTTTTGATGCGCCGGAGCGGCGGCCACAGTGAAATAAGACCGAAAAGCGCTTGTAATTTGACAAAAATATGATATAATGAAATGACGAATGAATATGGACGCCGAACGCCAAACATGAGGATCACCCATGTCGGATACGCGGAAATTGATTGTTGCGGCGCTGGTCATGCTGGGCGTGCTGGCGCTGATCGGCCTGATCGTGGGCATGGCGCTTCGCCATTATATCGGCGGCTTTATCCGCACGGTGGAGCGCGAGGCCCGCGAACAGGAGGAATCGGAGGAAGCATCCTCCGCCGAAGAGAAGGACGGGGAACCGCCCGACCCGCGCGGGCGGGACGACGGGCGCGTTCCATGACACAGGAGTATTTGCATGATCACTTCCATTTCATTGAACCCGAGCATCGACCGGACGCTGACGGTGGAAAGCTTCACTCCGGGCGGTCTGAATCGGGTAATCGAAAAAAACGATATCGCCGCGGGGAAGGGCATCAACGTCGCCCTCGCGGTTTCCGCGCTGGGCCTGGATTCCGAGTGCGTCGGCTTCATGTACCGCGAAAGCGGACAGCTTTTCGAAAAGCGGCTGATGCTCAATTCCACGTCCTATGATTTTGTGTGGTGCGAAGGCGAGGCGCGGACGAACATAAAGGTCTTCGACCGCATCGCCGGAATCGTGACCGAGCTGAACGAATCGGGCACGACCATCGGCGAAGAGGCCATCCGGCAGATGACGGAAATGGTCTCCCGGCACGCGGAAAACAGCGATTACCTGGTGCTCTCCGGCTCTCTGCCGCCGGGATGCCCCCAGGATTATTACCGAACCCTGATCAACGCGGTGGACGGGCAGGGATGCCGATGCGTGCTGGACGCGGACGGCGAGCGCCTGAAATACGGTCTGGAGGCCCGGCCCTTCATGATCAAGCCGAACCGGTTCGAACTGGAATCGATGATCGGCCGCAAGCTGGACGGAATCCACGATATCCGCGACGCGGCCCGGAAATACATCGATCTCGGCGTGGAGGTCGTCGCCGTATCGCTGGGCGCCGACGGCGCGCTGATCGTGAACGCGGACGAAGCGCTGTACGCGCCGCGGATGAATATCGAAGTAAAATCCACCGTGGGCGCCGGCGATTCCATGGTGGCGGGGTTGGTCGCGGGCTTTATGGCCGACTGCGATCTGGAAGAAACCTTCCGCATGGGCGTTGCAGCGGCATCGGCCCGATGCATGACGGAGGGCTACAAAGCCGTCGACAAGACGGTCTACAAGGCGTTCCTGGATATGATACGGATTGAGAAGGTGTAACGGTGCTGTCAAGCTGGAAGCGGCCGACGACGGATAAGGTGAAGTCCGCGGGCCCCGTCTCGCGGCTGCTGAACAACTGCATACGACGCGTCTACCGGCAGGTCGGGTTCAGCCCGCTGCCGGTCATCGCAATCGGCTTCGCCGTCATCATCCTGCTGGGGAGCCTGCTGCTTTCTCTGCCCGTCGCTTCCGCGACGGGCGCCGCCATTCCCTGGTTCGACAACCTGTTTACGTCCACTTCCGCAGTCTGCGTCACGGGCCTGGTGGTCCGCGACACCGGTTGCGATTATTCCACTTTCGGCCACGTAATCATCCTGATACTGATTCAGTTGGGCGGATTGGGTTTCATGACCTTCGCCACGCTGATCTTCAGGCTGATGGGCCATCATCTTTCCATGCGCGAACGCCTGATCATGCAGGATTCCCTGAACCAGGACGACATGGGCGGCGTGGTTTCGCTGGTCCAGTGGGTCGTCAAGTGCGCCTTCACGGTGGAGCTCGCCGGCGCTGCGCTGTTCGCCATTCGGCTGATCCCCATCTACGGGCCGGGGAAAGGCGCGTTCTACGCGCTGTTTCACTCGGTCTCGGCCTTCTGCAACGCGGGCTTTGACCTGTTCGGCGGCGGGCGCAGTCTGACGGGCTTCTCCGGTGATTTGCTGATCAACCTGACGGCCATATCGCTGATCGTGATCGGCGGCATAGGCTTCGGAGCGATGGGGGACGTATTGAAGCGGCGCAGCTTCCGGCGCTTCCGCCTGCACACCAAGCTGGTGCTCGTCACCTATGGCGCGCTGCTGCTGATCGGGATGCTGGTGGTTCTGGCGGTGGAATGGTCGAATCCCCGGACGCTGGGCCCGCTGAGCTTTGGCGAAAAGCTGCTGGCGGCGCTGTTCCAGTCGGTGACGCTGCGCACCGCGGGCTTCAACACCATCGACCAGGCTTCGCTCCACGACGCCACCAAGCTGATCGGCGGATTCCTGATGCTGATCGGCGCCGCGCCGGCCTCCACCGGCGGCGGCATCAAGGTGACCACGCTGGCCATACTGGTGCTGACGGTGCGCATGGTGTCCAAGGGCGAAAGCAGCATCGTGGTTTTCGGGCGCCGCATCGACCGCGCCCTGATCCAGCGCACGGTGGCGATCACGTTTATCGCCATCGCCGTGGCTTTCGTGGATGTGTGCATGCTTTCGCTGCTGCAGCCCGATTTCGCGTTCCTGGATCTGTATTATGAATGCGTTTCCGCCGTGGGCACGGTGGGCATTTCCGCCATCGGATCGGCCAATCTCGTGCCCCTGGGGCGCGTGCTGATCATCATTACCATGTACATCGGCAGGCTTGGCCCGCTGACGATAGCGCTGCTGTTCATGCGGCGCCAGAACCGGTCCAAGGAATTGCTGCGTTACCCCGAAGAACGCGTTATGATCGGGTGATCGTTCCCGATGTCGATATCTGCGGCGAACGCCGCCCGGAGGGAGAACTGCATGAAAAACAAACAGAAGAAACAGTTTATCGTCGTCGGCCTGGGCCGCTTCGGCCGCGCCATCGCGGAGACGCTGTGCAAGGACGGCGAAGAGGTGCTGGGTGTGGATCGCCGCATGGATCTGGTGGAGGAGATGCGCGACGTGCTGACTCACGTCGTCCAGCTGGACGCCATGGACCGCGACGCCCTCGAAGCGCTGGGCGTGCAGGATTTCGACGTGGCCTTCGTAACGATGGGATCGGATATCCGCGCCAGCGGCACCATCGTGCTCCAATTGAAGGAACTGGGCGCGAAGCGCGTCATCGCCAAGGCCCAGGACGAATTCCACGGGCGCATGCTGGAAAAACTGGGCGCGGATCAGGTTTTGTTCCCCGAACGTGATATGGGAAGGCGCGTCGCGCATAATCTGGTATCGGGCAACATCATTGACTATCTCGAGCTTTCCCCGGAGTATTCCCTGGCGGAGGTTCGCCCCAGGGCGGATTGGATCGGCAAATCGCTGAAGGATCTGAGCCTGCGCAGCCGGTACGGCATCAACGTGGTGGCCGTGCGCAACGGCGACGTTCTCAACGCCATGCCGATGCCGGATACCGTTTTCAGGGAGGACGACGTGCTGCTGGTCGTCACCAAGGAAGAAACGCTGATGAAGATGGATCGACTGCGCTGACAGGGGCGGCCGGCACAGCCGCCTGCGAAGGAGGCTTGTCCATGCTCGCCAATCGCCTGCAGGCCGCGGTAGGATGCCTGCTGATCGAAGGAACGAAGCCCGGAATGTCTGATCTTTCCGGGCTTCGCCTGATTTTGAACGGCTATGGAATACTTTCGGAGACGTTCCGCCTGACCGGAGGGCCGGATCTGCACGGGCGCCTGCAGGATGCGTATTACGAGATTCGACGCCGCTGCGCCGTCCCCACGATCGTCGCCGGCAGGCAGGCCTGCTGGGCCGCCCTGGCGCTGGCGGAACAGCTGCCCGCGGACCGGCTCGTGCTGATTGATCCGGGCGAAGCTTCGCCCGGGATCGGTATCGATGCGCCGATCGCGCTCCGGCGCTCGCTGTCGCGGCTGAAGCGATTCGCCGTCAACAACCTGTCGTTCTGTACCGGCGACGTCCTGGCGATCGTGGGACAGCCGGAAGCCGTGCCGCGCCTGCGGCGCAGGATGCGCGCCGCGAAAGGCCGGCTCGCCTGCGTTCAGATCGCCGGGAACGCGCCCGGCGGAATGACCGGCGCGGCGGCGGACGGCGTCGCTTCGTTTTTAGTCTCCGGAGAATTGCCAAAATCCCTTGCGGAAAACGCCGAAATGTGTATAATATATGGGTAGGCTTATTTTTCGGGTGTGTTTACCCTGAGATTGAGAGGTTGATTTTCATGAAACGTACGCTTGCGAGGCTTGCATGTCTTCTGATCGTTGCGGCGCTGACGCTTTCCGGCTGCAATCTGATCGGCACCGACCGGATCATGGAGCTGGATCAAATGATGGCCGCCGCCAAGGAAAAGTTCTCCGGCGTGATCGCCACCTATGAAGGCGGCGAGATTACCCAGGAAGACGTGATGGCCAATTTCGCTTCACAGTATACCTATATGAACCAGTTCTACAGCCAGTATTACGGCACCGGTATCACCGCCGATATGCTCGCGTCCATTGAGCAGGACGTGGCCCTGAACGCGGTGCAGAACGTGGCCGTCGCGCGCCAGATGGAAGCCCGCGGGCTCTCTCTGGATGAGGCGAAGCTGGCCGAGGTGCAGCAGGAGGCCGACGAGATTTACCAGCAGGCCTATGACAGTTTCTACGCTTCCGCCGAGGGGAACACCGAGGAAATCAAGGCGAAGCAGACGGAGTACGACATGTACACGCAGGGCTATACCCGGGAAGCCTTCTACAATATCACTCTGGCCAACCACCAGCGCGAGATGATCGAGGAAGCCGTCAAGGGCGAGATCACCGAGGTGACCGACGAGCAGCTGCAGGCCGCGTTTGACCAGAAGGTCGCCAGCGATCAGGAATCCTACACCAATTCTCCCAGCCTGGTCGGTTCCATGATGACCTCCGATACCTCCACCGTCTACTGGATGCCCGAAGGCTATCGCACGGTCAAGCACATTCTGGTCGTCCCCGAAGCCGACGTGCTCTCCGCCGTTACCGACGCGCGCACCGCCCTGTCTGAAGGCCAGGCCGCGCTGGACGCGCTGAAGAAAGAACTGGAGGCCGCGAGCGGCGAAGGCGCGGAAGACACCGCCGCCGAAACCGCGGAAGCCGCCGAGCCGGCGCGCTCCGCCGAGGAAATCCAGGCTGATATCGACAAGGCCGAAGCGGATCTCAAGGAGCTTCAGGCCGCCGTCGACAAGGCGGAAGCCGACTGCCTGGCCTCCGTGCAGGACAAGATCGATGAGATCTACGCGAAGCTGGCCGACGGCGCCGATTTCGAAGCGCTGATCGAGGAATACGGCGAAGATCCCGGCATGAAGAACGAGCCGACCAAGACCCGCGGTTACTATGTGTGCGCCGAGTCTGCCAACTGGGACAAGAACTTTACCGCCGGCGCGATGGCGCTGGAAAAGGTCGGCGACGTCTCCGAAAAACCGGTCATCAGCGGCAGCGGCATCCACATCATCCGCTATGAATCCGACGTCACGCCCGGCGCGGTGAGCCTCGACGACGTGCGCGAGAAGCTGACCCAGGAGACGCTCGAGGATATGAAGTCCGAGCATTTCGCCACGGAGATGGACGGCTGGGTGGCCGAGCTGAAGCCCGAATACCACCTGGACGCGTTCAAGCTGAACTGACGGCTTAACGCCTGGCCATTTGGAGGTTCAGCCGCTTTCAGATGACCTTTCGAACCGACAGGACCGCCGGATTATCCGGCGGTCCTTTTGATGCGTACAAAGGCCTTTTCCGCAAAGCGGATCATGAGGCATGGAAACCCGAGGCCGCCCGATAGCGGACGTCAAAACGGTGTAAACGCGGCCTTTTCGCGCATAAATGGCATCGTTTCGAGCAAACTACGCGCACAAGCATGAAATTCTCGGCCGGCGCTTCACGCCAGATCGCCCGGCCAGATTCTATGGAGGCGTTATTATGAGAGCAACGGGCATTGTCAGGCGCATCGACGAGCTGGGCCGCGTAGTGATCCCCAAGGAGATCCGGCGTACCCTGCGGATCCGTGAAGGGGATCCCCTGGAAATATTTACCGACCACGACGGGGAAGTGGTGCTGAAAAAGTATTCCCCGATCGGCGAAATCGCATCCATCGCCAAGGATTATACGGATTCCCTGCATCGCACGCTGGGCCATGTGGCGCTGATCAGCGACCGCGACGCCATCGTATCCAGCTCTGGCGCCGCGAAGCGCGATTACGTGGAAAAGGCGCTGAGCCAGGAAGCGGACCGGATCCTGCAGGGCCGGCAGCTGGTAATGCTGAATCTGCTGGACGGTTCGAAGATGATCCCGCTGACCTCCGATGACCGCGCGGATGTCTATTCCGCCCAGATCATCGCGCCGATACTGGCGGACGGGGAAATCGTAGGCGGGCTCATGCTGATCAGCCGGGAATCCGGCCTGCAGATGACCGACGTGGACCGAAAGGTCGCCGAAACCACGGCCAATATTATCGGCAGGCAGATGGAACAATAACCCGCGCGTCCTTGCCTCCCCGGCCTGTTTGTGGTAGAATGATCAGGAAAACCGAAGGTTTTCCGGGTCGGCGCGCAAGAAAGCGTCCGGCAAAGCTGGACTGAGGATGCAAGCGCAGTCATGAAGAGACAAGATGCATCCGAAACCCGCGCTTGCCGTCAGGCAGCAGCGCGGGGCGTAAAGGCCGCGCGCCGTCAATCAACGCCGGATTACAGAAGCGGGAGGCGCGCGCATGGGCAGAATCACTATCGTCGGAACGGGTTGGACCGAAGGGCAATTGACGCTGGACTCGATCGCCGCATTGAAGAGCGGCGCGAAGATCATACTGCACACGGATCGATGCGGCTGCGCCGCCTGGCTGCGCGCCCAGGGGCTGTCATATGATTCCCTGGACGAGCTGTATGAATCCAGCGAGGATTTCGACGCGCATGTCCTGGCCGCAGTTCAAATGCTTCGGGACGCCGCTTCCGAAGAGGACATCGTCTACGCCGTAGCGGACGTCCGGGATCGCAGCGCCTGTGCGCTGGCAGAGGCGAATCGGAGCGCGCGCATAATCGCCGGACCGCCGGTGGAAGGAGCGCTCTTGGCCTGTTCGACGGGTGAAATGCGTTCCGTGGAGGCGTCCGACTGGGAAAACGCGCACTTTTCGGCGAGGGAAAACTGTCTGATCCGCGAATTGGAAAACCGCGAGCTCGCCGCCGAAATCAAGCTGAAGCTGATGGAAGCCTATCCCGAAGAAAGCGAAACGTGGCTGCTGAGCGCCGGTTCCGAGCCAAAGCCCATTCCGCTGTTCGAGCTGGACCGCGCGGAATCCTACGATCATCGCACCTGCGCGCTGGTACCGGCGCAGCGGGATATCACCCGCCTGGAACGGTATGATTTTGAGCATCTCAACGAGATCATGCGGCTGCTGTGCGGGCCCGGCGGCTGCCCCTGGGACCGCGCGCAGACGCACCGCTCGCTGCGCACCTGCATGCTCGAGGAAGCCTATGAGGTCATGGACGCCGTGGATGAAGACGATCCCGACCACCTGTACGACGAGCTGGGGGACATGCTGCTGCAGATCGCGCTGAACGCGGAGATCGCGCGCCGTCACGGCGAATTCGATATTTCCGACGTCACGACGGCGATCTGTGAAAAGATGATCCATCGCCACAGCCACATCTTCGGCAAGGATCATGCGGGCGATCCGGAGCAGGTGATGGAGATCTGGAGCCGCAACAAGATGGCCGAACGCGGGCAGTCCACCCACGCCGAGGTGCTGGAATCCGTCACGCGGACCCTGCCGGCCCAGCTGCGCGCCGTAAAGGTGCTCAAGCGCAGCGCGGACGTCGGGCTCTGCGAGGACGATATCGCCGCCGCCGTTCAGACGTGCGTCGACAAACTTCGCGCACTGCCGGAGAACACGGACGCCGAGGCCGCTCTGGGCGAAGCGCTGCTGGCCGTTGCCGATGCCGCGCGCCTGCTGAAGGTGGATCCGGAGATCGCGCTGAACGGCGCGGTGAACCGTTTTATCGCGCGTTTTCGCTCCGTGGAGGACGAAATCATCAAAAAAGGCGGAAATATTGAAGCATTAAGTCGCAATTCTTTGAGCAAATATTGGGATTTGGTAAAATTGTGATTTAATGCCGCAAATTAGCAGGAAAAACGATACCTTGGCACGAATTAGTCTATATTGTGCTCAGTGAATGAGTGCTTTTGCACGCTCATTGTGCCTATAATATCTGGAGGTGTTTTTCATGAATAAGGCGACCCTGATTGCCAAGATTGCCGAGAAGGCGGAGCTCAACAAGAAGCAGGCTGAAGCCGCTCTGAACGCTTTCACCGACGCCATCGCCGAGGCCCTGAAGGCCGGCGACAAGGTCCAGCTGATGGGCTTTGGCACCTTTGAGGTGAAGGAACGCGCCGCGCGCACCGGCCGCAAGCCGTCCACTGGCGAGACCATTACGATCCCCGCCAAGAAGACCCCGGTTTTCAAGGCTGGCAAGGGCTTCAAGGATCAGTTCTGATTCCATCGCATCGCAGCAGGGCGCTTCCGTTCCGGGGGCTGCCCTTGTTGCTTTTTGGAGAGGTTTTATTTATGAGCAGAAAAGCCATGGAGGCGAAAAAGCCCGTGGAGCGTGTCGCGCCCACGTCGATTCGCCTCGATAAATTCCTGAAAATTTCCCGAATCATCAAGCGCAGGAGCGTCGCCAACGACGCCTGCACCACCGGCCATGTCACCGTGAACGGCAGGGAAGCCAAGCCGGGCACGGACGTAAAGGTGGGCGACGTGCTGGGGATTCGCTTCGGCGAAAAATACAGCGAGTACGAAATACTGTCCATCGCGGAACATGCGGCCAAGCAGGACGCTTCGTCGATGTACCGCCCGCTGGCATGAGCACCTGGGCGGTGATCGTCGCGGCAGGGCGCGGCGAGCGCGCCGGCATGGGCCGGAACAAGGTATTCTGTGATTTCGGCGGTCGAAGCGTGCTGGGGCGCTGCCTGAGCGCTTTCCAGAGCGCGAACCTGTTCGACGGCGCGGCGATCGTGCTTTCCCCGCAGGATGAACCGCTGTACCGCGAAATCTGCGAAAAGGAAGGCCCCTTTCCGCTGGTCAGGTGCATAGCCCGCGGCGGCGAAACCCGCCGGGATTCCGTTTTCAACGGGCTGCAGGCGCTGCCGGAAGATGTCGAAATCGTTGCCATCCACGACGCCGCGCGCCCCTTCGTCAGTCGCGAAGTGATCGAAGCGACGCTGATTTCCGCCCGGGAATACGGCAGTGGCGTGATCTGCACGCCCGTCGTGGATACGATCAAGCAGCTGCTGCCGGACGGCAGCGTAGCCACGCCGGACAGGGCCGCGCTGCGGGCCGTGCAGACGCCGCAGACCTTTGATCGCGCGAAGATTGCAGCGGCGCACCGGCGTGCCCGGGAGGAAAACCTGGCGGCGACCGACGACGCCATGCTGTTTGAACACTACTACGGCGCCGTGCGGCTGGTGACGGCTCCCGGCGCGGAGGAGAACCGCAAATTGACGAACAGATCGGATTTTGAATCAGACGCCGCCGCAAGCATCCCCGATTTCCGGGTAGGGCAGGGCTATGACGCCCACCGGCTGGCGGAAGGCCGCAGGCTGGTGCTGTGCGGCGTAGAGATCCCGCACGATCGCGGTCTGGACGGACATTCCGACGCGGACGTCGCCGTGCACGCGCTGATGGACGCGCTGCTGGGCGCGCTGGGCGAGGGGGATATCGGCCGTCTGTTTCCGGACAGCGATCCCCAATACAAGGGCGCCGATTCCATGAAGCTGCTGCAAATCGTCATGGAGCGCGTCCGCGCGCGCGGCTGCCGCGTAGGCAACGCCGATATCACCATCGTCGCTCAGCGGCCGAAGCTTGCCGGCTTTATGCCGCGAATGCGCGAACGGATCGCCGAAGGGCTCGGCGTCGACGAAACGCGCGTCAACGTCAAGGCCACGACCACGGAGCGGATGGGCTTCGAGGGCGAGGAGACGGGGATTTCGGCGCAGGCCGTGGTTCTGCTGGTAAAAAACGCTTGATCCGGCGCGCTGAAAACGCGTACGCATCGCCCCGACCGACCAATCCAACGGCGACAGGAGGATTTCCCCATGGGTCTTTTCAGTCCGAAATGGAAGAGCCAAGACTACACCAAGGCCCGGCACGCGGTCAGCGATATTCACCAAAAGAACGATGAAGAAACGCTGCGCAGGATCGCCAGGACGGAGAAGGGCGTGCTGCCGAAGGTGCGCCTGTACGCGGGCATGCTGCTGAAGGACGTCCCGCTGCTGCGCGAGGTGCTGGCGTCGTTGACGCCGGAACAGCTCGGCGATGTCGACGGCTTCCTGTATTCTTCAACCAACCGCCAGTACGGCGATCCGCTGCTGGAGGCCATCGACGACGTGGACCTGCTGGACCGCATGAAGAAACAGCTGGGAAGCACCTCGGGACACGGGGAAGAGATCGGCCGCATCAAAAAGCGGATCCGCGCCTGCCTGCCCGATATGACGCCCGTGCAGATGCTGCTGAACGGGCGCGAGGACCTGCTGGGCATCAATGAAACGAACGCCGCATGGGAGGCCGTCAGGGCGGAGGATCTCGCCGGTCGAAAGCTGGACATGGACTTGATCACCACGATGGGCATCTATGGCCGGATCGACGTCGCCGCGGAGGCGGCCGTCCGAGCAAACGACACGGGTCTGGTGCGGGAGGCGCTGGATCTGGTGAACGCGGCTTCCTTTCAGCGCAACAGTTATCGGTGCCAGGCCGCGATGCTGCTTCTGAAGGCGTTATACGCCAGGGGATTCTGCAAGGAACAAATCGAAGCCAAGCGCGGCACGACGATCAAATATCACTACGATGAACCCGGCTGCATGGGGCACGATGATTATGCCCCGGAGCTGTTTACGCTGTAGCCGGCGTGAATCAACCGGTGCAGATGATCTCTTTGCCGGCACGTCTGTAAGGCAGGGGATGGAACTCATGTCTATGGTATGCAGGCTCTTTGGCCACAAATGGAAAAACTGCCGCTGCGCGATCTGTGGAAAGCAGAGGGACACCGGACATGAATATCATCTGACCAGGGCGGACGAACGATACGGAACGTGCGGCACGAAATACGCCTCCGACGATTACGCCTGCAATTTCTGCACAGAGAAGGATTGCGATCACGTGCTTAAGGACGGCTCGAAGTACTGCTATAAATGTTCCGTCTGCGGCAAGCAGGTCACGGAAGGGATGCGAAAGAACGGCTTCGTTCCCGCCGAGGGAAACACGTATTACGAAGAATAAAGCGACGAAGAAGCGCCGTCCCGGTTCGCGGGACGGCGCTTCTTCGCGTATGCGCTCACTTCGGCTCGATCATGCCGGAATTGATGTAGTGCACCAGGATATCCACGATGCGGGCGTTCTTGCCGCCGCGAGCGACGATCAGATCGGCGTATTCCACGTAATTGCGGATATGCTTTTCATACATGGGCTTTACGGTTTCCAGATACTGCCGGTAGACGCTTTCGATGGTTCTTCCACGGTCGCGCAGATCGCGCTTCACGCGCCGCAGCAGGCACACGTCCGGGTCCACCTGGATGTAGATCTTGAAATCCAGCAGATCGCGCACCAGCGGATCGTAGAACACGTGGATGCCCTCCAGCAGCACCACATCGGCGGGCTGGATCAGCGTGTCGGAATCGCAGCGGCGGTGTTGGGTGTAATCGTATTCCTTCGTGGTGATGGGCTGACCGCTCTTCAGCTTCATAAGATCTTCGCGCAGGACGTCGTGTTCGAAAATCTCCGGCTCATCATAATTGATGCGGGAGCGCTCCTCAAACGTCATGTCGGGATGGTCTTTGTAATAGGAATCCTGTTTGAGATAGACGCAAGGTTTTTCAAGGCGCGAGGCCAAAGCCTTCGCCAGCGTGGATTTGCCGCTTCCGCTGGCGCCGCAGATACCGATAATCAGCATGTGGCATTCCTCCGTTTACTGCGTTCCACCGTAAACAGTTTACCACACGCGGGACAAAAATACAATACATCGACGGTGTTCTTTTGCGCAGGTCACTCGCAGAACGCCGGGCTGGGAAGCGGGATCGCTTTCTCATCCGGCTGGTCAACGCTGCGAAGGATGATTTCAAGGAAGGACCGGTTGGTCGGTTTATCAGCGAAGTGGCGTTTCAGAGAACCGCGCTCGTAGGCCGCCGACACGGCGCAGCGGATGGCGCGCTCGATGCGCTGCGGCGTGGAATTGGTACGCGCCGCGATCTGTGGATAGAGGCCGTTTTTCATGTTGTTCAACAGCCGCCTGTCCGCGCTCAGACAGAGGACGGCCTCGGTGATATACAGGCTTCCCGTCAGGTTGGAGGGCACGCCCACGCGCCTCAGCCGGGCTCGGACGGCATCCACGCGTCCCTGCACGGCGCCTGATACGCCGGGGTCGGAGGTTTCATCGCCCGAAATACTGCGAAAACACCGCCAGCAATCCGTGATGATGGCGGGCAGGCGGCTGAAATCAACGGGTTTATACAGGAAGAAGGAAGCGCCGCCGCGGTTGGCGTATTCGACGCATAAATCGGAATAAAACCCGGTGCAGACGATACAGGCGGGCGGTTCGCGCATGCACCGCGCGCGCTTCAGCAGCGTGATACCGTCCAATTCCGGCAAATTGATATCCGTCAGCAGCACGTCCGGCCGGTAGGCGGAGAGGAGTTCCAGCGCCTGCGTGCCGCTGAAGGCAGTTCCGACCACTTCGATGACGGGTGATTTGTGCAGCATCGTTCGTACTTTTTCGGTAAATGCGGCATCCGCATCTGCGATGAACAATCGTATCCTCTTCATGCTGGCACCCCAAGTAAAAAATAATACTTATAGTGTAATTATAATATCCATTAGCTGAAATGTCAACATCGGACAATTGACAAAATATGTTGAAATGCATTATGATGGTGTAAAGAGAGCGGTGGGAAGATGTGCGGAAGATACTTTATTGAAGACGAACCCCGTATCGGCGCGGACCAGTCCGGCCCGAACGGGGAGAGAAGAGACGTCTGCCCCGGCACGGTCGCGGAAGCGCTGATGATAGAAGTGGGCGCGATAAAAGCCAGGCCGATGCGCTGGGGCTTCAAGCGCGCCGTTGACGGCATGATCATCAACGCGCGCAAGGAATCCGTCGGGGATAAGGTCTTGTTCAAACCGCTGTACGAGCGCCAGCGCTGCGCCCTTCCGATGACGGGCTATTATGAATGGCGCCGCGCCGATCATCAGAAATACGCCGTCCGGCCGAAAGATGCCGATCAGCGCTACCTGGCCGGGCTGTACCGGACGGGGGAGAGCGGGCTTGAGTATGTGGTGCTGACACAGCCGCCCAACGAAGCCGTCGGCAGGATCCACAACCGCATGCCCGTCATCCTGTCCGGCGAGCGCGCGCTGCGTGCCTGGCTTCGCGACGGCGTTTTCCCCGAGGTTCCGGCAGACAGCCAGATCGGCATCGACGCCGAGGGCGACGAACAACTGCGGATGCCCTTTTAGTTTTCCGTGGCCGTGCCGTCGTACTGCGCCTTCATCTGTATCAGGGCGGGTTCCGGCTCTTCGTCCATCAGGGAATGGATGGCCTCCGCGAGCGCAGGCACGGCGTTCAGCGCCTCGTGAAGCGTGTTTCGGTTGTTCCCGACCTCCACCAAAATGGAAAAAACGCCGATATGCTGGTTGTATCGCCCGTCCTTTACCAGGACGGGCTTGCACAGTCCGGGCACGACGCGATTGATGCGCTGCGTCAGGAACTGCGCAAAGGCCAGGTTTTGACGATAATAGGGTTTCTCGTCAAAGCCGTTGCCGTTGCCGATCAGCATCATCAGCTGCGCCATGGATTCGCCGTTCGGCGCGGAGAAGGCCCGTTCCGTGCCTTCGATCCACGCGTCCCTGTGCAGGTCGATATACAGGTCAAATTTCCCGGAATAACCCTTAAGCGTCTCCAACGACCGCGTATACGCCGTGGACAGGTCGCTGCCCTCGTGGTCGGTAACGTCGTGGGTCACGTCCATACCATAGGCCTCCAGCCTTTTGGCCAGCTCTTCGCCGACCCGCACGATGCTGTGGTCGGCGTCCGTGGTTCTCCAGGCCTCCAGCGCCTGATAGGGGTCGTCGCTGACCTGCTCGTAGGCTTCGTGCGTATGCGTGTGGTAAATCAGAACGCGGGTCTTGGGCCGGACCGGTTCATCGGTCGGGATTATCTCTATTTCGATGGGCGCGGCGCCGCTGTTTTGAGGCGTTTTGCCCGACGCCACGGTTCTATCGGACGAGGCAAAGACCGGATCGGTCTTTGCCTCGTCGCTACGCGCCTCCACCAGATTCGCTTCCTTCACTGTCGTGGAACTGCCTTCCACCGAAAACAGGCGAAACGCGATCAGCCCGAGCACGGCGGCCAGCAGCGCAACCGCGATATACAGCATCAGCCGTGATGCGCGCACCACCTTGAATCGAATCATCCCGTCACCTCCCGCAGCACTTCATGCATAGTCTATGACCGCGCAGGGGTATTGATAACCTGAGCGCGCCGCATCGGACAGTCCGGCGGAATCCTCATTTTTGCAGCTGTTTAGATTAATAAATGCATTTATCATCGCAGTTCTGATTTGTCATCTCCGCATTTTCCCTGTAAAAATGGTTAATTATGCATAAAATTGAATAAGTGACTTGCAAATTATCGGCATATGGGGTATAATTTAATCGATTTCCTTCTTGAATCAGAATTATGGAGAGGGGCAATAATGCGATGGACAATGCACAGGAGCTGATCCAGCGTTTGAATCACAGCGGCAAAAAACTTTCAAAAAGCCACAGGCGGATTGCCGAGTGTATCGTTACCCACTACGACAAGGTGGTGTTTATGACCGCCTCCAAACTCGGCGAATATGTGGGCGTGTCTGAATCCACCGTGGTGCGCTTTGCCGCCGCCCTGGGATACAACGGCTATCCGCATCTGCAAAAGGCGCTGCAGGAATTGATCCGCCATCGCCTGACGGCTTCCCAGCGCTTTGAAATGACGTCGGATATGGATCATGCTCAGGTGCTGAACAAGGTTTTGAAGGCCGACATCCAGAACATCCGCGCGACGCTGGATGAAATGGATATCAACGCCTTTGAGGACGCGATCGAAAAAATCATCGCCGCGCGGAGCATCTATGTGCTCGGCCTGCGCGCCTCCGCGCCCATCGCCGAGTTTTTCGGCCATTATCTGCGCTTTATCTTTCCCAATGTCACCGTCGTCACGTCCGGCGTCAGCGACGTATTTGAACAGCTGGCCCGCATCAGCGACGGCGATCTGCTGATCGGCATTTCCTTCCCGCGCTACACCGCGCGCTCCATCGAAGCGATGGAATTTGCCCGTTCCCGCGGCGCTTCTCTGATCGCCATCACCGATGGGCCGCTCTCTCCGCTGCACGCCACGGCGGACACCTGCCTGATGGCAAAGAGCGATATGTCCTCGTTCGTGGATTCCTTCGCCGCGCCGCTGTCCCTGATCAACGCGCTGATCGTCGCGCTCGGCCAGCGCAGGCGGCATGAAGTGACCAAGTATTTCGAAGATATGGAAGAGATCTGGGGCAAGTATGACGTCTATCTCGCCAAGAGCGTGGAATGACGCGGAGATGCACGGATGAAACGCAATACGATTATCGTCGTCGGAGGCGGCGCGGCCGGAATGATGGCCGCGCTGTTTTCCGCGCGTTCCGGCGCGCGCGTGACGCTGCTGGAGCGCAACGAGAAGCTGGGCAAGAAGCTGTATATCACCGGCAAGGGGCGGTGCAATCTGACCAATGCCGCCGATATGGAACAGTTCCAGCGCAGCATCTTTCGCAACCCCCGGTTTATGTACGCCGCTTTTTCCGCGTTCGACAACCACAGCCTGATGGATCTCATCGATCATCAGCGCCCTGAAAAGGGCCCTGGAACGGGCGAACGTGGAAATACGGCTGAATACCCGCGTTCGCGCGCTGATCATCCAGGATGGCATCTGCGGCGGCGTAGAGCTGGAGGACGGCACTGCGCTTCGCTGCGACGCCGTCATCCTGGCGACGGGCGGGTTCAGTTATCCCTCCACGGGCTCCACCGGCGACGGCCATGCCATGGCGGAAGCCTCGGGGCACGCGGTGCAGAAGGCGCTGCCCGCGTTGGTGCCCATCGAAACCGCAGAGAGCTGGCCGGGCATGCTTTCGGGCCTGTCGCTGAAAAACGTGCGGCTGAGCGCGTATGTATCCGGTGCGAAAAAGGAAAAGAAGATTTATTCCGAGATGGGGGAAATGCTGTTTACCCACACGGGGATATCCGGCCCCCTTGCGCTGACGCTTTCCAGCCTGCTGCCCGAGGACCTGTCCGGCGTGCGGCTGGCCATCGACCTCAAGCCGGCGCTGGATGAACAGACGCTGGACGCGCGGCTGCTGCGCGATTTCAAGGAAATGTCGCGCCGGCAGCTGATCACCGTGATGGACGGGCTTGAGCCCCACAGCCTGGCGGAACAGGTCGTCCGACTCGCGGGCCTTTCGCCGGCGATGCCGGTCAACGGCGTCACCGCCGGCCAGCGCGCGAAGCTGCTGGAGACGATCAAGGCGGTACCTCTGACGCCAAAAAAACTGCGCGGGTTTGACGAGGCCATCATCACCCGCGGCGGCGTCAGCGTGAAACAGGTGAATCCTTCCACGATGGAATCAAAGCTGGTTCCCGGCCTCTATTTCGCCGGAGAGCTGCTGGATGTCGACGCGGCCACCGGCGGGTTCAACCTGCAGATCGCCTTCTCCACCGGCGCGCTGGCGGGCAGGAGCGCCGCAGAAACGGAATAATCCAACGCGAAGAAAAGCCGCGACACCCGAAGGTGCCGCGGCGTTTCTGTTGACCGGTTCCTATTTGATCTTTTCAAAGTCCGCCGCGCCGTGCTTGCAGAGCGGGCAGATGAAATCCGCGGGCAGATCTTCGCCCTCATAGATATAGCCGCAGATCTTGCATACCCAGCCGGTCTTCTTCTCCGCCGGCTGCTGGGGCTTGGGCTTGATATGATCGAAGTAATAGGCATAGGTGACGGAGGGCGCGCCGGAGAGCACCTGCGCCTCGGTCACATCGGCCACGAACAGCGTATGCGTGCCGTAATCGTGGGCTTCGACCACCTTGCCGGAGATGAAGGCGTTGGTGCAGCCCTGGATGTAGATCAGGCCGTTTTGGCTGCGGGGGAACCCGTCGCCGGGGAACTTGTCCACATCGCGGCCGCTCTGGAACCCGTAATACTTGAACAGGTCGAAGGGCGCTTCGGTGGTCAGTATCGAAACGTTGAACACGCCGGTCTTCAGGATCATATCGTGGGTATAGTCCGTCTTGTTGACCGCGATGCTGATGCGATTGGGATTGGAAGTCAGCTGCGCGGCGGTGTTGATGATGCAGCCGTTGTCCTTTTCGCCGTCCTTCGCCGTCAGCACGAAAAGCCCGTAGGATAGCTTGAACATGGCGCCGGGCTCCACGGCCTCGGCGGGCTTGTGCTCTATGACCTCGTCCTTCGGCATGGAATCGAGAATCGCCGCCACCAGCGCGTCGATTTTGTCCAGCTGGTCGTCCTTCAGCGCGGACTTGATGGTCAAGCCCTCCTCCAGTATAGTGGTGTTCTTCAGCTTGCCCAGCAATTCGCGCATCAGGCCGCCGGACGTGGGCGCCCAGCTGCCGTTTTCCACGATGGCGATGGTGCGGTTCTGCAGGTTGTGGGCCACCACGTCGTGCAGGGCGTTTTCCATGTTCACGAATATGCCCGCGTTGTAGGTGGTGGAGGCGAACACGATGTGGCTGACGCGGAAGCATTCAGATACGATCACCGACGGATGGGTGACGGAAACGTCGTACACCTTCACGTTGCGCACGCCGGCATCCGCCAGCTTCGACGCGATGATGTTCGCCGCGTTCTCGGTATGCCCGTACACGGACGCATAGGCGATGACCACGCCCGTTTCCTCCGGGGTATAGGTCGCCCATTTCCTGTATTTATCGATGAACCAGCCGATATCCCTGCGCCAGACGGGCCCGTGCAGCGGGCAGATCATCTGGATATCCAGGCCGGACGCCTTGTTCAGCAGCGACTGCACCTGGGTGCCGTACTTGCCGACGATATTCGTGTAATACCGGCGGGCGTCGTCCAGACATTCGCTCTCGAAATTCATCTCATCGGCGAAGATATTGCCGTTCAGCGCTCCGAAGGTGCCGAAGGCGTCGGCGGAATAGAGGATTTTGTCGACGGTATCGTAGGTAACCATGACCTCCGGCCAGTGCACCATCGGCGCCATGACGAAGGTGAAGGTGTGCCGACCGGTGGTCAGCGCATCCTTCTCCTTCACAAGCTGGATGCGGCTGTCGATATCGAATGTAAAATAGTTTTTGATCATCGCCAGCGCCTTAGCGCCGCAGACGATCTTCACGCCGGGATAGCGCAGCACCAGCTCCTGCATGGTGGCGCAGTGGTCCGGCTCCATGTGGTTGACGATCAGGTAATCCAGTCCGCGCCCGGCCAGCAGGTATTCCAGGTTCTCAAAGAACACCTCGCTGACGCTCCTGTCCACGGTATCCAGCAGAACCGTCTGCTCGTCCAGCACCAGATAGGCGTTGTAGGAGACGCCGTTCGGGATCGGATAGACATTTTCGAACAGTGCCAGGCGACGGTCGCTGCCGCCTACCCAATACATATCCTGGGCGATTTGCTTGACGCAGTGCATATTTCAACCTCCTCGATGATATCGATGCCCCTGTGCGGTCATTCGTCAACGATCTTCGGCGTGCGGCGCAATTCGCCGACTCGGAAAGCCCACCGGTTTTCCAGATCATTATATCATGAAGTGATGAAGAGATGCAACCCGCATTTATACCGCCGGCTCTGTTTTCTCATACATACATATCGGCGCGCCGTCCCTGCCGTCACGGAACGGCCGAGGACTTCGCATGCACGACGATCCGCGGTTCCGCCTGGGCAAAACGGCTGCGCCAATTGTAATCGATCCATTCCCCGGTGGTCAAAAACCGCCCGGCGGCCAGCTCTGCGAATCCAAAGGGATCGACCTTTGACGATTGGCACTTGCGCACCAGCGCCAGCAGCGAATCGGTCAGCGCCGCTTCAATCGCGCTCGCTTGTCCGTTCGTTATCTGGTCCTCGCACGTCAGCGATATTTCCAATTCGACCCGCGGGTTGTTTTTTTCGGAGGAAACGCTCTTTTTCGACCGATGCGCGCGCGTGAGCTCATATGATTTTCCGGCGAGCGCCACGGAGATGCTCCTCGTCTGATTCAGCGCCAGATTCAGCAGCTGCGTTTCGCCGTTGTCCAGGCGCAGGGCGAGCGTGCCGCCGCGAAACACCGCAGCGCCTGAAAGAAACAGCTGCGACGGGCTTTCCATCACGGCATCCCGCCGCATGGGCGAATCCAGGTTCAGCGAAGCGGCGCGGTCGGCTTCGCCGGAATCCATAAAACCCCAGACGGCTGTCGGATCCGAATAGAGGGAATTGCTGGCATAGTACACGTCGGCAAAACAGCTGTCGGGAATGAACCCCTGCTGGATGCAGTGGTCGAACCAGGCGTCGATCTCCGCAGACAGCCGCGTGCCGATGACGGAATCCATGCGCTTCGCGTAATCGCCGGCGCTTCCTTCGCACACGATAAAGCGCGCCGTATTGTACAGATGCGGCGTTTCCGCGATTTGATCCACCAGCTCCCGGAAATCACTGCGACCGGCGATCCTCTCCGAAGCGATGATCAGCTTGATGTGGCTCAGGTTCAGTTCCCGGGGGACCATGACCTGCAGCGCGTCAATCGCCCTGGCGTAGCTCCCGGCACGAACCGCGTAAGTCAGGTATGGGCTCGCTTCGTCCTTTCCGCCGCCGTTCGAGCTTTCGGATTGACCGATCTTCGGGATGCGGATCGTCAGCTCGATCTCGCCGTTCTCCGTCCGATCGATCCCCATGACCAGCACATAGGCCTGGTTTTCCACTTCCATCGAAGGGGAACACGCCGAAAGGGACATTCCGACGGCCACGAGAACCGCCGCGGCTATGCATCCGCGCATGTTTGCAACCCTCCGCGCGCGGCGACGATCGCGCAAAAGCCCGCCGCCGCGATGTACTGGTATCGAATGAGGAGCGCCAGCAGCCGGCTGCCGGTGAATCCCGAAAGGGCGAGCGCGGATGCGCAGAGCGTAACGGCGCCCGCGCAGACCCTGCCGTCCAGCCGCGGCGCCATTTGCTGCAGCAGCATCGCCGCCGCAAAGCCTTCGCATCCCAGCAGATGAAAAAGCCCGCCGTACCAGAGGATGATCATCGGCATTTGCAGATACAAAGGCGTTCGCCCGTTGGTCAAAAGCGCGTCCAGCCGCAGCTGCCACGAGAGCGCCGCGCCGGAATAAAACGCGGGCGCCAGCATCGCATGCAGCGCCAGCAGCAGCGCCGCGATCGCGCCGGAAACGGCGCACGAGAGGAGTATCGCGTTCTTACCGGAGCGGCCTTCTCCGCCGTCCTCCCGGAAGATCCATATCCCGCCGATGGTACAGAACCAGCCCGCCGCGCGGACGGCGTTCCGGGCGACGGTACTCCAGCCGCTGCCCAGGATCGGCCGCAGCCATTCCGGGCGATAGTAGGGGAATTGCAGGATGACGACGATCAGAAGCAACAGCGCGAACAGGCGCGCCCAAATCATGGCCGCGTAGCCGATCGAATCGCCGTTCCGCGTGATGCACCAGAACAGCGCCAGGGCCGCGGGCAGCAGCAGCACGGCCGGCGCGACCCGATCCAGGGCCAGATACCCGGCGGAATGCGCGATATCCGCCATCGTCACGGCGGAACCCGTCAAGGAAGCGGCCAGTATAAAGCCTTGAAACGCAGTCCGCGCCGTCCGGCCTCCGACTACAGACACATGGCCGTACATCCACAGCACGGGGACGCTCAGCGCCGCGCCGATGATCGCGGACAGCCATGCGGCGTATCCGGGCGAGACGCAGTCGACCGACAGACCGCAGAAGACGCGCGCAGCCATGGCGGCGCAGGCCGAGAAGGCGGCGGGCTTTGGGGAAACGCGAAGCTTCATCAGCGCGCGCCTCCTTGCTTTGCCCGCGGCTTCATGCGGCCCGCCTTCGAAAAGAACATCGGCCTTCGCTGCAGCCAGATCGGCAGCCGAAGCAGTATATCCGGATTATGGCGCTCCTGCGGCGCGATCGGCGCGACATACGGAAGCCCGACGGACCGCATGCCGCAAATCCCCATCAGCATGCAGAACGCCGTGACGCATATGCCGTAGAGCCCGTACAGCGACCCGAGCACGATGACGAACAGCCGGCAGATTATCAGGCCGAGGCTGAAGCTGTAATCCGGCACGGCGTAGTTGCCCAGCCCCGTTATCGCCACGATGATGACCAGTATGGGGCTGACGATCGAAGCGGACACTGCTGCCTGCCCGAGGATCAGCGCCCCCACGATTCCCAGCGCCGAACCGATTTGCTTGGGGATCCGCGTGCCCGCCTCGTTGATCAGATAAAAACTGAATTCCATGATCAGGATCTCGGCCAGGATGGGGAAGGGCACGTTGGCGCGGGCCTCCGATATGGAGCCCAACAGGCTCAGCGGAATCAGATGCATGTGGTAATCCGTCAGCGACACGTACAACCCGGGCAGAAATATCGAAATCAGCATGCCCCAGATGCGTATCAGCCTCAGCAGCGTCCCGTACTGCCACCGCGCAAAGGAGTCGTCGGACGTGTGCAGCTGGTGGAACAGCGTGATGGGCGCCGCCAGCGCGTAGGGAGAGTTCTCGGCCAGTATCACGATCTGCCCATCGATCAGGAACGATGCGGCGCGATCGGGCCGCTCGGTCTGCAGCATCTGCGGCAGCAGCGCCCAGGGACTGTCCTCGATCAGCTGCTGGATGGCGCCGATGCCCTGAACGGACGGCGCGTCGATGCATTTCAGCCGCCGGCGCAATTCCGAAACGATGCGCTCGTCCGCAGCTTCTTTCAGATAGACCAGGCAGACGCGGCAGGACACGCGCGTGCCCACTTCCATGCTCTCGGCGATCAAACCGGGCGAGGGGACATAGCGCCTGAGCAGCGTTATGTTCGTCCGAAGGTTCTCCACGAAGCCCTCCTGGGGACCGATCACCACCGATTCATTCGTGGTCTGGTTGACCGGGCGCGACGGATATCCCCGTATGTCCATCAGCACCGCGTCGTCACATCCGGACAGAAGGACCGCCGCCATGCCGGAGGCTATCCCATCCAGTATCGCTTTTACGCGGTTTTCCGTTTCGCACTGGGCAATCTGCAGTACGCGCCGGATCAAATACGCCGCGTCGACCGGTCCGTCCTGCGCCGGACCGGCCTCGGCGCCCGCGCGCAGCACAAATTCGCTGATCTTCTTTTCGTCCGCCATGCCGTCGATGTAGACGACGCAGACGTCCCGACCCGCCATTTCAAACATGCGAAAATGCGTGTCCGTGTTGATATCGCTGTATAGCAACCGCCTGAACCGGGCGATGTTGTCCCGGAGATCGCGGCCGATTTCGCCCCTCGCCAAATCATCCCGGTTTTGTTCCACGATACGGCCGTCCTCCCCGTGCGACGCATTTTCATATAGAATGACCCGCGCCAATTCGAATTATGCCCGCAAAAAAGCGAACGCACACAGCGTTCGCTTTTTGTGACGGGCACATCTTTCTTTATCCCGCCTCGAGCATGTTTTCGGGCAGCGTCGATGTCAACGTAAGGACGGAGATCTCAGGCGCGTTGAACAGCCTGAACGGCAGCAGGCGCACCGCGCCGTTGGTGGACATGCCCCGGGTGATATACACCTGGGTCGAACCGACGGTATGCAGCCCTGCCACCTTCTCCTGGTTGGGGAACCAGCCGTCGCGGTCCATGGTGTCATCCGGCACGTAAAACGCGCCGATCCCCGGCAGGCGCCATACGCCGCCGCAGAAATGGCCGGCCAATATCAGTTCCGGCGGCGTCAGGAACCTTTCCTCCGCGGAATCGTGTTCCTCTGACGTGTAGATATACTCGTCTGAGGGCGGCTCATGCGCCAGGGAAATGTGGATATCGGACTTGCTCATCGTGCGCTGGGCGTCGTAGAGGGTCTGGATCAGCCTGTTCCGGTAGGTCGTGATCGGGAGCGTGGCGAAATCGCCGGAGATGCCGGAAACCACACCGTCCTCCTCCTGCTCGGTCTGCTGCTGCCATGCCTTCAGCGTGGAAATGGTTTCCAGGTTCAGCATGGTGGCGGGCGAGATCCACAGCGTGGCGTTGCGGATCTTCACGGAAATCGGCGCGCCGACATAGTGCGCACCGCGGTCGATGGCGCCGAGGATCCAGTCCTCCAGGACCAGCTGCGACAGCATGCCCTCGGTTCCGCGAACTTCGTCCACAAAGGGGCCGGGATCGCTGTCGCCGCAGATGAAATACACCTTTTCGGGATTGCGCAGGCCGTCCAGAAACTCCCAGAACGGCTCGGGATCGCCGCTGTTGCCGACCATGTCGCCCAGGCAGAAGATGGCGTCGTACTTCATGTTGTTCAGCGTACGCAGCAGCATGTTCTGGCTGTCGCCGAACCGCCGTCCGTTCATATCGGACATCACGACGATGCGAAAGCCCTCCAATTCTTCGGGCAGGCCCACCACGGTGACGGTCTGCTCGGTCACAGTGAGGTTGCTGTTGTTCAGCATGACGCCGCTGGCCAGCAGGATGACGGCGACGAGCAGTATCAGCGGCCAGAAGCGTATTTCATGGCCGAATACGCGAATAGGCCGGAACAAGCCATCGCTGTCGGTGGCGCTCATGATTTCGAATATGGAATGATAGCTGCGGCGCTTTTTGCGCGCCGTCTTCTTCTTTTTCTTTTTATGCGGCGCGAATTTGGGCAGGGGAATATCCGCCTGATCCGTTTTTATGCTGGCTTTTTTGCCCTTTTCATCGGTTTTCCGTTTTTTCCTGCGCTTGGCGGGAATCTCGCCCTCGTCGCCGTAGACGTCCGATTCGTCGCGCAACGCGTCGTCCCCGGCGTCAAACAGGCGCTTGGGGACGATGAATTTATCGGCGCTGTCGCGCTCCGAAGCCGATTCGGCGTCGGTAACGTGTTTGGCAACGATAAATTTGTCGTTTGTGCGGTTTTTGTTCTCGGTATCCGGCATGCGATGACTCCTCGTTCTGTGCCGCGCCTGCGCGGGAAAAATCCATCCTGTTTATTATAGAATGAATTTGAAATTCTGGCAAGTCATGATATAATATGTTATAATAAAAATCACAATTCGAATGATGGAGGATATGAGCCTTGGCCAAATCCAAAACGAATTATGTTTGCAGCCAGTGCGGATACGAAACGCCGCGCTGGATGGGGAAATGCCCCGATTGCGGCAGCTGGAACACCCTGGAAGAGCAGGAGATCGCGCCGCCCGCTTTGAGGGCGGATGAAAAAAAACTGAAGCGCGCCCCCGGCAGCGACGCCGAGGCCCTGCGCGTGGACGCGATCCCGGACGAGGGAACGGCGCGCCGCAGCAGCGGCATCGCCGAGCTGGACCGCGTACTGGGCGGCGGCGTGGTGGACGGTTCGCTGGTGCTGGTCGGCGGCGATCCGGGCATCGGCAAATCCACGCTGCTGACCCAGCTTTGCGCCAACATGGCCCGGGACGGCGCGAGCGTATTGTATGTATCGGGCGAAGAATCGGCCCGTCAGATCAAAATGCGCGCCAAACGGCTGGGCGTTTCGGACGCCGGATTCTTCGTCCTCTCCGAAAACGATATGAACACCGTGGAAAAGCGGATGGCCGAGCTCTCCCCGACGGTAATGGTGGTCGATTCCATCCAGACCATGTACCTGCCCGAGATGGCCAGCGCTCCCGGAAGCGTTTCCCAGGTGCGCGAAAGCGCCTCCATGCTGATGCGGCTGGCCAAGGTCAGCGGCTGCAGCGTGTTCCTCGTCGGCCACGTCACCAAGGAAGGTTCCATCGCGGGCCCGCGGATACTGGAGCACATGGTCGATGCCGTGCTCTATTTCGAGGGCGACCGCCAGCACCAGTACCGCCTGCTTCGCGCCGTAAAAAATCGCTTCGGCTCCGTGAACGAGCTGGGTATGTTTGAAATGAGCGATCGGGGCATGCTGGAAGTGGAAAACGCGAGCGAAGCGCTGCTTTCGGAACGCGCCCACGACGCCAGCGGTTCGGTGGTCATGTGTGCGATGGAAGGCTCCAGGCCGCTGTTGACGGACGTGCAGGCGCTGGTATCCGCCACCGTGTTCGGCAATCCCAGGCGCATGGCCAGCGGCGTGGACCAGGGCAGGCTCGCGCTGCTGCTGGCCGTTTTGGAAAAGCGCGTCGGCCTTCGGATGTACGATCAGGACGTCTACATCAACATCGCCGGCGGCATGACGCTGACCGAACCGGCGGCGGATCTGGCGCTGTGCGCCGCCGTGGCCTCTTCGTTCAGAAACCGCGCCGTCGGCGGAAAATGGGCCGTGATGGGGGAAGTGGGGCTGGCCGGAGAGGTCCGCGCGGTCGCCCAGGTGGAGCGCAGGATTCTGGAATGCGCGCGGCTGGGCTTCGACCACGTCATCATCCCCAGAGCAAACCTTCGCGGATTGCGCATCCCGGAGGGCGTCACCGTGATCGGCACAGAGACCGTTTCCCAGGCGATGGGCGAACTGGGCCTGTTCGGAAAGGCCGGGGCGGGCGAATAAAAAACGCCACTGTATCCCGGTTTCGCATCGCGCAGGCAAGCCAAGAACGACACAGAACCCGGTCGGATTCAGCTATGTAGAAATACTTTTGAAATATAATCAAAATATTATTCGTATATTTCAATCCTGCAACAAATGCTTTTTCAGGCGGAATTGCCCGCGTCTTCCGCATATTGGCCAGAGTTGATGTTTTGTTTACATTGATGCGCTATAATGGCACCATTCTGGAAGGGGGCGCGGATTGTGTTCGGGTATATCGTCGCCAATCCTCAATCGCTTCCAGTAGAGCGCCAGCAGCGATTTCGCGCCGTATACTGCGGCCTTTGCAGAACGCTGAGATCGCGCTACGGACTGCCGGGCGCCATGACGCTCAGCTATGATATGACGTTTCTGGCCCTGCTTCTGAACGCGCTCTACGAGCCGGAAGAGACCTCCGGCCAGGAGAGGTGCCCCGTGCATCCCGTCAAAAGGCACGCCTATGCCGTCTCGCCGGTGATGGATTACGTCGCCGACGTAAACGTCATGCTGGCTTATTACAAGTGCCGCGACGATTGGAGCGATGATCGCAGCGTTCCGGCCGCCGCCGCCTCGGGATTGCTGAAATCGGCTTTCCTCCGGGCATCCGCGGCCCATCCCGATAAGGCCTGCGCCATTACACAATGGCTGGACGAGATCGGACGGATCGAAGCATCCGGACTCGAGGCGGTCGATCCGCCCGCCAACGCCACCGGGAAGATGCTGGGTGAACTGTTCGTCTATCGTCCGGACGATCTCTGGGCCGACGCGCTGCGCGGCGTGGGGGACGGTTTGGGGCGGTTCGTGTATTTCATGGATGCCTACGACGATCTTTCGGCGGATTTGCGCAAAAAGCGCTACAACCCGCTGAAACCGCTGAAAGCGAATGACGATTATGAAGATCTGTGCAGCTCGGCGCTGACGATGATGGCGGCCGACGCGACGCAGTCTTTTGAACAGCTTCCCATCGTGCTGGATGCGGATATCCTCCGCAACGTGCTGTATTCCGGCGTATGGAGCCGGTACGCGCGGATACAGACTAAGCGGGAAGCGCGCAAAGAAGGAGCGAAATAATGCAGGATCCTTATCGCATACTGGGCGTATCGCCGCAGGCCTCCGACGACGAGATCAAGAAGGCCTACCGGGCGCTCGCCAAGAAATACCATCCTGACGTGAATAACGGCTCCGCGCAGGCCGAAGAGCGGATGAAGGAGGTCAACGAGGCCTATTCATCCATCATGAAAATGCGGCGGGAAGGCACGTCCGGCGGCTATTCCGGCGGCTACGGCGCGGGCAGCTACGGCGGCTACGGCGCGGGCGGATACGCGAATTACGGCGGTTACGGCAGCTACGGCGCTTCCAGCGCCAATCCGCGGATGCAGGCGGTTCGCAATTACATCCGATCGGGGCATTATCAGGAAGCCATGCGGCTGCTGGAGGAGATGACCGAACGCACCGCCGAATGGCACTACCTGTGCGGCGAAGCCAGCCTGGGGCTCGGGAACCGCGTGGCGGCGCTGAACTACGCGCGCCAGGCGGTGAGCATGGACCCCAACAATTTCGAGTACCGCGTGCTGCTCAGCCAGCTGGAGGGCGGCGCACGGTTCTACCGGAACAACGGCGCCGCGCGCGGCTTTGCGATGCCTTCCGTGCTGTGCGCCAGCCCGCTGTTGACCTGCTGTGCCGCCAATTTGCTGTGCAACTGCCTTTGCAACGGCTGCGGCGGCGGTTACTACGGCCGCTTCTGAATGAACGCGGCCCGTGCCGCAGCCGCTGACCGCACCGGGAAAGGGGAATGAAAACCGATGACGTTTCTACAGAGAATGAAAGAGGGATTGCGCAAATTCATGATCGGGCGGCGCGGCCCGGACGAACTGTCGCTGGCGCTGCTGGTCCTGGGGCTGGTCCTGTCGTTTATCAGCACCGCCTCGCGCATCGGCCTGCTGTATCTGGTCGGGCTGGTCGCCTACGGGCTGTCGATCTTCCGCATCTTTTCGCGCAGCATCGAAAAGCGGTATGCGGAAAACGTGAAGTTCCTGTCCGCGTGGCGCAGTTTCAGGGCCAACGCAAGCCAGTTCATCAAGCGCCTGAAATACATGCGCAGCTATAAGTATTTCAAGTGCCCGGAATGCCATTCCCGCCTGCGCCTGCCGCGGAAGGTGGGCGAGGTGACGGTGACCTGCGGCAAATGCCACCACGCCTTTAAGCAGAAAGCCTGACCTGTGTACCTGAGTGAATGGGAGCGTGTTTTCCGTGAAGCAGCATATTGATACCGCGCCGATCTGGGAGAGCTACCGCGAAGACTGCGAATGTCCGCTGTGCCTTCTGAACGCCAAGGCCGAATCCTCCAACGTGGATTATTTTCTGGGGGAATCCGTCATGGAACCCAGCCAGCGGATCGAAGTGAACAAAAAGGGCTTCTGCGCGCGGCATTTCAAGATGATGTATGACGCGGGGAACCGTCTGGGTCTGGCGCTGATGACTCAGACGTATATGCGCGAAACCGTGAAAGCGCTGCGCGAGAACGCGGAAAAAGCCCGATCGGCCGCCGCGGAAGAGGCCGGGAAATCGATCCTGAAGCGCATCGGCGGAAAAAAGAGCGCGGGGTTCGACGAAGCTGTCGCTGAACTGAAGGGCATGGACGATCAGTGCCTGATGTGCAAAAACATCCGGGAGAGCATGGACCGCTATATCTACACGGTGCTGTACATGTACCGGCATGAGGCTGAGTTCCCGAAGCTGTTCGGCGAATCCAAGGGAATGTGCCTGAAGCACTACGCAGAAACCCTCGAGGCGGCCCCGAAGCATCTGTCCGGTGAAACGCTGAAGCATTTCGTTGACACGTTGACAGAAATCGAGCTCAGGAATTTCGAACGGCTCGAAGAAGAGATCGACTGGTTTACGCAGAAATTCGATTACCGCAACCAGGACAAGCCATGGGGCAACAGCCGCGACGCCGTGAAGCGGTCCGTCAACAAGCTGCGCTGGCAAGTGGTCGAGGATTGATATTTATTAAAGTCATATTATAAATTAAAGCTTGCTTTTCCTTCGGAATATATGATATAATCGGAAAAGGATTTTGCCGTATCGGGCGGTCTGCCGGGGAGGGAGTAATCGTGGAGAGTGAAAAGCGCTGCGTGCTGGACGACAGCAAGCTGTGCGACGACTGCGGCGAATGCAACGTGTGCGATCTCGATCCCAATAAAATATGCGATAACTGCATGAAGTGCCTGAAGACCGGGGCGGATTACAACGCCATCGAAATCGATGAGATCATCGACGACGGCACGGCGGTCGATGAATATGAACGGCTGCGCCGCGATCTGGCCGAAACCGACGGAGAAGAGCCGTTTGATTGCTTCAAACGTTGATCGGACGGGCCGTTGCGGGCCCCAGGAAACATTTTGCCGGCGCGGAGGATCTTTCAGGGGAGTCTGCTGCCGGCGTTCATAATTATCTAAATCTATGCGCAAAAGACAGCTTTTGCGAAAAGATATGCCTGTTTTTGGGAGGAATCAGCGATTATGGCCGTCTATGCCGAAAAGCGCGCCAAGGAGCTTCAATTGCTCACGCGTTCGGTT
>CACWVN010000039.1 GCA_902764285.1 uncultured Eubacteriales bacterium
CCCGCGGGCAGGCTCTCCGAAACCACCGCGTAGCCGTGGTTCTGGCTGGTGATGTAGGTGTGGCCGGTCTTGACGTCGATGACCGGCTGGTTGCCGCCGCGGTGGCCGTATTTCAGCTTCGTGGTCTGCCCGCCGGCGGCCAGCGCCATCATTTGATGGCCCAGGCACAGCCCGAACAGGGGCACCTTGCCCAGCAGTTTTTGGATCTCGGCGATGCAGCCGGTGTTCTCGGCGGGGTCGCCGGGGCCGTTGGACAGCATCACGCCGTCGGGATGCCCGGCGAGGATCTCCGCCGCCGCCGTGTCGGCGGGCACCACCGTCACCTCGCAGCCGCGGCTCTGCAGCTCGCGGATGATGTTGCGCTTGGTGCCGTAATCCACCAGCGTGACGGCGCGGCGCTTTTCGCCCGCCGCGGGGAAGACTTCCTTCGCCTTCGCGGAGGTCTTCGCCACGCCGCCGGTGACGGCGTAGCTTAGCAGCGCCGACAGGTCTTTGGGGACTTCGGCGCAGATCATGGCGTTCATCACGCCGCTTTCGCGGATGCGCTGGGTGATGGCGCGGGTGTCCACGCCGCAGATGCCGGGCACGCCGTGCCGCTTCAGAAATTCGTCCACCGTGTACTGGCTGCGGAAGTTGCTGGGCTGGCGGCACCATTCCCGCGCCACGTAGCCGCGGATGTGGCATTCGCCCTCGAAATCCTCCTCGATGATGCCGTAATTGCCGATCATCGGGAAGGTCTGCATCACGATCTGGCCGTAGTAGCTGGGGTCGGTCAGCGTTTCGATGTAGCCCACCACGCCGGTGTTGAACACCAGCTCGCCCACGCCGTCCGCCGCCGCGCCGAAGCCTTCGCCCTCGAACACGGAGCCGTCCTGGAGTATCAGATATGCCTTGGACATCGTATCACCTTCGTTCAGGATATAGGGACAGGAAGCAGGAACGGGGGAAAGGGCCCCGGTTGGCATTCACATCGTCGCCGCCATGACCGCCTTGATGGTGTGCATGCGGTTTTCCGCCTCGTCGAACACGATGGACTGCGGGCCCTCGAACACCTCGTCGGTGACCTCCATGGCCGTCAGCCCGTACTTTTCGTGGATCTGCCGGCCGATGCCGGTGTTCAGGTCATGGAAGGCGGGCAGGCAGTGCATGAACACGGCGTCCGGGCCGGCGGCGGCCATCAGCGCGGCGTTCACCTGGTAGGGCAGCAGATCATGGATGCGCTGCTGCCACACGGCGTCGGGCTCGCCCATGGACACCCACACGTCGGTGTAGATCACGTCCGCGCCCTTCACGGCCTCCATCGGGTCCTCCACGAAGGACAGCGTCGCGCCGGTCTGCGCGGCGACGGCCCGGCACTGCGCGGTCAGCGCGGCCTCGGGGAAATAGGCCTTCGGCGCGCAGGCGGTGAAGTGCAGGCCCAGCTTGGCGCAGCCCGCCATCAGGCTGTTGCCCATGTTGTAGCGGGCGTCGCCCATGTAGACCAGCTTGATGCCCTCCAGCCGGCCGAAGTGTTCGCGGATCGTCAGCATGTCGGCCAGGATCTGGGTGGGGTGAAACTCGTTGGTCAGCCCGTTCCACACCGGCACGCCCGCGTATTTCGCCAGCGTTTCCACGATCTCCTGGCCGTAGCCGCGGTATTCGATGCCGTCGTACATGCGGCCCAGCACCCGCGCGGTATCGGCGATGGATTCTTTCTTGCCCAGCTGCGAGCCCGTCGGGTCCAGATACGTCACGCCCATGCCCAGATCGCGCCCGGCCACCTCGAAGGCGCAGCGGGTGCGCGTGCTGGTCTTTTCAAAGATCAGCGCGATGTTCCGGCCCGCGCACAGCGCGTGGGGAACGCCCGCCTTCTTCTTCGCCTTCAGCTCCGCCGCCAGGTCGATCAACCCGGCGATCTCCTCCGGCGCGAAATCCAGCAGCTTCAAAAAACTGCGGCCCTTGATGTTCATAAGCATGCCTCCTCGAACGACCGTGCCCGTTTTCATGATTTTATTATAATGAAGCGCGCGCCGTTATTCAACGACAATTATGTAAAAATATACAGAAAAATGCGCATTTTTGTGAATATATATTCATCGCATGCGGCGGCGCCGGCCGGGGAAGCACCGGTCGGCGTTCGTCCGTCAAAAATGACATTTGAGCGTCGATTTCACTCAATTGGTGCGAAAACGGTTGTGCAAACCGGTGAATCGTGCTAATATGTAACCATGAGGCGGCCGTGAGCGCCGCAAACGAAGAGGAGGATGCTATTATGTCTATGAGTATCATTGCAGTACTTGTCAGCCTGGCCATGATGCTGACCGGCGCAGGCTCGGCCGGCGCGCCCGCCGAGGCTTCGCGCACGCTGCGCATCAGCGATATCCAAATTTCGCTGAACGGCCAGCGCATTGATTTTGATTCCGCGCTGCGGATCGGCGCGAGCACGGACGGCCAGCAGGCGCTGTTCGACCTGGCGGTTGAACAAAACGGCCAGACGCTGTTCCCGATCCAGCTGTCGGCTGACAACGACCGCCTGGCGCTGGCCTATGCGGGTCAGGCCTTCGGCGTGCCCACCGCCACGCTGAACGCGCTGATGGAACAGGCGCAGTCCCAGATGACCGGCACGATCCAGAGCGATCCCCAGAGCCAGCAGCTCATCGATTTTTTGATGAATGAGTTCATTCCCGCCTATACGGGCCTGTTCGAGGTGCTGGAGGATCCCGATCGCATGGCCGAGATCAAGGAAAAGACCCAGCAGGTGGTTTATGGCATCGTCGACCGCGGCGAGGGCGTCGAGGACACCGTTACGCTGGGCGACAACATCGATTTCACCGTGACCCGCTACAATTACACCATTAATTCCCAGCAGATGTTCGAGCTGGCGGACGCCGTGTATACCTGCGATGAAGCGCTGGCGAAATACTACGACGCGATGATCAAGCTGTACAGCATGATGCCCGAGGAGTCCGGCCTGAACGGCATCACCAGCCTGGCCGATCTCGGCCAGAGGCTGAATCTGGACATGACGATGGATATCACCGAAAGGGTCTCCGAGGCCGACGAGCTGCAGATGACGGACGCCGTGATGACCATCAACCTGCCGGCGCAGCCCATGCCCGCCGCCGAGGGCGAAGAGCCCCAGACGCTGGAGCTGCCTCCGCTGGTGATGACCATCGCCGCCTATGAAATGGGCGAGGAGGGCTTCTCCCAGGTCGAATTCAATTATGACATCCAGGGCAACGGCGTGGTGTTCAACATGACCGTCGAGAAGAGCGGCGAAGATTACGACGCCCGGGCGGAGATGCAGATCAACGCCGTCGACGGAGAAGGCAATTCCGCCCAGGTGGGCACGATCCAGTTCGAGGCCAACAGCGAGACCGAAGAGAACGGCGACAAGCAGTATTCCGTCAACTATGAGATCGACGGCGGCGAGAACGGCAGCCTCGACCTGACCATGGACGGCACGGAGTATGCCAACGGCGTTAAGGAAGTCACCGTCGATATGACCCTGAAGGCGAACGGCACGGAGTTCACCTTCTCCGTCGGCAGTGACGAACAGGCCGACGGCACCAGCAACGCCGAGGTGGAGCTGGGCCTGAAGGCCAACGGAATGGCGGCGGGCCTGAGCTTCAACCTGGCCGTGACCAACGAGCCCATCGCCGTCGCCTTCAAGGCCGACAACATCACCATGATCGAGGATCTGTCCGAGGAAGGCATAAACGCGCAGATGCAGGACCAGGCGTTCCAGAGCAAGATCATGCAGGTGTACAGCGGCTTCATGAAGGATTTCCAGAAGCTGATGGGCGACAAGGGCGTCCAGACGATCATGCAGCTGTTCGCGTCCGCGACCGCGTCCGCGCCGTCGCAGGCGGCGGTAGGCCCCGCGGCGTAAACCGCCGGCAGGTCAATGCCGATCCGGGAAACGTTCCGTTTTCCCAACCATAAAATAAGAGGCCGTCTCGTATGAGACGGCCTCTCCTGTCGTCCGGATCGCTCATCCCCTGACCAGGCCCGCGTACTTCTGCAGCACGTCGTCCACCAGCTTCGACCAGGGGATCGGGATGGTCTCCAGCGCGGCCCGGCCCACGCGCTCCAGCGCCTGGCGGTCGCTGAGCGCGGCGTCGATCACCCGCGCCAGGTCGTCGGGGTCGTCGGCGCACAGGAAGCCGTTTTCGCCGTCGCGGATGCCCTCCGCGGCGCTGCTGCCCCGCACCACCACCGAGGGCGTGCCCATGGCGGCGGCCTCGCGCACCACCAGCCCGGAGGTATCGTACTGGCTGGGGAACAGGAACAGCGACGCGCGGCGGTACAGCGCGTTCAGCGCGTCCGCTTCGCCGATGTGGCCGGTGAACACCACCCGGTCGGCCAGGCCGAGCTCCTCCGCCAGGCGCTTCACTTCCTTTTCATGGGGGCCCTGGCCCGCCAGCGCCAGGCGGAAGGGGCGGTCCACCTGCGCGCAGGCTTCCAGCGTGCAGCGCAGGTTCTTCTTCCAGTTGATCTGCCCGACGTACAGCAGCAGCGGCGCGCCGTCGTCCAGCCCGAAGCGCTCGCCCGCAGCCCGCACGGCCTCGTCGGAGACGGGGTGGATGTCGGTGCCGTTGGGCATCACGCGGATCGCGCCGTGATAGCCGTAGCCGGCCAGCGTGTCCGCGGAGGACGCGCTGACGGCCCACACCTCATCGCATTTTTCATAGAAATTCACCACGTGGCGCACGCCCACGTCGGCCAGCAGCTCCATGCCCGTGATCTGCAAAAAATCGTCGTAGTACTTGGAATGGAACGTGCCCACGACGGGACAGCCCCGCTTCTGGGCGTAGGCGAGGCCCGCCTGTCCGGCGACGAACGGGCTGTGCACGTGCACGATATCGGCATTGATCATGGCCAGCCGGTTCTGGCAGTGCACGTCCAGCCCCGGCATGCCCACCTTGTAGCTCTTCAGCAGCCGCAGCGGCACGCCGATGTAATCGACGATTTCAAAGGGGAAGCGGCCCCGGCAGCCGGTATCGGTCTGGGGCGCGACCACATAGCAATCGTGGCCCTTTTGCCCCATGTTCAGCGCGTACTGATAGACGACGTTGCCCACGCCGTCCATGATGGGCAGGAACGAATCGGAAAACTGTATGATGCGCATGGCGGAGGCTCCTTTGCGATGATCGCGTCTGTTTTCCCAATCATTATAGCATGCCCGCGGCGCCGGCGCAACGGCGCGCCCGGTTTTCCCCTGCGGTCGGCGCGCACTGCCCTGCGGCGGGGCGGCCCTGGCTTGCCCTGCCGATCGGCTCTGTGGTATAATGAGCAGGGGAAACGCGACGGGGGAGGCGTATGAGGCGGTATGAGCGATTATGATGTTTCTGTCGTCCCCTGCGACGACTACGACGATGAACGGGTTGCGGCGGCGCTGCGGGCCGCGCTGGAGCCGATCCACGGCCTGGATTTCGTTCGGCCGGGCATGACGGTCGGCGTCAAGGTCAACCTGGTTACCGCTATGAAGCCGGACACAGCCGCCACGGTCCATCCTTCCGTGGTCTGCGCGCTCGTCCGTCTGCTGAAAGAGGCGGGCGCGGACGTCGTCATCGGCGACAGCCCCGGCGGCATTTATTCCGCGCCGTACCTGAAGGTGGTCTATGACGTCTGCGGCATGCGAAAGGCCGAGGCGTGCGGCGCCAGGCTCAACGACGACTTCTCCCAGGCGGAGATCAGCTACCCGGAAGCCGTACAGGCGAAGCAGTTTCCCTATACCGCATGGCTGGGGAAGGTCGATGCGATCATCGATCTGTGCAAGCTCAAGACCCACGGCATGATGGGCCTGTCCTGCGCGGTCAAGAATCTCTTCGGGTCCGTTCCCGGCACCAAGAAGCCGGAATTGCACTACCGCTATCCCAGGGCCGCAGACTTTGCCGATATGCTGGTGGACCTCTATGAGTATTCCAAACCGCGGCTCTGCGTCTGCGATGCGATCATCGGCATGGAGGGCAACGGCCCCACGCAGGGCACGCCGCGAAAGATCGGCTGCCTTCTCGCGAGCCTGGACGGGCACCGGCTCGACGCTGTGGCGGGCGCGCTGATCGGTCTGAAGCCGCAGGACGTCCCGACGCTTCAGGCGGCGGTTCGGCGGGAATTGATCCCGGAGGACGTTTCGCGGATCGCGGTCTGCGGCGACGTTTCCCGCTTCACGATACCGGATTTCAAAACCGTCCAGGCGCAATCCAGCGTGTTCTTCCAGATTTTCGGGGACGGGATTCCGGGGAAGATCGCGGATTTCGTCGCCGCCAGAATCCTGACGCCGTTTCCAAAGCTGAACGCCGCCGGTTGCGTCGGCTGCGGAAAGTGCGCAAACGTTTGTCCGGCGAAGGCCATCGCGATGCGGAACGGAAAGCCCAAAATAAAGCGCAGCATCTGCATTCACTGCTTCTGCTGTCAGGAATTCTGCCCGAAGGGCGCGATGCAGGTCGGCCGCCATATGATCATGCGGATACTCGGGAGATAGACGGGAGATAGACGGGAGATGAAAGCCGCGCGGGCCTCAAAGCGAATGCCGCGGGCAATCATCACACATTGGGCACAAAAAGCGAAACCCTGCAAGCGATTGCAGGGTTTCCGGCATAAAAAGCCTCGGAATCACAGGCTCAGAGCGCTGCCTTATCACGAAACAACCCGCTTTATTACGGGTTTTGTGTGCGGTTGTAAGCATTCATTATCCAATATTGATTATAGTGCTCTTTTCCACTGTAGAGTATTGTCCTTTAGAACGCGCCGGGCCTGGGGAAGGACAGCCATCCCTTGGTTTCAGCGATCATTTATGGACAAACACACTGGCGGCGTGCTACAATAGATACACATGGGAATGTGTGAAGCATTTTGAACGGAGAATGAGCATGAAGGCATATCCGAAGGCGTTACTGTGCGCCGCGGTGCTTGTCCTGTCGGCGCTGCTTCCAAGCCGCGCAATGGCGGCCCAGGTGCAAACTTGGCTGGCCCTGCAGGACGCCATTGACCGGGCCGGGGACGGGGAGGTCATTGCCCTGTCCGAGGATTTGACGGCGCTGGAAACGGATGCGGAAATCACCGTCCCGGTGGGCAAGTGCCTCGTGCTCGATCTGAACGGTCATGTGCTGGATCGACATCTGAATGCGTTGAGCGGGCGCGCGACTCCTGTCATTACCGTTGAGGCCGGGGCTATGCTCACCGTCCGGGACAGCGGCGGAACGGGCGTCATTACCGGCGGCTGCTGCGATGACGGCGGGGGCGTCCGGAACCGCGGAATACTGATCGTGGAAGGTGGTTGCATTACGGGCAACACCGCGCTATCCCGCGGCGGGGGCGTCTACAATGACGGCACGATGGTGCTCATGGGCGGCACGGTGACCGGCAACGCGGCGCTGAAGAAGGGTGGAGGCGTCTTTAACTATGCCACGGCGCACCTGGCGGTCAACGGCGACATTGTATTCGGCAACCGCGCTCCGGCATACAGCGACATCCTTAACGAAGGCACGCTGACGGCCGTCGGCACGGCGTCCGAGGGCGCGCACATCGAGGATATGCCGGTTCTCAGGCGCTACATGACCGAGCTTTCCGTCATACCGACGGCGGTGCTGCTGTTCGCTTTGCTGCTGGCGGTGTGGCTGGACGCCTATCTGACCTCCAGGCGCAAGCGGATGATGGCCGCCGTCATCACGCTCGTGTTCAGCCTGATGCTGCAAAACTACATCGATTACCGGCTGTTGCTCGTTCGTGGGACCGACGTGCTGCGAACGGCGCTGGCCGTCTACGGCTATGTTGTGCGCCCGGTCATACTGGCGATGTTTTTTTACATCGTCAGACCCGGCGGACGCTATCGCATCACGTGGGGGCTGGTCGGCGCGAACGCCGCCGTCTATATGACGGCTTTCTTCTCCGACATCGCCATTCGCTATTACGGCGGACAATTCCACGTCGGTCCTCTGCGCCATTCCTGTACCGTCGTCAGCGCGCTGCTGCTCGGGTGGCTGTTTGGCCTGACGATGCGGCAGTTTCGCCCGCGCCAGCGCAAGGAGTCCTGGATTCCCATACTGGCGGCGGCGCTCATCGCCGGGTCCGTGGCCATGGATTTCATGAATCTGTTCAACGAGCAGCCCGTCGCCTGGCTCACCATCGCCATCGCCATCAGCTGCGTGTTCTATTACATCTGGCTGCATTTACAGTTCGTGCGCGAGCACGAGGACGCGCTCCGGGCGGGCCAGCGGGTCCAGCTGATGCTCAGCCAGATCCAGCCGCATTTTCTGTTTAACACGATGGAGGTCATTCGCAGAATGTGCCGAAACAATCCGTCGGACGCCGAAGCCGCGATCATCAAGCTGGAGCGCTACCTGCGCGGGAACATGGATTCCATGGCGCGGGAGGGCATGGTTCCCTTTGACAGCGAGCTGGAGCACGCGAGGCTCTATCTGGAGTTGGAGCAGATGCGCTTTCCGGGCGAGCTGCATGTCGTGTATGATCTGAGCGTCATGGATTTTATGCTCCCGTCGCTGACACTCCAGCCGCTGGTGGAAAACGCCGTGCGCCACGGCGTTCGGGGGAAGAAGAGCGGCGAAGGCACGGTCACGATCGCCACGCGGGCCTATGCGGATCGCTATGAGGTCGCCATCGCGGACGACGGAGAGGGCTTTGATCCGAACGCGATCGGGCAGGATGGACAGACGCGCATCGGAATCACCAATGTCCGGGAACGTCTGGGCTACGCCGGGGCGCGCCTGAGCGTTGCCTCACAGCCACAAAAAGGCACGGTGGCGACGATCATCGTCCCCAGGACGAAAACGGAGGGAAACGAGCATGCTGGTATTCGCGCTGGACGATGAACCGTCTCCGCTGGAGACGCTGCGCGACGCCATCCATGAAGCGCTGCCGGAGGCAAGTATAGAGACATTTCGCCGCGGCCAGGAGGCGCTTTTGGCAATGGAATCGCGGGGACTGCGTCCGGACGTCGTTTTTACCGACATTCGGATGCCGGATATGGACGGACTGAATCTGGCCACCTCGATCAAGGCGGTTTCTCCGGACACGCGGATCGTGTTTGTCACCGCGTACTCGCAATACGCGCTGGAGGCCTGGCAGCGCCACGTCCACGGGTATCTGATGAAGCCGGTGACGGCGGCGAGCATCCGCGAGGCGATGGCGCATCTGCCCGCCGCGCCGCGCCCGGCTTCGGACAAGCTGTCGGTTCGATGCTTCGGGCATTTTGAGGTGTCGATGCGCGGCGAACCCGTGATCTTTGAGCGCCGGCAGTCAAAGGAACTCTTCGCGTTTCTGATCGACCGCGAGGGCGCGCCGTGTACCGCGGAGGAGATCGCTGCCGCGCTGTGGGAGGGTGAAACGGATATGCAGGCCGCGAGGACCCGCATCCGAAGGATCCTGAGCGATCTAAAGGCGACGCTGCACAGAATCGGCGTCGACGACGTGCTGGTTCGCGAACGGCGGCAGCTGGCCATTCGTCCCGACCGCGTGGACTGCGATTACTACCGCATGAAGGCGGGCGATATGGATACCCTCAATACCTACCGGGGCGAATACATGATGGATTACAGCTGGGCGGAGCTCACGGCGGCGAGACTGTATTTCCGGGAGCCGACAAATCACAAATGAATCATCTGTGAGCCAGCTTAAACGTCCGCAGGTGCGGGCGTTTATGTTAAATTATTGTTCTCTCGCATCCCCTTGTTTCTGCAGGTCCATATTGTCACGTTTATGGACGGTGCGCGTGGTAAAGTGTATAATGTAGAGGTGTACATCTCGATAATCAGAAGATATCAGGCATGGACCATGAACAGCCTTAAGGAGGTTAAACCCATGATGATCACCGCTGTATCAGGGGATGTGACCGGCGCCCGGAGAAGCGCAAAACGCTTCGTTTTGCTTCTCCTGCTGCTCTCGCTGCTGCTGACCGCCTGCTCCGGGGTCGCGCTTTCGATCACCAGCTTTGGCAGCAAGTCGACCATCGAAGCCAACGATGCTGAGGACGGCAAGTTTCTGGAGTCCGCTGCGTTCTCCGTCGGCAAGGGAAAAACCGTCGCCATAGAGTCGGCCTTGGAGAAGGGCCAGCTGAAGATCGAATTTGCGCGGGCGATCGTTTTCAGAGACGACGAAATGGACCAAACCATTGTGGAAGATGTCGTTGCCAGTGAAACGATGGGCCCTGGAGACAGCTGCGAATTTGCCTTGGAACAGGGCGACTATGTCATGCAGGTCACCGTCGTTGGCAGCACGAGTGGAAAGGTGACAGTCAACATCAAATGACGCCGAAAGCCTGAATAAACGGGAGGAAAAGCGAGCATGAAAAGAATCCTTGGATTTGTGCTGACCATCGCCGTGCTGCTGGGCGGCTTTGCGGCGTTGGCGGAAGGCGACGTTCAGACGCGGTTTTCCCAGTGGAACCCGGACGCTCCGGCGCTGAATGCGCTGATCGAATACGTGGAGGCCGTGACCGACCCGGATTCCCCGGACTTCATTCCCGAGGCGGATCGCATCGCTACGTTCGACATGGACGGCACGCTGATGGGCGAACTGGCGCCGACCTATCTGGAGGTCATGCTGCTGACGGAGCGCATATTGGCGGACCCGACCTGGCAGCCGGACGCGGAGATGCTGGAATTCGGCCGCATGACGCGCGACCACGCGCTGGACAAATCCTTCCCGGACGACTACGACTATGAGTTCTCCTATCACCAGGCCAAAGCGTTCGCGGGCATGTCGCTCGCGGAGTACGCCGATTTCGTCACGCGCTTCCTGGTGCATGAGGCGGACGGCTTTACCGGCATGGCCTATGCGGAAATGTATTACCTGCCGATGGCCGAGGTCGTGGAGTATCTGCAGGACAACGGCTTCAAGTGCTACGTCGTCTCGGGCAGCGACCGGTTCATCGTGCGCACGTTCATCGAGGGCATACTGGACATTCCCTATGAGAACTGCATCGGTTCCGACACCGCCCTGGAAGCCAGGGATCAGGGCGATATGGACGGCATCGAATATGTGTTCACCGGCGACGATACGCTGGTGCGCACGGACCGGCTGCTCGTCAAGGACTTAAAGACCAACAAGGTCCTGCAAATTGCCCAGGAAATCGGCCGGCAGCCGGTACTGTCCTTCGGCAACAGCTCCGGCGACGTGAGCATGAACAACTATGCCCTCTTGAACAACCGCTACCGCAGCGCCGCGTTCCAGCTGATCGCCGACGACGACGCGCGCGATTACGGCCACCCCGAAAAGGGCCCGGAGCTCAAAGAAAATTGGGAAAGCATGGGCTATCATGTGATCTCCATGCGGGACGACTGGAGGACCATCTATGGCGAGAATGCCGTAAAAACCGGCGAATTCCACTGGCTTGCGGACTACTCGGATGACCGGATCGCCGAGGTCGAAGCCCTGCGGGCGGCGCCGGATTACACGCTCGAACAGGTGGTCATGCTGAGCCGCCACAATCTGCGGGCTCCGCTGTCCAGCAACGGCTCCGTCCCCAGCGAGCTGACGCCCCATTCGTGGATTCAGTGGACGGCCAACTCCAGCGAACTGACCATGAAGGGCGGCATCGAGGAGACCAGCATGGGGCAGTACTTCCGCAAGTGGCTGGATCGGGAGGGCCTGATCCCGGAGAACAGCATCCCGGAACCGGGCGAGGTGCGCTTTGTCGCCCGCGACAAGCAGCGCTGCCGCGCCACGGCGCGATACTTCGCTGCGGGCATGCTGCCGCTGGCGGACGTCGAGGTGGAATACCCCGGCGACGCCAAGGGCACGGAGGATTTCATGAAGCCCGTCCTGCACTTCTATACCGACGCTTACGCCGAGGACGCAACGGCGCAGGTCGCGGCCATGGGCGGCGATACGGGCTTTGACGGCCTGGCCGAACAGACGCGGGATGTCATCCGGCTGATCATGGATACCGTCGATATGCGGGACAGCGAGATTTATCAGAGCGGCAAGTACGGCGATCTGCTGGCGGACGGCTCCGGGTACAGGATGGAAGCCGACAAGGAGCCGGATCTCACCGGCGCGATCAAGACGGCCTATCAGGTGGCCGACGCGCTGATCCTGCAATACTATGAAGCGCCCGACGCGGTCACGGCCGCCTTCGGGCACGCGCTGACGGAGGACGACTGGGCCGCCATCGGCAGGTTTATGACGACCTGCCTGGAGATGAAGCACGGCGCGCCGCTGGTGGCCCTGAACATCACGCACCCGCTGCTTGAGGAGTTGGAAGCGGAGCTGAAGAACGATCAGCGCAAGTTCAGCTTCTTCTGCGCCCACGACTGCACCGTGCTCGGCACGCTCACCGCTCTGGGCGCGGAGCTGGACGCGCTGCCGGACAGCATCGAGACCAAGACGCCCATCGGCGTGAAGCTGATGTTTGAGCGCCTGCGCGACCGGGAAGGCAAGACCTGGTATCGGGTCAGCATGGTCTACCGCAGCACCGAACAGATCCGAAGCGGTGAAATGCTGACGCCGGAGAATCCGCCCATGAAATACGTGCTGAGCTTTGAGGGCGTTGAAACCAACGAGGACGGATTGATTGCCGAAGCGGATCTGTTCAGCCTGTTCGATCGCTCCGTCGCCGCGCTGGATGAACTGGAAGCCGCCTATTCGCTGGCCGACGCGGCATGAGGCAGAAAGAAAGCAAAGGAGAATATCAGATTGTTCAGCTATTATACTTCAATCATTTTGCTCTCATGGATGGCGCTGGGCGTGCTCTGCATCCTGATTCGGGAGAACGGGCGCATCTCCCGGGCCGATAAGAGGCTGCTCTACGCCACCTACATGCTGATCGCCGTCTCCGCGCTGGCGGAGTGGTGCGGCGTGCAGCTGGACGGCCGCGCGAACACGCCCCGGTGGCTGCTGGCGCTGGTCAAGTGCGCCGACTACATCCTGACGCCCATGGCCGGCGGCGCGCTGGTCATACAGATGCGCATGAACAACCGCTGGCAGAAGGCGCTGATGGCGATACTCGGCGTGAACACCGCGTTCCAGCTGGTCTCTTACTTTACCGGCTGGATGGTGTCGATCGACGGTGAAAACCACTACGCCCACGGCCCGCTGTACGGCTTCTATATGCTCGTCTGCCTGGCGATCATCGCCATCGTGGTGATTCAGTTCATACTGTACGGCCGGTCGTATCGTCGGCAGAACCGCTGGTCGCTGTACGCCATCATCGCGCTCGTGGTCATCGGCATCGCCATACAGGAGGCGCTTCCCCGGGGGCACCGGGTATCCTACATCGCGCTGACCATCGGCGCGGCGCTGATGTTCATTCATTACACGGAGTTTTCCCAGCTCGCGACGGACGATTTCGTGAACGAGCAGCGACTCGCGCTGGACACCGACCCGCTCACGGGTCTGCGCAGCCGCTACGCCTATTCCCGGGCGCTGAAGCATTACGACGCGGGCGGCGCGCTGCCGGAGAACCTTGCTGCGTTCACCGTAGACATCAACGGCCTGAAGGAAGTCAACGATACGCTGGGACACGAAGCGGGAGACGCGCTGATCTGCGGCGCGGCGCGCTGCATCGAAAAGGCGTTTTCTGCGGGACGGTTTTATCGCACGGGTGGGGATGAATTCGTGGTGCTGGCGACGGACATGAACCGCGTCCGCGCCGACATTGCGCTCAGCCGCCTGCGGCGCGAGGCGGACAAGTGGCGCGGGGAGAAGGGACAGAGCCTGAAGCTGGCGGCGGGCTACGCACTGGCTGCGGATCACCCCGGCCTGACCTCCGAGAAGCTGGTGCACGAGGCGGACCTGGAGATGTACGATGCGAAGGCCGAATACTATCGCAAAACCGGATTGGACCGAAGAAGGCCGCGGAACTGATAGTTGACAGGAGTGACCTCCATATCATTCTGAGCGGAGGCGAAGAATCCTTTCCAATTCTGATTTGAGAATGGCGTGAGAGGCGCATTGACACGGCAGGAAAAGCTGTATACAATAACAAAAAACGGGAGGTTGACGACGATGAAAAGATTTCTGTGCCTAATATTGGCTTTGGCGATGGCTTTCGGGGCCGCGGCGTTCGCGGAGAACGCGGAGGGCGATCCCTTGGAAACCATCCTCTCCGGGATGACCCTGCGGGACAAGGTCGCACAGATGATGATCGCGTCCTTCCGCGTGTGGCAGGAGGTCCCGCCGGAGGGCGAGGACATGCCGGAGGAGGAGCCGCCCAGGGAGAACATCACCCAGCTGAACGATGAGATCCGGGACATGGTTTCCCGGAACCATTTCGGCGGGATCCTGCTCTTCGGCCAGAACATCGTGGACGCCGAACAGACGCTTCGGCTGATCGCGGATTTCCAGGCGACCAACCAGGCGGGCGGCGGGCTGCCCCAGATCGTATTCACGGACCAGGAGGGCGGCAACGTCAACCGGATCCCTTACGGCACCCAGGGCATCAGCAATATGGCGCTCGGCGCGACCGGAGAAACGGAAAACGCCCGGGCGATGGCGGCGATCTTCGGCGAGGAGCTCGGCCTGCTGGGCATCCAGGCGGATTTCGCGCCGGTGGTGGACGTCAACAACAATCCGAACAATCCCGTCATCGGCATCCGATCCTTCTCGGACGATCCGCAGACCGCCGCGGCGTTCGGGAAAGCCTACATCCAGGGCCTGCACGACGCGGGGATCCTCTCGACCGCAAAGCATTTCCCCGGTCACGGCGACACGGATACGGACAGCCATACGGGCGCGCCCGTGATCGACAAGACCTATGAAGAATTGAAGGAATGCGAGCTGATCCCGTTCCAGGCCGCGATCGACGCGGGCACGGATATGATCATGACCGCGCACATCCAGTATCCGCAGATCGAGACGGGGACCTATACCTCGATCTCCACCGGTGAATCCATATTCCTCCCGGCGACCATGAGCAGGACGATCCTGACGGACATCCTCCGGGGAGACATGGGCTTTGACGGCGTCATCGTGACCGACGCGCTGGATATGAAAGCCATCGCCGATCATTTCGCCGTGGAGGACACCGTCCGGCTGACCATCGGCGCGGGCGTGGATATGCTGATCGTGCCGCCCGTGACGGATACCAACGTGTTCCGGCTGGTCCAGACCTATGTGGATACGGCGGTTGCGCTGGTGGAAAGCGGCGAGATCGACGAATCCCGGATCGACGAATCCGTCCTGCGGATCCTGAAGCTGAAGCAGAAATACAGCATTCTGGACCTGACGGACTTTGCCGTGACGGAGGAAAAGATCGCCGCGGCGCAGGCAGGCGTCGGCTCCGCCGCGCACCGGGACGCGGAATGGCAGATGGCCGAGAAGGCGCTGACCGTTTATAAAAATGAAAACGGCGCGTTCCCGCTGGACGTGAAGGCCGGGGAAAAGACGCTGATCCTGTTCGCGGATTCCTGCGCCAGCCGCGCGGGCGCGGGCGACCTGGCCCGGCAGCTGCTGGAGGAAAGACAGGCGCTGCCGGAGGGCGCGGAGATCGTCGTCATGAAGAGCACGGCGGACAACGAGGAAGAGTGCATTCAGGCCGCTGTGGACGCGGATCACGTGATCCTCGTTCACCGGGTGTACAACCTGGCCTGCCTGGACCCGGCGACGGACGACGGCTTCTCCTCCGGGACCTTTGACAAGATCATCCCCGCCGTGCACGATGCGGGCAAGACAGTGATCGTCGTAAGCTGCCAGCTGCCCTACGACGCGACCCGCTTCCCGGACGCGGATGCGGTGCTGCTGACCTACTGGGGCAGCGCGATGCGCGAGCTTCCCGCGGAGGGCGCCTCCTGGTCCGCCAACCTGCCCGCGGGGTTGCTGGCCTGCTTCGATGTGTGCGGCGCGGAGGGGACTTCCCCGGTTGATCTTCCCGCGCTGGACGATCAGTACAAACCCGCGAAAGAGTAATTTCCAACGGAGGACAGGGAGATGAACAGGAAAACCGTCATGGCCGTGCCGATGGCCTGTTTCTGGGCGGTCGTCGCCGCCTGCCTGCTGGGCATCGTCGTCGGATCGTTCTGCGATTTTTCCATCAATGTGGCGCTTGAAAACAAGACCGGTCTGGGCGCGTTCTTCGCCACCTACGGTTCGTACTTCTCCTACTGCCTGTATCCGGCGGCGGGCGCCTGCCTGTTCGTCGGCCTGCGGAAAAAGGGCGAGCGCTTTCACATGCTGGCGTGGACGCTGCTGATCCTGGGATGCTTCATGGCGGTGTACTATTCCAACAGCTACAACGGCAAGGCCGTGCGCGCACTCTTCGGCTATACCGCCGGGGAATCCGCGCCGCTGCTGTCGGCGGCGAGCTGGCTGTTCTGGGCGGCGCTGTACGCCTGGGTGCCGCTTGTGATGGTGCGGGTGCTGGACGGCAGGAACCCGGACAAACTCATCGCCGTGGGCGCGGCGGTCCTGGTCGCGGGCATCGCGGCGGACAACGTGAACCTGTGGCTCAAGCAGGTCGCCTCCCGCCCGCGGTACAAGTACCTGATTACGCTGGACGACCCGAAGAGCGGCTTCCGCAACTGGTGGCAGATGATCCCGAACCTCGCCGGCGGCGACGACAGCTTCAAGTCCTGGCCCAGCGGCAACATGACCATCGCCAGCATGATGTTCGCGCTGCCGATGCTCGCGGACGTGACGAAGAAGCGGAGCGAAGGGAGGAACCTGCGCTGCTTCATCGCGGCCTGCGCCTTCGTGCTGATCTACGGCTACAACCGCATCCACATGACCAACCACTTTCTCACGGACGTGTGCTTCGGAACGCTGATCACTTACCTGATCTTTTCCGCGGTGAGCGCCGCCTTCATGAAGGGACTTATCAAGAACCATTGACCGGAGATGTCGAAAATGAAGAAACCGTACATCTAACAGCAGTTGTTGTCCAACCTGGATGAATTCACCGTGAGGAACGAGCAGAAAGAAGATTGCTTAAAGATCGCGGGCGACCACCTCCGGGTTGGAGGGAAGAAAGGCCTATGGATGACAGGGGAGTGGCGATGGCCAAGCAAAAGCGCCTTGCCCTCATGTCTAATGCACGGTATTAGAAGATGGCGAACAGGTCGCTGAAATCAAAAAGAAGTTTGCCCTCTTCGGATCCAAGCGCGTCGTTGAGGGCAAGGGCTGGTTTTCCTGCGGCGACAGCTATGAACTTGAAATATCCGATTAGGCCAATGAGTTTATCGCGCTTGCCGTTGTTCTTGCCATAGACCTTGCGCTGGAGGCAAAGGCCGAGCAGCAATGACCAACCGTTTTTCACGGACGTGTGCTCCTGAACGCCGATCACTTATCTTATCCCGTGGTGAGTATTGTTATCGCAGTTTTCTGGCGAATATTGAAGAAAAAAACAAAAAAACGCCCGGATGTGACGTATCCTGTGACATGGACCCGGTTTAGACGGCAAACCCCGCGGGTTTGTCGTTTTTCGCAGAACGAAAAAATGAGGAATCAAGCATGCTTGATTCCTCACCTTATGGAGCTGATGGCCGGATTCGAACCGGCGACCTCATCCTTACCAAGGGCGATTTTGCACAATTTATAATTATAAT
>CACWVN010000040.1 GCA_902764285.1 uncultured Eubacteriales bacterium
GCGACACAGGAGGAGCCGCCGATGCGCACGCTGACCAATCGACAGGCCCGGGAGCTGCTGGTCCGGTATCACAATCTGGACGGACACGATGGCTTCAAGGGCATCGACGGCGCGAAGGCCGTGATGGACCGGCTGGGCACCATCCAGTATGATCCGCTGAACGTCGTGGGCCGCAACGCCGAGCTGGCGCTGCAATCCCGGGTGCGCGGCTTCCGGCCGGAGATGCTGCAAAAGCTGCTGTACGAGGAGCGCCTCCTGGTGGACGGCTACGACAAGGAGATGTGCATCTACACGGCGAAGGACTTCGGGGCTTTCGGGCCGCAGCGGGAAATGCACGCCGCCGACATGCGGCGCTGGCTTTCGGGCCGCGGCCAGGGCGAAGCCTTCGACATGATGGAGGACATCCTGTCCATCATCCGCGAAAAGGGGCCCTGCGCGCTGACGGACATCCCGATGGGCGAATCGAAGGACTTCGGCTGGGGACCGCGTCGGCCCTCCGGCGCGGCGATCGAATACCTGTTCCGCCTGGGCAGGCTGTGCGTGGGTGACAAAAAGGGCACGCAGCGCCGCTTCGACCTGACTGAGCGGGTGCTGCCCGCCGAATACCTGCGCGCACCGGAGCGCGACGAAACCGACTTTGCGGACTGGTATGTGCTGCGTCGGCTGGCCTGCGTGGGCCTGCTGTGGGCGCGCCCGGGCGGCGCGTGGCAGGGCTACGTGGTCTCCGGCGACCAGCAGCGAAGGGAATCGCTGGCGCGGCTTGCGGAGCAGGAGAAGGTCGTCCCCTGCCGCATAGAAGGGCGTAACGAGGTCTTCTATGCCCTGCCGGAGGCGCTGGCCATGCTGGAAACGTGCGGCGGGCAGCGGCACGCGCGGTTCATCGCGCCGCTGGACAACCTGCTGTGGGATCGCGGCATGGCCGAGGCGCTGTTCGGCTTCAAGTACCGCTGGGAGGTCTACACGCCCGTGGAAAAGCGGCAATACGGGTATTACGTGCTGCCGGTGCTGTACGGAAGCCGGTTCGCGGCCCGTTTCGAACCGGAGCCCGCCGCCCGGGCCGGGTGCTTCCGGATCAAAAACTGGTGGTGGGAACCGGACGTTCGCCCCAGCCGCGCCATGCTGGAAGCCGTAGAGATCGCCATGCGGCGGTTCGCAGCGTTCCTGGGCGTGCCCTGCGCACCGGAGAACATGGACGCCGTGCGTCGCGCCGCGGATCGCCAGCTCATTGTTAAATTTTGATTAATCAGCACAAATCCTTGACTGGGCTGGGAAACGTGATATAATATTCTAACCCAATACAAGGGAGTAGCCGAACGCCCGCAAGGGTGGGTTTGAGATCGTCAGCCGGCGCGTGTGCGCCCGTATCAAATGAGACGGCGAGACTTATATTGTGACAGCAGTCGCGGTATAAGTCTTTTCTTATATCGCGACGCGCGGAAAGGAGCGATGAACATGATGGATAAGAACATGGCGGTTGAGGTGCGCGAGGCCCGGGAGGCCGGCGTGCGCGCGCTGAACAGCCTGCGCCTGGCGCAGCGGTATCTGAAGAAGGCCGGCAACTGGGGCATCGTCGATATCCTCGGCGGCGGCGTGATCAGCAGCCTGATCAAGCATTCCAGGATCTCCGAGGCCCAGGCCTGCGTACAGCAGGCAGAGGCCGATCTGGACACCTTCCGCCGCGAACTGGCGGACATCCGCGTGCCGGATCTGCAGATCGGCGGCTTTCTGACCTTTGCCGACTTCTTCTTCGACGGCCTGCTGTCGGACCTGCTGGTGCAAAGCCGGATCCGCGAGGCCATCCGGCGGCTGGACGACGCCTGCCGCCAGGTGGAGGACGTGCTGTACCGGCTGGAAAACCTGTAAAAAAGACCCGTCTTGCCGAAAGGAGGGTTTGCCATGTTGACGCTGATACTGCTGATTATCGTGCTGCGCGCGCTGTTCCGGCCGCGCTGGTTCTACCGGCCCTGGGGCCTGTGGGGCTTCCCCGGTATGTGGAGCATGCGCCGCGGCCCGTGGCATCGCCCGCCGATGGGCGGACCGTTCGGCCCCGGCCCCGGCGTGGGGCGCTTTGGCCGGTTTTGACGCAAAAACGCCGCGCTGTCGATGACAGCGCGGCGCGTTTTATAGTTGTGTCCTTGCGAAGGACCGCCGGTTTATGCGGCGGGTTCGACTTCCTCTTCCGGCGCCTCGGCGCGGATCTGGGTCTCCGTGCCGCGGGGCTCGCCGTACTGCTCGGCGGTGATGGTGCCGTTCAGCACTTCGGAGATGTAGGCCACGACAGCCTCGTCCATCGGGACGCCGGTATCGAAGCCGGAGCCCTCGTTGTAGGCGCGCATGAACACGTTGTAGGTGTCGCCGCCGGCCGCGCAGAAGTTGTTGGTCACGACCGCGTAGGTGGCCGCCGGATCGAAGGGCTCGCCGTTGATGGCGGTGATGGTCACGCGCTTGATGGAGGCCGGCGCATAGTAAGTGGTCTCGCTGCCGTCGGCCTTCAGATACAGGTCGCCCTGATCGTATTCCACGGTGGTGTCCAGCGTCCATTCGATGCCGCTGGTCTGCGGATAGCCGCCGACCGCGCCGGGCGTGCTGAACGAGGAGGCTTCGAGGGCTTCCAGCAGTTCATCGCCGGTGACGTAGATCACGGCCACGGTGTTGCCGAAGGGCAGCACGGTGTTGACATCCTTCCTGGAGATGTCGCCCACTTCGATGGTGGCGCGGATGCCGCCGCCGTTGGTGATGCCCACCACGGCGTTGGGCTCGACCTGCTCCACGCCGCCTTCCTTGACGACGCTCCAGACCATGGCGTCCGTGATCAGGTCGCCCAGGTTGGTCTCCTCGGTGCGGTTGCCGGGATCGCGGTCGCCGTTCAGGCGGACCTCGGTGGTGGCGAACACGGCGCCGTACTGCTCGTCCACGGCCTCCATGATGGACTTGGCCAGGTCGGCCACGTCGCCGTCCTGCTTCAGATAGCTCACGGGGAACAGGAAGTTGTCCACGATGGCCTTGGTCTCGTTATCAATGACGACCGCGCCGATGTTGGCAAAGCGGGTGCCGGTGGACTGGACCGGTTCGCCCTCCGGGCCCTCGACCATGACGGTGTGGGAATGGGCGTCGATGATGAAGTCCACGCCCTGGACCTTCTTCAGCAGGTCGATGGAGCGATAGCCGTTGGCCGCGGACTCGTCGTCCACGCCCAGGTGGCACAGGCCGATGACCACGTCCGCGTCGGCCAGCTCGTCGATGGCCTTCTGGGCCGCTTCGTACAGCTCGTCAAACGTGGCGAAGCGGATGCCTTCGATCAGGCCGGGGTTCACCTTGGTGGCGGTCTCGGGCGTCTCCATGCCGAAGAAGCCGATCTTCAGGCCGGAAGCGGTCTCGACAATGGTGGTGGCGGGCAGGATCAGGTTGCCGTCCGGGCCGTACACGTCCGCGCAGATCGTGGTGAACTGGGCGTCGGCCAGGTTGGCCATCAGCTGCTCATAGCCAAAATCGAATTCATGGTTGCCCAGCGTGGCCACATCGTAGCCCACGGCGTTCATCAGCTCGATGGCGTTGTGGCCCTTGCTCAGGCTGACGTAGGGATTGCCCGCGCTGAAGTCGCCGGCATCCACCAGGATGACGTCGGCGCCCAGGCCTTCCAGCGTTGCCTTCAGCTTCGGCATGTAGGCATAGCCATCGACCGCGCCGTGCACGTCGTTGGAATGCAGTATAACGGTCTTGCCGGCAAAATCGATCTTCGCCGTCCTGACCATGACGGTCTGGCCGTCCACGGTGGCCTTGTCCGCCAGCGCGGAAGACATGGCGAACACCATGGCCAGCGCCAGGATCAGGGCAAACAGTTTCTTGCTCATAGCTTTCACTCCTGTTCATGTAATGTTTCGGACACCATATATAGGATAATCGATCGGCCAGAAAAATGCAAGCGCAAACAGAAAAATTGTGACACAAATGCGAAATTGTCGGCCGCATTTGATCACCGGTCTGGCCGTTCCCCGACCGGACAAAGCGAAACCCCGCGCCGAAGCGGCACGGGGTTGTGAAAGATAAGGGGATAAATCAGCGCTTGGAGAACTGGGGCGCGCGGCGGGCGGCCTTCAGGCCGTACTTCTTGCGCTCCTTCATGCGCGGATCGCGGGTCAGGTAGCCGGCCTGCTTGATGGCGGGCTTCAGCTCTTCATCGGCCTTGACCAGCGCGCGGGCGATGCCATGGCGGATGGCGCCGGCCTGGCCGGTGAAGCCGCCGCCCTTGCAGTTGACGATGACGTCAAACCTGCCCAGGGTTTCGGTGAGCACCAGCGGCTGACGGACCACGGTCTTCAGGGTCTCATAGCCGAAATACTCGTCCAGACTGCGCTTGTTGATGATGATATTGCCCTCACCGGGGATCAGACGAACGCGGGCGATCGCCTTTTTCCTTCTGCCGACAGCATGGAAACAAACATTACTCATTTCTTCGTCCTCCTCCCTATTACAGCTTCAGCGCTTCGGGCTTCTGCGCCTGGTGATTGTGCTCGGGGCCGGCGTACACGAACAGCTTCCTGGCCATCGCGTAGCCCAGGGGGCCCTTCGGCAGCATGCGGCGAACGGCCTCGCGGAAGGCAAATTCGCTCTTGTTGGCCATCAGCCTGCGATAAGGGATTTCCTTCAGGCCGCCCGGATAGCCGGTATGATAGCGATAGATCTTGTTGTCCAGCTTCTTGCCGGTGAAAACCAGCTTATCGGCGTTCACAACGATGATATAATCGCCGCAGTCGCAATGAGGCGTAAAGGTGGGCTTGTGCTTGCCGCGCAGCATGGAAGCGACCTGGGAAGCCAGGCGGCCGAATACCATGCCCTCTGCGTCGATGACGTACCACTTACGCTCGACGTTCTGGGGATTCGCCATATAAGTACTCACGAGTGTTTCCCTCCAAGAATGATTTCAATACAATGCTTCAGCGAACAAGTGTGGTCAGTACTTTTCGCGATGATGTCATTGCCCGGGGCTAGTGAGCGTATTGACACAAAATGTATTATACCCAATTTTCGCCTGTGCGTCAACGGTTTTGCCCCGATGTTCATAGAATTTAACAGTCATTTCCGCGCGCCGTTCGCAGCCGCCGCCGGACCGCCGTTCGCGGCAGCGAACCCAGCGCCGCGGAGAGCGTCGCAGAGGCGCAGAAGAACGAAAAGCCCGCGCACAGCCAGAAGCCCGCCTTCCCCCATCGCGCCGCCAGGATCACCGTGGGCATGGCCTGCCCCAGCAGCCGGTCGCCGCCCCGGAGGATGGCCGCGTTGGCGCACAGCAGCAGCGCGCAGAGCAGCGCGCCGGACAGCATCGCCGCGCGAACGGGTTTCGCGCCGCCCCCGGACAGCCGCGCGACCGCGCCGCCGGCCACGGCGGCGTTCAGCGCCGCGTAGAGCGCCGCCAGCGCCACCGCCGCGGGCAGGTTCCCGCGCAGCGCCAGCGCGGTTTCTCCGCGCAGCCAGATGCGCACCGGTCTGGGATCGACGGCCAGGCCGAGATAAAACGCCGCGCCCAGCGCCGCCGCCAGCAGGCCCATCCACGGCAGCGCGCGCAGGCCGTTCAGGTTGACCAGCAGCGCGATTGACAGCGCCAGCACCGCGCCCCAGAGCGCGCCGTGCCTGAACGGCAGCGTCAGCGCGCCGATCCGGGCAGCGCTGCAGAGCATCATGACCGCGATCATCATCATCAGGATCGCATGCATCGCCGCCGCCACCGCACCCGCGGCGGGGCCCAGCCGTTTCCAGTACAGGCCCGGCAGATTGTCGGCGCCGAGCCGGCGGGCCTGGCCGCATATCGCCCCCAGCAGCGCCGCGTAGAGCGCCGCGGCGAGAAGGATCCCGATCCATCCCGCCCAGCCCAGCTGGGCAAAGAACAGCACCTGTTCCCGCCCGGAGGCCATCCCGGCCCCGGAGACCGCCGCGACGGCGGCCAGCGCTGTCCGCGCTTCCGTGCGCCGGCCTTCCCCCGTTGTTCCCGCGTATCCTGTCCGCGCACCCGTCATAGCAAAACCCCCGTTTCACACCGATAGTATGCGAAACGGGGGTTGAAATATTAGGGTTGAAGCGGATCCGAATCGTCCTCCGCAGCCAGCTGGTCGGCGGTCTTGTCCACGGGCGTCTGAACGTCCTCTACCCAGCGGCTGGAGGGATCGTCGTCCGGCCCCGGCCGGGCGGGCGCTTCCATCAGCTCGGAGGGCGGCGCGAAGGTCTCCGCCGGTTCGGCAAACTGGGGATCATGCTGGACCGCGCCGCCGTCGGTATGCAGCAGATTCAGCGCGCTGAGGAAAAACCTGGCCATAAACACCAGCAGCACCGCCAGCAGGACGATGGCTGCCAGGCCGACGACGATCTTCGGCCACACGGGCGCGCGGCGAGGCGCGCTCAATCCGCGAACTTCCGGATGTACTCCGGTACCTCTTCTGCGGAAATGCTGATGGAAAGCACGAAATCACAATGGTGCGCTTCGGAAAGGGCGGCCATGTTTTCGAAGAATTTTTCCATCTCGACGTCGTGCAGCGGCGTCCTGACCAGCTTCTTGAAGGCATCGACGGCGATCAGGGAAAGGTCGAAATCGGCGGACAGCATGCCGCAGAGGAACGAAAGAAACTCACTGGCGGTGCACTTATAGGCCACCGGATATTCGCTGGCATCCACGAAGCGGATCTCGTGGCGAAGGTCGTACATATAGCGCTTGTCGTCGTCGATAAAGATGATATTGCCGTGCACGCTCTTGAGCGCGTCGTTGGTCAGGTCGATCAGGCGCTTGGTCTTCCCGCTGCCCTTGTCGCCGAGAATGACTTTAATCATCGCAATCCATCCTCCTATTATTTATCCTGAGAACCCAATTCAATTATACAATAGAAGCCGTCAAATTACAAGCGGTGAAGTCAGTTTATTTTCCCGCGCGCAAAATCTGCGCGAAGGCCGGCCGACGGCAGGATTTCGGGCGCCCGCGGTCGAATAAGACAGCTAAGACGACACGGAGGAACGGGCAAATGATTCGCGACGACAATTCGAACATCATGGAAACGACCGTCGACAGCCGGCGCGTGTTCGACGGGATCATCCTGCACATCGACCACATCACCAACCGCCTGCCCAACGGCAAAACCGCCGCCAGGGAGGTCGCCCGCCATGTGGGCGCTTCCGCGGTGGTCCCGGTGGACGGCGACGGGAACGTCTGGCTGGTGAAGCAGTTTCGCGCGGCCGTGGACCGGGTATTGCTGGAGATTCCGGCGGGCAAACTGGATTTCAAGGGCGAGGACCGGCTGCTGGCCGCAAAGCGCGAGCTGGAGGAGGAAACAGGCCTGACCGCCGCCAGCTGGATACATCTGACGGACATCGTGACCACGCCGGGCTTCAGCGATGAGAAGATTTCGCTGTACCTGGCCCGGGAACTGTCCCCCGGGGAAAGCCACCCGGACGACGACGAGTTCCTGAACGTGGTGAAGGTGCCGCTGAAGGATGTGGTGGCCGGCATCATGCGCGGCGAAATCGCCGATGCCAAGACGGTATGCGCCGTGATGATGGCGTGGGAAAAGTGCAGATAATCCGGAGATACTGAAAATGAACCTGGACAGCTACTCGTACATGCCGACGCTGGAAACCCCGCGCCTGCGTATCCGCAGGCTGACGATGCAGGACGCGGCGGATATCTACCGGTACAGCCGCGACGCCGAAGTGGCGCGCCACGTATTGTGGGACGCCCACCGCACCATCGGCGACAGCCGCGCGTATCTGCGCTACATGCTGCGGCGCTATCGCCAGCACGACCCCGCCAGCTGGGGCATCGAATGGAAGGAAACCGGGCGGGTGATCGGCACCATCGGCTTCATGTGGATCCAAAACGACAATTCCGCCGCCGAGGTGGGCTATTCCCTGGCCAGGGATTTCTGGAACCGCGGCATCATGACCGAGGCGCTGAAGGCCGTGATCGACTACGGCTTCGGGCGTCTGAACCTGAACCGCATCGAGGCCCAGCACGAGACCACCAACCCCGCCTCCGGCGCGGTAATGCGCAAGTGCGGCATGGCGCGCGAGGGCACGCTGCGCCAACGGCTGTACAACAAGGGCCGGTATGTGGACGTGGATCTGTACGCGATCCTGCGGAAGGATTACAAATCCAGACTTGGCATGAGATGACATTCCGCCATACAAAAACGGGACGCCTTCCGGCATCCCGTTTTTATTATGCTTTTGCCTACTGCAGCGTTTCGCCGCGGTCCAGCGCCATGATTTCGTCCACGCGGCGGGCGTGCCTGCCGCCTTCAAATTCGGTAGTCAGGAAGGTTCTGACGATCTCCTCGGCCATCACCGGGCCGATGGTGCGCGCGCCCATGGCGACGATGTTCGCATCGTTGTGCTGGCGGCAGAGCGCCGCCGAAACGGGTTCGGAGCACAGCGCACAGCGCACGCCGTGGATCTTGTTGGCGGAGATGGAAATGCCGATGCCGGTGCCGCAGATCAGTATGCCGCGGTCGCACGCCCCGGAGACGACGGCCTTCGCCACCCGTTCGGCGTAGATGGGATAATCGGTGCTGACGGGTTCGTCGGTGCCGAAATTGACGACTTCGTAGCCGTGGTCGTTCAGCCAGCCGACGACGTGGTTCTTCATCTCAACGGCGCCATGGTCGTTGCCGATCGCGATCTTCATATCCTTTTCTCCTTTCACGCGCCCTAAAAGCAATTTTCTTTTCGGGAACCCCGGCCGTCACCGGAACCAGACGAGCTGGCAGAACAGCACGAACAGCACTATTCCCAGGCACATCACGCCCACCACCAGCAGCGCCGCCTTCAGCGCGCCCCAGGTGAAAAAGCGGCTCTCCTCGCGGGTCAGCGGCACGTCCGGCGCGGCCTCGTCGCGCGGCGCGTCCGGTTCGGGACTGTACCAGGGCATGCCTTCCACGTTCATGCGGACGATGGTGCGCCCGTCGTCGCCTTCGGGCATGTCGGGCTTACGCGTTTTCATAGCCGCTCTCCGGGTCGTAGATGTGGCAGGCCACGGTGTGCCCGTTGCCCATGTCCATGGTCCGCGGCGCCTTCTGGCTGCAAACCGCCTGGCATTTGCGGCAGCGGGTGTGGAACTTGCAGCCCGACGGCGGGTTCGCCGGAGACGGGATGCTGCCTTCCAGGATGATGCGGTTCATCTTCACCGTGGGATCCGGCACCGGGATGGCCGAGAACAGCGCCTGGGTGTAGGGATGCAGCGGGTTGGCGAAGATTTCCGCCTTGTCGGCATATTCCACCATGTTGCCCAGGTACATCACGCCCACGGTATCGGAGATGTGCTGGACCACGGACAGGTCGTGGCTGATGAACAGGTAGGTCAGGTTGAACTGCTTCTGCAGATCCTCCAGCAGGTTGATGATCTGCGCCTGAATGGACACGTCCAGCGCGGAAACCGGCTCGTCACAGACGATGAAATCCGGGTTCAGGGCTATGGCGCGGGCGATGCAGATGCGCTGGCGCTGGCCGCCGGAGAACTCATGGGGATAGCGGTCCTTCTGGTAATCGAACAGGCCGCAGGCCTTCATGATGCGGGAGATGTAGGCGTCAAATTCGCTCTCCGGGACCAGATTGTGCTCGCGCACGGCTTCGCCGATGATCTCGCCCACGGGCAGCCGGGGCGAAAGGCTGGAATACGGATCCTGGAAGATGATCTGGATCTTCGGGCGGAAATCCCGCAGCGACTTTCCCTTCAGCATGTCCAGATGGGTGTCGCCGTTGAAGATCACTTCGCCGGAGGTCTTGGGCGTGAGATTCAGCAGCGTCTTGCCGATGGTGGTCTTGCCGCAGCCGGATTCGCCCACCAGGCCCATGGTGGTGCCGCGCTTGATGGAGAAAGATACGTTCTCCACGGCGTGCACGTGGCCCACGACGCGCCCGAACAGCCCGGCTTTGATCGGGAAGTATTTGCAGAGGTTGCGCACCTCTACCACGTTTTCATAGGCAGAACTCATGGTTTATTCCGCGCCCCCTTCTTTATAGTACTTCCAGCAGCTGACGATGTGGGTGTCGGTCACGCGGATCTCCGGCGGGTACAGGCCCTGGCAGCGCTCCACGCACTGTTCGCAGCGGTCGCGGAAATAGCAGTAATCCGGCATGTTCACCGGGTTCGGCACCGAACCGGGAATGGAATACAGCCGGTCGACCATCTTGTTGATGACGGGCTTGGACTGCATCAGGCCGATGGTGTAGGGATGGCGCGGATCGAGGAACACCTCGTTGGCCAGGCCCTTTTCCACCACGCGGCCGGCGTACATGACCACCACGTAATCGGCCATTTCGGCGATAACGCCCAGGTCGTGCGTGATCAGCATGATGGAGGCGTTGATCTCGTTCTTCAGGTTGCGCAGCAGCTCCAGGATCTGCGCCTGGATGGTGACGTCCAGGGCGGTCGTCGGCTCGTCCGCGATGATCAGCCGCGGGTTGCAGGCCAGCGCCATGGCGATGACGATGCGCTGGCGCATGCCGCCGGACAGCTCATGCGGGTAGCGATTGTAGATGCCCTCGGCATCGGCGATGCCGACCATCTTGATCGCCTCGATGGAGCGCGCCTTCACGGCCTCGGGGGACATCTCCGGCGTGTGCAGCGAGATGACCTCGTCCAGCTGGTATCCGATGCGGAACACCGGGTTCAGCGAAGTCATGGGTTCCTGGAAGATCATGGATACGACGTTTCCGCGCACCTTCTGCATGGCCTCGATGGGCATCTTCGCCACGTCAAACGCCTTGTCGCCCAGGTTCAGGCGGATCTCGCCCTCCACGATCTGGCCGGTGGGCCGCTGCACCAGCTGCATCAGCGAAAGGCTGGTGACGGATTTGCCGCAGCCGGATTCGCCCACGATGCCCACCGTCTTGCCCACGGGCACATTGAACGTCACGCCGTCCACGGCCTTGACGGTGCCCACGTCGGTGAAGAAATAGGTGTGCAGGTTATCGAACTCCACGACGTTGTTTTTGTCGTGCATCTGCGTCACATATTCGCTCTCCGGCACGCGCTTGCGGGACAGGCGCTTGTCCAGCTTGCGGATGACCTTCTGGTTTTCGCGGCTGATCCTCCGGGATTCCCGGGCGGAGATATAGCTGGTTTCGTTGCTCTTCTTGCTCATATTCGCTCTCCCCCTCCCATCAGCGCTTCATCTTCGGGTCAAAGGCATCGCGCAGGCCGTCGCCGACGAAGTTGAAGCCCAGCACCGTCAGCACGATCAGCAGGCCCGCGGGAATCCAGATGTACCAGAAGTTGGTCATGACGTAGATATTGCTGGCCGCGTTGATGATGGAGCCCCAGGACGCCAGCGGGTATTTGATGCCCAGGCCCAGGAACGACAGCGTGGCCTCGGTGAGGATGATGTTGCCCAGGCCCATAGTGGCCTGCACGATCAGAAGCGGCATCACGTTGGGCACCAGATGGCGGAAGATGCGCCGGGATACCCGGATGCCGGTGGCTTCGGTGGCCACCATGAAATCCTGTTCGCGCAGGGACAGGATCTGGCCGCGCACCACGCGCGCCACGCCCGTCCAGCCCATGATGCCCATGATGGCCATCAGCAGGAAGATGCGCGTATACGGCGGCACCTCCAGCGCGTCCATGATGGCGCCTGCGATGATCATGATCGGGTAATACGGGATGGAATTGAACAGGTCCACGAATCGCATCAGCAGCGTGTCCACCCAGCCGCCGAAGTAGCCGGAGATGCCGCCGATGATGATGCCGATCAGGTTTTCCAGCAGCATGACCACGAAGCCCACCAGCAGCGAAATGCGGCCGCCGTACATCAGGCGGGTCAGCACGTCCATGCCGTGGTCGTCGGTACCCAGCGGATGGGCCCAGCTGGGCGCGGCGTACATATCGATCAGGTAGGTCTGCTGTTCGGTGTAGATGATATAGTTGTTGCCGCGCATGCGGATGGTGTGCCGCTCGGTAACGCCGTCGGCGTTCACATAATCGAAGGCGGTCTGCTTATCGGCGATGGCCTCCGAAACGGCGGCCTTGTAGTCCACCGACAGGAACACGCCGCTGGTGACCGGATTGACGATGATCCGGCTGACGGAAGCCAGCGGGTTTTCTTCGCCGTCCCGGAAGATCAGCGCGCTGTCCTCCTCGGCCTCCAGCGTGTATTTGATGCCGTCGGCCTCGAAGGAAGTTTCGCCGCTGCGCAGCGCCAGTTCGGCGGCGCGGCGGAAGGCGTAGGTGGAAATGACGCCGGTATCGGCGCTGTCGTGAGCGTCATAGGACAGCAGGCTGGCGATGGCCACCTCGCCCACGGTGCCCAGGTTGTACGTCTTCGCCTTGCCCTTGGTGAGCATGTAGGTCTGGCCGTCGATCTCAAAGGACCCGCCGCCGGCCTTGGCGGTCTGCAGCGCGGCGTCCTTCACGGCGTCGGAGAGCTCCACGCCGTCGAGGGCCTTCACGTCGCACACCTTGCCCAGCAGCGTGACGGTGGCCAGATCCTTCGTAGTGCCGATCGAATAGAACCCCTCGCCCAGCCTCTGCACCGTCCAGGCGGCACCATCAGCATCAAAGGAGATGTCCCCGTCGCCGGCGTCCTTCACCAGGCGGCTGAAGTTGGCGCGCACCAGCGTGCTCAGGGGGCTGCCGTCTTCGGTCAGGAAGCGGTACTCGGTATTCACGACGGCGCTGGCAAATTCCTTGTTGGCGCTGTCGGTCTTATAGAACACCTGGTCCTGGCGGTACGGGGAAATCAGGCCGCCCAGGAAGGAGAACGCGAACATGAAGGCCAGGATGATGATGCCCACGATGGCCAGCTTGTTGCGGATGAACCGCTTGAAGACCATCATGCCGGGAGACAGAACCTTGACGCGGCGGCCGTCATCCAGAGCGAGCTGTTCGTTATTGTTGTTGATGTTGTTGTTTTCACTCATCTCGAACGCCTCCTTCCGCGTCAATTTACGCGCACGCGCGGGTCGACCACGGCGTACATGATGTCCGCCAGCATCAGGCTGGCCTGCGTCAGCGCCAGAAGGAACACCGAATAGAACATCGTGAACGGCAGGTCCCCCGCCACCATGGCTTCATAGGAAATATAACCGATGCCGGGGATCTGGTACAGCGTCTCGGTGATCATCGATCCGGAGAACAGGCTGGGCACCAGATAGCTCATGTAGCTGACCAGCGGGATCAGCGTGTTGCGGAAGGCGTGGCGGTTGATGACCACGCGCTCCGACAAGCCCTTGGCGCGGGCCGTGCGGATATAGTCGGCGTTCATGACCTCCAGCATGTTGGTGCGGGTATAGCGCGTCAGACCGCCGACGTTCAGCATCGTCAGCGTCAGCGTGGGCAGAACCATGTGGTGCACCATGTCCCAGATCTTGCCCGACCGGGACAGCTGTTCGTGGTAACGGCCCACGATGCCGTACAGGTCAAACCAGCCCAGCTTGATCGAAAACGCGTATTTCAAAACCGTCGCCAGGAAGAACGTGGGCAGCGAAATGCACAGCATGGCGAACACGGTAATGCCGTAATCGAAGCCGCTGTACTGGTGCCGCGCGGCCTGGATGCCCAGCGGGATGCAGATGATCACCTCGAGGATGAGGGTGATGACGTTCAGCACCACCGAGTACCATATCACCTGGTTGAACTTTTCGACGACGGGAATGCCGTATTTCCAGCTGTTGCCGAAATCGCCCTTCAACACGCTGCCCAGCCAGTTCAGATAGCCGGTCAGCACGTCGTCGTTCATGTGATAGGCCTCGTTGAGCTCCGCCAGCCATTCCTGATAGGTCTTGCCGCCGGTGGTGGCGCTGGCGGCGGCGCGCTGGCGCGCCAGGCTTTCCACGAAGCTGGTGGGCATACAGCGCATGACGCCATACAGAATAAAGGCGCCCAATATGACGATGACGATCGCCAGCGCAGTACGCCGGACTATGAATTTCCACACGGTCGTTCTTCCTCCCCGTTCGCTGTAATGTTGGTTTTCTCCCCGTAGGAGCGGCATTGCGCCGCCTGCCCGCAGGCCCTTTGAACCGCCGGCGGGCATCGCAACGGCGCTCCTGATCCAAGCGTTTCGGGCGATTCATCCAAAAAATGCAAACCACCCTTGAGAAGTCCCAAAGCCGCTCCCTCCCTTTCGGGAGAGGGCGGCCGGGAACAGCTTTATGGCTTGATGGAGATCGAATTACTTGGCAGCGTCAACCATCTTCAAGGTCTCGACATCGCTCAGCCAGCCCCAGAAGGTGGTGACGTCGGGCGTCACGGTGGAGATATCCACGCGCTGCGTGCTGGCAATGATGATGTTCTGGCGCTGGTAGGTCGGAATCTCAACCGCCCAATCGATGATCTCGTCCAGCGCGGCCTTGTAGACCTGCTTGCGGTAATCCTGGTCGGCGCTCTGGCGGGCGTCCACGATCAGCTGATCCAGCTTCTCGGAGCGGATGTGATAGTGGTTGGAGTCGGAGCCGCCTTCGCCCACGACGCCGGAGGAATGGTACACCTGGTACATATCCGGGTCGATGGTGGCGCCCCACGCCGCGCACCACATGTTCTGGGTGCCCGCGTCCAGCGCGTCCCACAGCACGTTGGAGTCGGCCGGGTCGTTGATCTTCAGCTCGATGCCGATGGTCTCCAGCGCGGCCTTGGCGTCGGTCAGGATGGCGAAGGCCGGGTGATCGCCGATGCCGTCGGCGGGGATGATCACCTCATAGGACAGGGAAGCGCCTTCGGGAGCCTCGGTGAACTTGCCGGAAGCCTCGTCGAAGGTGTAGCCGGCGGCCTTGAAGAAGCCGATGGCGGCCTGCAGCGCGGCGGCGTACTTCTCTTCCTGGGTCATCTCGGCGGTGTAGATCGGGTTGCCGTCCACGTCCACGGAGAAGGCCACCTGATAGCCCTCGTCGGTGGCCTGCGGGGCCGCCCAGGAGGTGGTGGAGATGGGATAGTTGATGACCGCGGCGGCGTCGCCGTAGTAGCTGTCGATGGCGGTATCGCGATACACGCACAGCACGGTGGCAAAGCCCTTGCGCAGGTTCTTGGAGGCCTCGCTGCCGGGCTCGCCGGCCACGTTCATGGTATCGGCGTTCATGCCGATATAGCCGTAGCCCAGGTTGGCGACGGAATAGGTGGTGACGACGTTGCCGGTCACTTCGCCGTTGTCGTTGAAGGAACGGAGCAGCTCGAAGTTGGACTTGTTGCCGGTCATCTCGCCGCCGTCGGCGGTGCCGGACTGCACGGCGGTGGGCACCTCAGCGGCGTTGGTCTCCTTGTACTGGAAGGTCTTGGTCGCGGGCTCGCCCTTGAAGTAGTATTCGTTCGCCTCGTAGTAGACCACGCGGTTCTCGTACTTCACGAACTTGTAGGGGCCGGCGCCCATGGGCTCGGCGATCTTCTCCTGGGCGATGCTCAGGTCGCCGAAGGGATGGCCGAACTGGTTGTTCTCATAGTCGTACTGCTCGGGATCGCCGTAGTAGTGCATGGGGGCGATCGCCAGGCCCAGGATGCTGTACACGGCGGGAGCGGAGAAGCCCTTCACCTGCACTTCGACGGTGTAGTCGTCGACGCGCTTGATACCGGCGATGTTGGGCACGCCCGCGGAAACGTCGATGTCCAGGTCGGCGACGATCTGGGCGGACAGCGCGGCGTTGGCGGGATCAGAGGTGGTGCCCATCTCGGATTCGCCGGCGGCCAGGTAGTCGTCCAGGCTGCCCGCGTACTTGGCGTAAGCGGCCTTGTAGTAATCCTCGGCGGTGGGATAAACGCCGCCGGCCAGATCGAAGGTGGAGCCGTCGACGGAGGTCAGGGTGGTGAACTCCTCGTCAACGCCGGCGAATCCCCACAGGGCCATGCCGAACGCGGCCTTCAGGCCGTCGTCCGCGCCGACCTCATCGGCGGTCTTGCCGATGATGGCTTCGGCGTAATCGGCGCCATAGTTGTCGAACTCATAGCCGATCATGCCCGCGGCGTCTTCCTTCCAGATCTCTTCGATCTTCGTCCAGTAGGCGTCATAGGCCTCCTGAGAGAAGGCGTCGCCCTCGGCCAGGGTGTATTCGGGACCGGCGGCCTTCACGGCGTCGGCGATCTCGTTGACTTCGCCCAGGTTCGCCTCGGGGATCTGGGTGCGGTACGCCTGCAGGCCGATGATGTCATAGCTGTTCAGCGTGGTGGAGCCGTTGTAAGCGGGATCCAGGAATACATAATAGGTGAAGATGACGTCGTCGATGGTCACCGGTACGCCATCGGAGAACTTCAGGTCCTCGCGCATCTTGTAGCGGTAGGTGGTGATATCGGCGGCCTCGTCGTAATCGACGGACAGATCGCCGGTGCCGTAATAGGTGTAATCCGTTCCGTTATAGGAATGGGTCTCACCCTCGATGCCGTTGTAGATGATACCGCCGACGCGGTCGGTGGTCATCATGAAGATCTGAGTCCGATCGGAAACCTCCACGTCATACTCGGTATCCGCAAAGAACGGGGAGAATTTCTGGGAAAGGTTGGAAGTGGCCACCACCAGGGGCGTGCCCTGATCGGCGGTTTCTTCTGCCACGGCGCCGATCACGCTCAGCAGCATGACGGCAGCCAGCAGCATGGCCAGCAGCTTCTTCATCTAAGGTCTACCTCCTTGCTATTTCCTTTGCCTTATGGCAAAAGTATCGTATCTACTATACCGCAGTTTCACCAAAAAGTCAACGTGAAGTTGGGAATTATCCACTGTTATATAGAAGATTATCCGTTTTTTACCCTTTTTCCGCCGGATTTCTTCCCTTTGTCGCGGAGATATGCTATAATTTACCCAGTGGTTTTTCCCACGCGGAGGTAACCGTTGAAAGAGCGAAAATACAAGGAATCGTATCGGTTCGTCACGAGAATCGACGAAAAAAGCGGCCGCGAACGCCGCAGCGCCGAGTACATCGGGGAATATTTCCGGTTCCCCGCGCTCTCCCCTGCCCCGCGCCGCCGCGCCGCCCGGCTGGCCGCGCCGCTGGCGCTGTACTGGGCCGCGGCGCTGGCATATATGAAGACGGCGGGGATCACCGGGCGCTGCATCTACGCGCTGCCGCCGTTTATGCTGGGGCTGTTTCCCGGCGTTTACGGATTGATGGGGCTGTACGCCATGCTGCGCGCGCCGGAGCGCATGACCATCGTGCAGCGGGAAAACGGCGTCGGCCGCCTGATGCGCAGCGGGCTGGGCTGCGGCGTCTTCGCGTCCCTGGGCGCCGTCGGCGGCGCGATATGCCTGTGCGCGGCGAACGGCTGGGCCTCCGGCTGGCACGAGCCGCTGCTGGCGCTGGCCGCCGCGGCCGGCGGATGGGCGCTGTTCACCCTGGCGCGAAGGGATTACCGCGCGCTGGAGAGCGCCGGGCGATGACGCCCGAAGAAGTGCGGCACGTATTACCTGGCCACCGTCGAGGGCGACCAGCCCCGGGTGCGGCCCTTCGGCACGGTCGATCTGTTCGAGGGCCGGCTGTACATCCAGACCGGAAAGGTGAAGGCCGTGTCGAAGCAGATCCAGGCCAACCCGAAAGTGGAGCTGTGCGCGTTCGAGGCCGGCAAATGGCTGCGCGTGGCGGGCACGCTGGTGCGAGACGACCGCGTAGAGGCCAAGGCGCACATGCTGGACGGCTATCCCCAGCTGAAGGCCATGTACTCCGCCGAGGACGACAACACCGAGGTGCTGTACTTCAAGGACGCCGTCGCCACGTTCTCCAGCTTCACCGAAGCGCCCAAGACGATCCAGTTCTGACGTATTGGCGGGGATCTGCTTCCCCCGCCATTACCTTTTTGGCAGGTTGGCTTGAATGGCGACAGCTGTCATTTCTGTTCCCTGGTCGGCTGCGTGCGCGCCATTCGGCGGCCCGCAGCTTCGCGCCCGCACAGCCGATGTGCTGGGCGCTCCTCGGCCTTCGGCCTCGCTCTTGGTCGGCTGCGTGCCGACCATTCCTGTTCCCTGTTCCCTGTTGCCTGTTCCCTAATCCACCACGGGCGGGCGCCGCATCGGCGCCCCTACGGGGGATCCGGGCGTTCTCCTACTCCCTACACCCTACTCCCTAAACTCATCCCCCACGTCATTTGATGCGCGGGGGTTCATTTTACCCTCGAATATGCAAAATTTGCATTAACTCGCGGGCCGCTCGCTTGACATTTGCAGGATTACAGGTATAATAAATGCAAAATGAATGATCGATAGAGGCGCGGGATCCATCAGTAGCGCCGCCGAGCCCCTCCAAGGGCGTCGAAGCGGCGGGAAAGGGGCTTTCGCCGAAATCCGGCGTCGGATTGGAGCCGATCCGGGTTGGGGAATCGCAGAACATGCGGTTCACTGTCACGGCCTCCGCCGTGGAGCGCTATCTCTGATCCCCATGCGATTGCCGAACGGCAAACCGAGGCGTGACCGGAGTATAGAAACTTCGATCGCGCATTTTTGTTATCCACTTCCCGCCCGCGCCGAAGCGGCCCGGGAAAAGGCTTATCGACAATCGTTAGGAGGAATCATCATGAAGAGAATCATCACCGCCCTGCTGGCCGCCATCCTGCTGCTGTCCGCCTGCGCCTGCGCCGAGGGCACCTTCCGCGTTGGCATGGAATGCGACTACGCGCCCTTCAACTGGACCCAGGTGGAACCCGACGAGAACAGCGTGCCCATCGAGGGCGGCTTCGGCTATGCCGGCGGCTATGACGTGGAAATCGCCAAGCGGATCGCCGAGGGCCTGGGCAAGGAGCTGGTGATCGTCAGCCTGGAGTGGGGCGGCCTGATCCAGGCGCTGACCACTGACCAGATCGACGCCGTCATCGCGGGCATGTCCCCCACCGAGGAACGCAAGGTGACCGTGGACTTCACCGACGCCTACTACAACAGCGACCTGGTGGTGGTCGTGCGCAAGGACGGCCCGTTCGCCGAGGCCAAGACGCTTTCCGACTTCAGCGGCGCGAGGATCACCGCCCAGCTGGGCACCTTCCATGAGACCGTGATTCCCCAGCTGGAGGGCGTCGATCAGCTGGAGTCGATGGAGACCTTCTCGAACATGATCACCGCGCTGTCCAGCGGCGTCATCGACGGCTACATCTCCGAGCGCCCCGGCGCCATCTCCGCCTGCGCCTCCAACGCCGACCTGACCTTCGTGACCCCCGGCTTCGTGGCCAGCGAGGAGGACACCTCCGTGGCCGTGGCCGTCAAGCAGGGCCAGCCGGAGCTGATCGAGCAGATCAACGAGATCCTGGCCGGGATCGACGCCGACGAGCGCAACGCGCTGATGGACGCCGCCGTGCTGAACCAGCCGGTCGTCGCCGAATAATCCGTATCTGAAAGCGCGGCTGCGGAGCCTGTTTCTCCGCAGCCGCTGCGCGTTTTCCAATACCGCCGAAAAGAGTTGATATCATGCCCAACGCACAATCCGGCTTCTTTGAGTGGGTATTATTTTTCATCAAGACCCAGGGCTCGCTGTTCCTGCGCGGCGCGGGCGTCACGCTGCTGATCTCGCTGACGGGCACCATCGCGGGCTTCATCATCGGCCTGGCGGTGGGCTACGTGCGCGCCAGGCCCCTCCAGAAGGAGGACGGCGCGGGCCGCTACTGGCTGATGAAAGTCGTTCGCGCGATCCTCGGCGCGTACATCGAGATCTTCCGCTCCACGCCCATGATCGTGCAGGCCATGGTCATCTTCTACGGCATCTCAGCGGTGTTCCATGTCACGCTGCCCTATCTGCTGGCGGGCTTCATCATCGTGTCGATCAACACCGGCGCGTACCTTTCCGAGATCGTGCGCGGCGGCATCCAGTCCGTGGACCCGGGCCAGCAGGAAGCCGCGCTGGCCATCGGCATGACCTACGGCCAGAGCATGCTGCACGTGGTGCTGCCCCAGGCCATCCGGAATATCCTGCCGGCGCTGGGCAACGAATTCGTGGTCAACATCAAGGATACCTCGGTGCTGAACGTGATCGCCGTCACGGAGCTGTTCTACGTATCCAAGAAGGCGGCGGGCACCTATTATAAATACTTTGAGGTGTTCTTCATCACCAGCTGCGTCTACTTCGTGATGACGTTCACCGTCACGCGCATCCTGCGCTGGCTGGAGAAGAAGATGGACGGCCCGGAGAACTACGTCATCCACGGTTCGCAGACCGTTCCGGACGTGGAACTGATCGGCAAGGGAGGCGAAAAGCATGCCTGAGACCATCATCGAAGTGCGCCACCTGAGCAAGTCCTTCGGCGACCACGAGGTGCTGCGCGACGTGGATTTCTCCGTAGGCAAGGGCGAAGTCGTCTCCATCATCGGCAGCAGCGGCTCCGGCAAATCCACGCTGCTGCGCTGCATGAACCTGCTGGAAAAGCCCACGGGCGGCGAAGTGCTGTACCATCGCAGGAACATCCGCGACGCGGGCTTCGACCTGCACATGTACCGTGCCCACGTGGGCATGGTGTTTCAGCAGTTCAACCTGTTCAACAACATGACCGCGCTGGAAAACTGCGTGGTGGGCCAGATGAAGGTGTTGAAGCGAAGCCGCGCCGAGAGCGAGAAGATCGCCCTGGATTACCTGTGCAAGGTGGGCATGGACCTGTACGTCCACGCCAAGCCCCGCCAGCTCTCCGGCGGCCAGAAGCAGCGCGTGGCCATCGCCCGCGCGCTGGCCATGAACCCGGAGGTGCTGCTGTTCGACGAGCCCACCAGCGCCCTGGACCCGGAGATGGTCGGCGAAGTGCTGGCCGTCATGAAGGACCTGGCCGCCTCGGGACTGACGATGCTGGTGGTCACCCACGAAATGGGCTTCGCCCGGGATGTGTGCGACCGCGTGGTGTTCATGGACGGCGGCGTGATCGTGGAGAGCGATACGCCGGAAGTGATCTTCACGCAGCCCAAGCACCCGCGCACGCGGGAATTCCTGGCCCGCGTGCTGCAGAGCGAGCCGCAACCGGTTTGAAAAAAACCTCGCCCCACGATGCGGTGGACAATCGCCGCTCCTTGTGGTATGATAATGAAGGATATCGATAAGACGAACATACAAGGAGGAACAAGGAATGAAGAAACTGATCGCCATTCTGCTGGTCTGCCTGCTCGCCGCCGTCGCCGCGGCTGAAACCGTCGAAGAGCTCAACTGGGCCGACGTTTCCGCGGAACTGGGCGGCTCCGGCACCAACGAGAGCTTCGCAACCTATCCCGAGACCAGCCTGGTCGTGTGGATCCCCGCCGACTTGGAAGCCGAGGAGCTGACCGACGATGACCGGACGAACGGCTACATCGGCTACTATTCGAACGCCGATCAGTCGCTGCTGCTCGCCGTGGTCCGCGTGCAGCTGTCCGATATGACCTTTGACGACTACGTTGAAAGAATAAGCGGCGACGAGACGCTCGAAAACGTCGCCCGGTTGACCGTCAACGGCCTGCCCGCCGTGAGCTACTACATGCCCGAAAACGATTCCCTGAACATCTCCGTCGCCGACGGAACAGACTACGCAGTGGAAGTCACCATGGCGCCCGGTTCCGCGGAGGGCAACGACGGGATCTGGAAGCTGATCAGCGCTTCCATCCAGTCCAGGTAATCGCCCGATCCCCCAAATCCCTCCGTCCGGCTGGAAGGAGGGTTTTTCAATCGACGACAGGGAGGCAAACCATGAAACGAATTGTGCTGGTATTCGCGCTGGCGATGCTCCTGCTGCTCATCGGCGCGGCGGCCTCCGCCGAGGCTTCGACGACCGTGCTGGTGTACATGTGCGGCGCGGATCTCCAGGATGCCGCCTGCGTAGACCTGTATGAAATGGCCGAATCGGAAAACGGCGCGAACACCAACATCGTCGTGCTGGCAGGCGGCGCCGAGGAATGGGACGACGAAGATCTCGTCGGCGGCACCCGAAACCTGATCACCATATCGGACGGCGGGTTTCAGAACGTGGACGACGTCGACCAGGCGTCCATGGGCAGCGCGGAGAGTCTGCTGGAGTTTCTGATCTTCGGCCTGGAGGAATACCCGGCGGAGCGCACCGTGTTCATCCTGTGGAACCACGGCGGCGGCACGGAAGGCGGCATCTGCTTCGACGCGCTGGAAGGCGAGGACGGACTGACGCTTTCGGAGATCCGCGAGGCGCTGGACGCGCTGAACGACGAGGTGCCCGGCTGGCACATCGATGTGTTCGGCTGCGACGCGTGCATGATGGCCAGCTATGAGCTGACCGCGCTGCTGTCCAATTACAGCATCGATTATTTCATCGCCAGCGAGGAAGTGGAGCCGGGCATCGGCTGGTACTATACCCCCTGGCTGAAGGCGCTGGACGAGGAGCCGGGTATGAGCAGCGAGGCGCTGTGCCGGCAGATCGTGGACAGCTACATGGATGACAACCGGGTCTACAACCCGGACGAGCCCTACGGGCTGAGCGCCGTCGATCTCAACCGCCTGCGGCCCCTGGCTGAGCGCATGGAGGACCTGGCGGCCTCGATGAACGCCGCGCTGGAAAACGGGCAGCTGGCTTCCCTGCGGCGCAGCCGCAGCCGCCTGTACACCTTCGGCTCCTTCTGCGATGGCAGCTGGGACATGGTGGACATGGGCGCGGCCGTGGACGCCTACGCCGCCATCGACCCGCAGGCCGCCGCGGATGTCAAGCAGCTGCTGGGCGAGGCGGTGATCGCCAACCGCCGGTCGGAAAGCATGACGGAATGCAGCGGCTTGGCGCTGCTGATCCCGGAGGACACCCCCGAGGATTACGGCACCTACCGGGACGGATTCGACGTCTCCCACTGTCTGCCCAACTGGATGGCCTTTCTGGACAACTACACGGGCCGGCTCAACGGCGCGGATTACAGCTTCGGCGAGCTGACGCCGGTGCAGGTTGGCGCGGGCGACACGGTGTGCGGCGTGGACAATTCGCTGTGGAACCACGACTGGCTCGAGGAAGAGGCCGGCGAGAGCTACACCATCTCCGAGAGCGAATACGGCTTCACCACGCAGCTGACCGCGCAGGATCTGGAAAACCTGGACTACGTGGAAGGCATGATGCTGTGGGACATGAGCGACGACGAGATGGACTGCTTCGTGGACCTGGGGCTGTCCCGCAGCAACCTGATCGACTGGCAGAGCGGCGTCGTGACCAGCCTGTTCGACGGCAGCTGGCCCACCTTCGGCGACCAGCTGGTGCCGCTGTATGACCAGGCCAGCTCCGAAAACAGCCGCCGCAGCCTGATCCCGGTGAAGCTGAACGGCAATTACACCTATCTGGTGGTCGTGTTCCCCTCCGGAAGCGGCGAAGGGCGCATCCTCGGCGCGAACGCCGGCTATGACGAGAACGGCCTGCCCATCCGCGAAACCACGCGGCTGCAGCCGGGCGACGTGATCGTGCCCGTCTACACCATGTACTACGGCGAAGTGGATTCCGACGAAGATTACGAGGAAGGCGAATTTGAGGGTGACGAAATCATCTGGCGCGACGGCATGACCGTCAGCTACGTCTCCTTCGAGGGCGAATGGGAGGAAGACGACGAGCCGATGCGGCTGCAGTTCTGCTTCGTGCTGAACGACATCTTCGGCGATTACACCATGAGCGACTTCATCGAATTCGAGCTGTGACAAAACAAAAAACCAGCGGCAGGCTCTTGCGGGCCTGCCGCTGGTTTTTTGCGGGAAATCACTTCGCGATCATGAACATGAACTCGCCGGCGGCGCATACCGCGCCGTCCACGGTGGCTTCGCCCTTGACCACGAAGAGCGTGCCCTTGCCGCGCACCAGCTGGGAATGGACCACGATGGTCTCCCCGGGGCGCACCGGGCGGCGGAAGCGGACGCTGTTGATGCCCGCATAATAGGGCGTGCCGCCGGGAATGGCGTCCTTCATCAGCATGCAGGAGGCCTGGGCGATGATCTCGCACTGGATGACGCCGGGCACCACGGGATTTCCCGGGAAATGCCCGCGCAGGAAGAACTCGTCGCCGCGCACGTGATACACGCCCTCGGCGGTGCCGTCCTCCAGCAGCGCCGCCTCGTCCAGCAGCGCCATGTCGTCCCGATGGGGCAGGATCTCCTTGATCTGTTCGCGGTTCAGTCTTTCAGTTGCCATGCTGTTCCTCCGTTCGCGTCACTTGATCTTCCTAAACGCGATCACCGCGTTGTGGCCGCCGAAACCCAGCGAAGAGGACATGGCGAACGCGGGATCGGCCTTCACGGCCGCGTTGGGCACGTTGTTCAGGTCGCATTCGGGATCGGGCTGATCCAGGTGGATCGTGGGCGGCACGACGCCCTCGCGCAGCGCCATGGCGCAGACGACGGCTTCCACGCCGCCCGCCGCGCCCAGCATGTGGCCGGTCATGGACTTGGTGGAGCTGACCAGCGCGGCCCGCGCCGCGTCCTCCCCCAGCGCCTTCTTGATGGCCAGGGTTTCCACCCTGTCGTTCATCGGCGTGCCGGTGCCGTGGGCGTTGATGTACAGCTTTTCGCCGTCGTACCCGGCCTCCTGCAGCGCCAGCCGCATGGCATTGGCCGCGCCCACGGCCTCGGGCTCGGGCGCGGTGATGTGGTAGGCGTCGCAGGTGTTGCCGTAGCCGCAGATCTCGGCGTAGATCTTCGCGCCGCGGGCGACGGCGTGCTCATACGCCTCCAGCACCACGATGCCGGAGCCCTCGCCCATCACGAATCCGGAGCGCCGCGCGTCGAAGGGCAGCGACGCCGCGTTGGGGTCCTCGCTCTCGCTCAGCGCCTTCATGTTGGTAAAGCCCGCCACGGCCAGCGGCGTGATCGTCGCTTCCGCGCCGCCGGCGATGATCGCGTCGGCATGGCCGTACTTGACGGCCCGGAACGCCTCGCCGATGGCATGGCTGCCGGTGGCGCAGGCCGTCACCACGGGCAGGCACGGTCCCTTCGCGTTGAAGCGGATGGCGATGTTGCCCGCCGCCATGTTGCCGATCATCATCGGCACGAAGAACGGCGACACCCGGGAAGGCCCGCGGTTCAGCAGCTTCTCGGTCTCCTGCACGAAGGTCTGCATGCCGCCGATGCCGCTGCCCACATAGACGCCGAGACGCTCCGGAGCCACGGTGCCCTCGATGCCGCTGTCGGCCACGGCCTGGATGGCCGCCGCCATGGCGTACTGGGCGAACATATCGGTGCGCTTGGCCTGGGCGCGGTCGATGCCCGCCGCTTCGGGATCGAAATCCTTCACTTCAGCGGCCACCTTGACCTTGCAGGCCGCGGTATCGAATCGGGTGATCGGCCCGATGCCGCACACGCCGCGCGTCAGATTGTCGAAAAACGTGCCAACGTCGTTGCCCACCGGGGAAATGACGCCCATGCCGGTGATAACTACTCTATTCATAGCATACCTCGCAGTGATAGTGAGGAATGAGGAGTGAGAAGCGAGGAGTACAGAATGGCCTGGAAAAGGCAATTGTATTCCTCTCTCCTCGCTTTCCAATTCCTATCTCATGAAGAACCCGCCGTCCACGTTCAGCACCGCGCCGGTGATGTATCCGGCGTCGTCGCCCACCAGGAAGGCCACCGCGGCGGCCACGTCCTCGGGCTTGCCCATGCGTCCCACGGGAATGGTCTTGCTGGCCGCTTCCAGCGCGTCCTGGTTCATGTTCGCGGTCATCGGCGTTTCGATGAACCCCGGCGCGACGGCGTTGCAGGTGACGCCGCGGCTGGCCAGCTCCCGCGCGATGGTCTTCGTCAGGCCCACCACGCCCGCCTTCGAGGCCGCGTAGTTCGCCTGGCCGGCGTTACCCATCAGGCCCGCGATGGAAGCGATGTTCACGATGCGGCCATAGCGCTTGCGCATGAAATCGGCGTACAGCGCGCGGATCATCAAAAACGTGCCCTTCAGGTTCACGTTGATCACCGCGTCGAAGTCCTCCGGGGACATGCGCAGCGCCAGCTTGTCGCGGGTGATGCCCGCGTTGTTCACCAGGATGTCCACGCCGCCCAGCTCGTCTTTGACCTGTTTCACGGCGGCAGCCACCTGGTCGGCGTCGGTGATGTCGCACCGCACGGCGCAGGCCTTCACGCCCAGCGCGCGGATCTCCGCGGCGGTCTGTTCGGTGGTCTCCAGGGCGCCCGCGTCCAGCACGGCCACGTCCGCGCCCAGGCTGGCCAGCTTCAGCGCGATGGCGCGGCCGATGCCGCGCGCGCCGCCCGTGACCAGCGCTACTCTGCCATTCATAGTGTTGTCCCCCGCTTCGTTATTATAGGGTTGAGAGTTCAGAGTGAAGAGTGAAGATAAAGTAGGCCGGGTGACGGCATGTCGATCTCAACTCTGAACTCTGATCTCTCCATGACCGCGTCAGCGCAGGCGGTCCGCGGCGTTGCCGAGGATCTCCTCGCAGCCGCGCATCAGGTCGTCGACGATCTCCGCGGCGCTCTGCTCCTGCTTCACCAGGGCGGCGATCTGTCCCGCCAGGAAGCTGCCCTCCTGCAGGTTGCCGTCCACGGCGGCCTTGCGCACCGCGCCGGTGCCGAAGGCGCTCAGCTCGTCGTCGGAGACCTCAGGATCGCGTTCCAGCTCCGCGAACTTGTTGACAAAGGGGTTGCGCAGCGCGCGCACCGGGTGGCCCAGCCGGCGGCCGGTCACCTGGGTGTCGATGTCCCGGGCGGCGAGCACCTTCTGCTTGTAATTCGGGTGGATGCCGCATTCAAAGGCCGAGAGGAACCGCGTGCCGCACTGCACGCCCTCGGCGCCCAGCATGAACGCCGCCGCCATGCCGCGGCCGTCGGCGATGCCGCCCGCGGCGATCACGGGGATCTGCACCGCGTCCACCACCTGGGGCACCAGCGCCATGGTGGTCAGCTCGCCCACGTGGCCGCCGGATTCCGTGCCCTCGGCGATCACGGCGGTCGCGCCGCTGCGCTCCACGCGGCGGGCGATCGCCACGGAGGGCACCACGGGCACCACCTTCACGCCGGCCTCGATCCAGGCGGGCATGTACTTGCCGGGCAGGCCCGCGCCGGTAGTGACCACCGGCACCTTTTCCTCGGCGACCAGCTTTGCCACGGCCTCCACATGGGGGCTGAGCATCATGATGTTCACGCCGAAGGGCCTGTCGGTCAGCCGGCGGCACAGCTCGATCTGGCCGCGCACGTAATCCGCATCGGCGTTCATGGCCGAAATGATGCCCAGGCCGCCGGCGTTGGAAACCGCCGCCGCCAGCTTCGCATCGGAAACCCAGGCCATGCCGCCCTGGAAGATCGGGTATCGGATGCCGATGGCATCGCAAATCCTTGAGCGCAGCATCAGCCGGCGATCCTTTCGTTGATCAGGTTCACCAGGTCCTGCACGGTGGCAATGCCCTCTTCCAGCTCGATGGTGATGCCGAATTCATCTTCCAGCGTCATGACCATCTCGGCGATGTCCAGAGAATCCACATTCAGGTCCTTGAAGGTGCTTTCGGGGGTGATGGAAGCGGCGTCGATGCCCTTCGCGTCCACGATGGTCTCCACGATCTTTTCAAATACGTTCATGATGATAACCTCCTGTAATGATGTCGTCGTTGGGTAAATCTATATCATGCCGCGGGCGCCGAAGAGTATCAGAACTCGATCAGCGCCGTACCCGTGCATAATCCCGCGCCGAAGGCGTTCAGGATCACGCGGCAGCCCGGTTTCAGCTTGCCCGCGCGGTTCAGCTCGTCCAGCAGCACCGGAACGGTGGCCGAGGACGTGTTGCCCGTGCGCTCGATGTTGTGGGGGAAGCGGTCCTCGCCCACCTTCAGGCGGGTGCGAACGGCCTCGAGGATGCGCATGTTGGCCTGGTGCAGCACGTAGAAATCCACGTCCTCCGGCTGCAGGCCGGCGCGCTCCAGCATTTCGCGGATATCCCTGAACGAATGGGACACCGCGAATTTGTAGACCTCCTGGCCCTGCATCTTCAGAAAGCAGGCGGGCCGGGGATCCACGGCGAAGGGGCTGTTGCCCGGATCGGTGTTCGCGAACAGCACCTCGCGGCGCGGTTCGCCGCGGAAGCAAACGTCCTTCACGCCGTCGCCCTCGCCCACCACGGCCGCGCCGGCGGCGTCGCCGAACAGCACGCAGGTGCCGCGGTCGGTCCAGTCGGAGAAACGGGAGAGCGCCTCGGCGCTGAGCACCAGGATCTTCCTGGCGCGGCCCATCGCCAGCAGACCCTCGGCCACGGCCAGCGCAGCGATGAACCCGGTGCAGCCGCCGTTCAGGTCGACGCCCATGCATTTCAAACCCACGGCGGGCTGGATATCCATGGCCAGCGCCGGGGAGAGCGTCTCGGCCAGCACGGTGCTGACCAGCACGAAATCGATATCCTGCGGCGTCAGCCCGGCGTTTTCGATGGCGTTCTTCGCGGCGGTCTCCGCCAGCGATTGCAGCGTCTCGTCCGTCAGCACCCGGCGCTCGCGGATGCCGGTGCGGGTGGAGATCCACTCGTCGTTGGTGTCCAGGAATTCGGCCAGGTCGTCGTTGGTGACGACGCGCTTCGGCAGGGCGCTGCCGGTGCCCAGTATCTTCAAAGGTTATTCCTCCTTGTCCTTGAAAAGGGGCCCGTCCAGCTCCTCTATTTTCTGCCTGAAAAACCCGTTCAGACCCTGCAGCGCGTGCATCAGCATCGGGCATTCATCGGCGCTCAAGCTCTCGCGCACGGCGTTGATCATCTTCCTCTGGGCGAAGCGGTATCCCACGAACGCCTGGAAGCCCTGCTCCGTCAGGCTGATGCGCACCTGGCGGGCGTCGCTGGCGCTGCGCTGCTTGGCGACGTAGCCCTTCGCCTCCAGCCGCTTGACCATGGCCGTCACGGACGGCAGCGTGATATCCAGATCCTGGGAAATCTCCGTGACCGTCCGGCCATTGGGCCGGCCGCCGCCCACACTTTCGATGGCGCGCATCTCGGCCATGCTCAGCCGGCCGCCGCTCAGATCCTCCAGCATGATCTGTTCGATCTTGCCCGCGATGCGGTACGTCTCCACCAGCAGGCGGTTCAATTCGTTTCCAAATGCATCCACGCGCCATGCCTCCCTCGTGTCGGACGCGCTTCAATTAGTTAGTCTATCTAATTATACAGTGCGTCCACAGGTTGTCAAGCCTTTGCCACAAGGTTTAATGTAATTTTTTCATAATTACGTGAAATGGTTTTTAAAACAAGATTCTTCCCGCGCCCCAAAAGTGCGCGACGGCGGCGCTTTCGGGCTCGTTTGCCCGGGTTGCGCCGCCGTCGCGGAGGAAATGATTATGTTTACTTTAAGTCCCCCGTCTCTTCAAACGGGCGGTTGAATTTGCGCTGTTCCAGGATCTTGGCGTCCACCAGCGCCCGGTACCAGCGGTGGTACATGTAGTTAAAGACGAAGCCTTCCTTTCCGTCCAGGAAGCCCAGCCGGAAGATGTAATAATAGACGAACAGCATCCAGCTGCGCAGGAACATGGGCAGCCGGTAATAGACGCCGTACTTTTTCCGCCGCGTGCCGGTGATGGCGGCGTCGCCGCCGCCCAGCCCCGCGGACTTGCCGCGGGTGTATTCGATGTAGTCCTGCATCTCGCGGGTGGCGTACCAGTTCATCTTGCCGATCCAGTGGGTCATGTCCTTGAAATCCTGGTGGATGAACCTTTCCCGGCAGGATACAGAACGCCCCGAGGACAGCACGGTATGCTCGTCCATGCGCCGGTCCTCGATCCGGCCGACGCCGGTCTTGAACAGCATCAGCTTGCGCTTGTTTCGGCAGCCGTGCCGGATCCTCCGGCCCATGAAAACCAGCCAGGCCTCCATCGTGATGCCGTTCACGTCGTCGCCGGCGTGCGCGTCCATCAGGGCGGTCAACTCCGCGATCAATGCCGGCGTCAGCCGCTCGTCGGCGTCCAGCCGGAACGTCCATTTGGTGTCGATGCCGGCGTTGTCCAGCGCCCAGTTGAACTGGCGGGCGTAGTTTTCAAAGGGATGCGAAAGCACCTCCGCGCCCGTGCGGCGGGCGATTTCGCAGGTGGCGTCGTCACTGCCGCTGTCCACCACCACGACCCGCGCCGCGAAGCTGCGGATGGATTCCAGGCAGTCCGGCAGATTCTGCTCCTCGTTCTTGGTGAGTATGATAAACGTCACGTCCGCCATGCGCCGCGCCTCCGCTTTCGTACCGGTGAAATGGTCCTTCCCCTCTATTATACCAGATTGCGCCGCGATTGCAAAGCCCGCGGCGCAATTCTTGACACCGGGCGCGGCGCTGGCATATAATAACCATATATGGTAAAAAGTCCCGGCGCGGCCGGGCGGGAGGCACTATGGGCGCGAACGAGGGCGGAAGGCCGCTGCGGCTGCTGATCGTCAACGCCACGGAAACCGGCTACAACGGCCAGACGATGTTCATACTGAAATACCTGCGGAACATGGATCTGACCGGCATGGCCGTCGGATATACCGCCGTAAACGATCCGCCGGAGGAGATCCGCGGCTACGTCTTCCCCCAGCGCAACCGGCGGCCCGTTTCCTATGCGCTGGGCCTGGCCCGGCTGATCCGGCGCGAAAAGTATGCCGTCGCGCACATCCACGGCAACAGTGCCACGCTGGCCGTAGAGACCACGGCGGCCTGGCTGGGCGGCGCGAAGGCGCGCATCGCCCACAGCCACAACACCTACTGCATGCATCCCCGCTTCAACAGGCTGCTGAACCCGCTGTTCCAGCTGACGATCACCGATCGCATGGCCTGCGGCATTGAGGCCGGCCGGTGGATGTTCGGCAAGCGGCCGTTCGAGGTCATTCCCATCGCCGCCGACCCGGTCCGATACCGCTTCGACGCCGAGCGGCGGGAAGCCGCCCGGGCCTCCATGGGCATCGGCGACGACGAGCTGCTGATCGGCGTGGTGGCGCTGCTGTCGCCGTTCAAAAACCACGCTTTCCTGCTGAAAGCCTTCGCGCTGGCGCGCCGGCGCAACCCGAAGGTAAAGCTGGCGATCATCGGAGAAGGCCCGCTGCGCGGGGAACTGGAACAAAGCATCCTGCGCATGGACCTGGCCGACGCGGCGTTTCTGACCGGCAATGTGGACGACGTGCCCGACCGGCTGCAGGCGATGGATCTGATGGCGCTGCCTTCGCTGTACGAGGGCTTCCCCAACGTGCTGATCGAGGCGCAGATCGCCGGGCTGCCGGTGCTGGTATCCGACCGGGTGACGCGGGACTGCGACATCACCGGACTGCTCACCTATCTGCCGCTGGAGCCGAAGCCCTGGGCGGAGGCCATGGCCGGGGCGACGTTTACCGACCGGCCGGCGCAGAGCGCGCTGGGCTGCCGGCGGCTGGCCGAGCGCGGCTACGACGTGCGCGTAGAGGCCGCGAAGCTGCGCGCCCGGTATGAGGCGCTGGCTTCGCCGGGCAGGCGTTGAACGGCTGCCCGGGAAAACAGATGAAAGACCGTGCTTTGTGCTTTGATGTCCGGGCGAATCGGCAGGCCGGCATTTTCGGAGGGAAAAATGCTCGAAACAACAGTTCCCGCGCTTGAAGATTTATGGTTCAGACAAAAGCTGCTGGCCGACGAGGATACGATGTCATACAATCACGCCTGGGGCGGCGCAATCCCTTTCCCGCAGGAAGAATGGCGGGATTGGTATGATCATTTGGTCGTTCATCATGACAACCGGCGCTATTACAGGTATTTGAAAAACGGGAACGACGGTTTTGTCGGAGAAATCGCATACCATTACGACCCCGAATATGACGGCTATGTCGCGGATGTGATCGTTTTTTCCGGGTTCCGGGGGAAGGGCTACGGACGCCGGGGACTGGAAATCCTTTGCGCGGCTGCAAAGGAAAACGGCATTGCGGCGCTTTACGACGATATGGCCGTCGACAACCCCGCGATCGGACTTTTCCTAAAATGCGGATTTTCGGAAGAATACCGAACGGAAGACAAAATCATCCTGAAAAAGCGCCTGTAGCATGCCTCCGGCCTGACAGCCCGATCCATCCTCACGCATGAATGAAAGGACGCCTATGAGCATACGCGACCAACTGCGCGGCGTGCGCTTCGTCTATCCGCTGCTCAGCGCCGGCCGGCGAATCGGCGGCCGCGCTTTGATGCGCCTGTTCCACGCAATTCACGGCATCGACGGCAACGCGGTGCTGTTCTCCAGCTACGTGGGCAGGGGCTATTCCGACAACCCGCGGCGCATCAGCGAAGCGCTGCACGCGATCCGGCCGCAGACGCGCATCGTCTGGCAGCTGCTGCCCGGATGCGTTCCGGAGGACCTGCCGGGCTATGTGGAGGTCATCCCCGCGCGCACCCTGCGGGCGGTGCGGGCCTTTTCCACCGCGCGCTGCTTCGTGGACAACTTCAACCGGCCCCAGTACATGCTGAAATTCCCCGGGCAGCTGTACGTGCAGACCTGGCACGGCGACCGCGGCTTCAAGAAGGTGCTGATGGACATGGGCACCGGCGAGCCCTTCCCCGACGGCGGCCAGATGGATCTGGCGTTGTCGGGTTCGGATTTCGGCAGCCGCGTGTACCGCAGCGCCTTCGGCTATGACGGCGAGATCATGGCCGTCGGCTGTCCGCGCAACGACATGCTGGTGAACCCGCCCGAGGGCGCCGCCGCGAAGGTTAGAAAGGCCCTGGGCATCCCGGAAGGCGCGAAGGTTTTCCTGTACGCGCCCACGTTCCGCGACGCCACCGCCGGAAAGGCGCAGGACGCGCTGCTGGATCTGGAGAAGGCGCGGGCCGCGCTGGAATCCGCCGCCGGCGGGCGCTGGATCGCGCTGGTCCGCGGCCACGACCTGAACCGCGGCGTGACCGCCGGCGCATCCAAAGATGTCAGCGACTACCCGGAGGTGTCCGAGCTGCTGCTGGCCGTGGACCTGCTGATCACCGATTACTCCTCCATCGGCGGCGATTTCATGCTGCTGAACCGGCCGGTGATCTACTACCAGCCCGACCGCGCGCGCTACGACCGCGAGCTGTACTTCGACCCTGACCAGAGCCCGCTGATCGTGGCCCATACCGAAGATGAGCTGCTGGACCTTCTGTCCAAACCCATCGACGCCGCCGCGAACTGCCGCGCGGTGCTGGATTTCTTCGGCGCCCACGAGAGCGGCCATGCCGCCGAAGCCGCGGCCCGCTGGATCGCCGCACGGATGGACGGCGATTCACCGCGCTAAAACGTTAAAACTTGGGGAACGCATTGACAAACCCCGGGTCGGCGGCCTATAATTGATCCAATTCAAGGATGGAGGCGCCATCGACGTGAAGACCTTCCCGAACACCGCTTACAGCTATTACTTTTACTTTATCGGCACTGGCAGATAAAGCGCTTTGCTGTACGCGCAATCGGATACGGAAAATGTAACGGTTCTGCAGCAAGACGCGCTGCGGGGCCGTTTTTCATTGGCGCCAACGCCCGGCGCAGACAAACCGCGCATCACGGAGGATGAGAACAAATGATCATCATACTGAAGGACAAGGTCAACGAAAAGCAGGTGGAGAACCTGACCAACTGGCTGGAGGGCATCGGCTTCGATCTGCACATCTCCAGGGGCCAGAGCCAGACCATCATCGGCCTGATCGGCGACACCAGCCGCGTGGACATGGACCTGATCGCGTCGCTGGACATCGTGGAGACCGTCAAGCGCATCCAGGA
>CACWVN010000041.1 GCA_902764285.1 uncultured Eubacteriales bacterium
CGAAATCGCCGCCAGGCTGGAGCGCGGCGATCTGGTCAGCGCCGAGGAAAAGGCCGCCTACGAGAAGCGCCAGTCCGAACAGAAGGCCGTCGAGGCCGAAGCCCAGTACATGAAGGCCGAACAGCAGGAGCGCAACCGCAAGGGCAACATCATCTACGGCGTGCTGGGCCTGATCGTCACGCTGATGATCATGTTCCGCGGCATCAGCCTGTACGGGTCCGGCACCGGGTATTTCCGGCTGTTCAACAGCATCGACCTGTCCAAGGGCGGCTTCACCGTGTTCATCATCGTGCTGCTGATCCTGGACATCTCCTACATCGTCGGCGCCGTGCGCGTCGGCGCCGTGCGGCGGAAGTGACGCGGTTTAGTTGATAAAGACACCAACAGACCGCTGGGATAGCCCGCAGGACAAGGCGGCGCGCCTGCAAAAAGGGCGCTTACCCCATCGTAAGTGACCGCATTTTGCAGGCGAAGCCAGTACAGTAAACAAGAATTCCACCCGATTTCCTTTCGTCGAGTGGAATTTTTGCGTTTGCGGGCCTTATCGGCGGTCTGAGTATGTCCGTCAGTCCAGCGCGCTGTAATAGGCCTCCAGCTTCGGCCGGACGCGCTGGTAATAGGGCTCCAGGCTCCGGTCGAACTGGGTTCCCATGCCCTCCATGATGATGGCGTCGGCCTTCTCGAAGGACATCTTTTCCTTGTACACGCGCTTGCTGACCAGCGCGTCGTAGACGTCGGCCACGGCCATGATCCGCGCCTCGAGGGGGATCTCCTCGCCCTTCAGCCCGTCGGGATAGCCCGAGCCGTCCCAGCGCTCGTGGTGGTAGTGGGCCACGTTTTCGGCGATGCGCTGGAAATCCTCGTCGTCGGTACCCTCCAGGATCTGGTGCACGATGCGCGCGCCCTCGGCGGCGTGGGCCTTCATCTGCTGGAACTCCTCCGGCGTGAACCGGCCCGGCTTGCGCAGGATCTGGTCGTCCACGGCGATCTTCCCCAGGTCGTGCATGGGCGCGGCCTTCACGATGTCGCGGCAGAATTCGTCGGTGAGCCCGGCGTCGCCGCGCATTTCCTCCACCAGCAGGCGCACGCCCTCGCTGGTGCGGCGGATGTGGCCGCCGGTGGAATTGTCGCGGCTTTCAACCATGGTCGCCATGCCCAGGATCAGCTTGTCGTGCATCTCCACGATGTGCTCGGTCTTCTCCTCCACCTCGGCCTGCAGTTCGGAATTGAAGCGGTTGATCAGCTGGATGTACCGCTGTTCCCGGGTGTCGTCGGTGATGAACATCTGGAAGCCGCGCTTGCGCCGCCCGTCGAACAGGTAGGCGATGCGCACCTCATAGCTGCGGTCGTTCTTTTCGTAGTGCTGCAGGTTCTGGGTCTCGTCCTCCCGGAAGGTCTTCAGCCAGGCCAGCGCGGTATCGGCCACCAGCGCGCTGCGCAGGGCGGTCTCGTCCACCGTCAGGTTGTTCAGTTCGGGGAACACGGCCCGGGCGGTCCGGTTGCTGCCCAGATAGTTGTATTTGAAATCGAAGGAGATCAGCCCCGTATCGCCCGACTGCACCAGCGTGTCCACGGCGGTATCGGTGATGTCGTACAGGCAGATCCGCCAGATGATGACCAGGTAAACCGCCAGCGCGAAGGTATAGGCCGCGGGGATCAGTTCCACCTGGGGCACGATGTGCCGGCCGCCGTAGAAGCTGACCATGGCCACCGCCACCGGCATGAACAGCAGGTAGATCACCTTGCGGGAGACCTGTTTCTTTTTGAGATAGCTGTAGACCATGGCCCCGATGCTCATCAGGAAATACGTGAGCACCATGCCGAAGAACACCGCGTGCATCACGCCGTACTCCTTTTGCAGGAACACCGCGCCGTTCACGCGCTCGAAGGAAACGCTTTTGTAGAAGAGATCGCTGTGGCCCATCGTCAGCGCCGAAAGGTACACCGCGGTGGTGAACGTCACCAGCCCGGCGCGGATCCAGCGGTTCAGCTGGATATGGCACAGGCTGAACACGCTGAGCATGGTGAACAGCAGCAGGTAACAGCCGCCGATGTACGCCAGCCGGTTGCACACCAGCGCCTCCTCCAACGACTGCGCCCGGGCCATCAGCGCAAAGCCCAGGTTCGCCACCGGCACCAGCGCGAAGATCAGCGATATGTGCACGTCGAAGTGCTTGTGCCAGATGAACACGTAAATCGCCGCCATCGCCAATGAAAGCAGCAGCATCACGTCGTAATAGACGGTTATCATGCGGTTTCCTCCTTCGGGGCGCCGCGCGCGGCGATCCCCTCCCGATTACCATTATATCATCCCGCACGCCGTGCCGTCAAACGGAACGGCAGGCATAAAAAACGCTTTTTGCGGCCGCGGCCCCTTGATTATTCTTTAAGTTTATATTATTATATTAATGAGTGGAATTCTGGGCAACGGGAAGGATTACGATTACGGCTACGGGAGCATGAAAATGAGAGACTATCGAATCGCCTTCTTTACGGTCGACTGGAATTACGAATTGGTGGAAAGCACGCTGCACGGCCTGAAGCGGTACGTGGACGAGCATGAAAACGTAAGCCTGTGCATATTCGACTGCTTCGGCAAGGACCAGGACAACGCCAGGGACCGCAGCGAATACGCCATCTTTGAGCTGCCGGATCTGAGCCAGTTCGACGGCCTTCTGATCCAGGGCAACCAGATCGTGCTGAACCGCGCCCGGGAAGGCGTGGCGCGGAAGGTCGTCCAGTCCGGCATCCCCGCCGTGACGATCGATTGCCCCATCGAGGGCGCGACGCTGGTGACGGTGGACAACCGCGCCGCCCAGCGGGATCTGACGGAACACCTGATCAAGGACCACAACGCGCGCCGGCTGGTCTATCTGACGGGCAATCTCACCAACGGCTGCCCGGAGGCCCAGCAGCGGCTGGACGGTTTCCGCGACGCCTGTGCCGCCGGCGGCATTCCGCCCAAGAACATCGATATCACCTCCTGCACGTGGCGCACCACTGACGGCATCCGCGTCGTCCGCCAGTGGCTGAACCAAAAACGGCCGCTGCCCGACGCCTTCGTGTGCGGCAACGACGAAATGGCCTTTGGCGTCATCGAAGCGCTGCAGGAGGCCGGGTACAACGTGCCCGGCGACGTGCGGGTGACGGGCTTTGACAACGTGACCAGCGCCGAGCTCTCCAATCCCCGGCTGTCCACCGTGCACCGGGATTACGCGATGCTGAATTATTTCGCCATGGACACCCTGATCAACAAGATCGACGGCAGGGAAACGCGCGAAATGGTGCCCTTCGAATACGACCTGGTCTGTTCGGAATCCTGCGGCTGCAGCGAAGCGGCGATGCCGGATTACATCCGCGACAAATACTTCAAGCAGACCCGCTTCCTGAAGAGCTTCTACATCCAGCAGGACCAGATGGCCGAGGAATTGTTCGAAGCCTCCGACCTGCTGGAGCTGATGGACATCGTGGAGAAGAACCGCGCCGTGTTCGGCTGCGACAACGTCTATCTGTGCATCAACGATTATTACTACGACAACTACGAAAAAAAGCAGTGGTGCCACGATTCCGAAGTGTTCGGCGAGGAGATGATCCTGGCCGCCTGCGACCACACCGGCTTCACCGCCGATGAAAACCACCTGTACGCCCGCTTCCCCACCCGCGACCTGCTGCCCGACAGTCTGCGCCGGGAAGAGCGCTTTCTGATGTTCTACCCGCTGCACTACAACACCTATTCCATCGGCTATCTGGTGATGGACAGCATCAGCGAAGCGGCCAAGCTGAACCTGCACGAAAGCATCTTCAGCTTCCTGGAGATCGCCATTGAAAATGTGCGCAAGAAGGGCCTGCTGCGGCACTTCAACAGCGTGCTGGACAACCTGTACGTCCACGATTCGCTGACCGGGCTGTACAACCGCTTCGGCTTCGAACGCTTCGGCCAGCTGACCTACGACCGGTTCATGGCCTCCGACGGCGGCGCGCAGATCCTCTTCGTGGACATGGACGACATGAAGGGCATCAACGACCGCTTCGGCCACGAGATCGGCGACGCGGCCATCTGCGCCGCCGCCCAGGCGCTGCGCACCGCCTGCGGGAGCCAGGATTTCCTGATGCGCTACGGCGGCGACGAATTCCTGGTCATCGCCTCCTGCCGCGAAACCGGGCTGAAGGCGGCCATCCAGCGCGCCATCCGGGAGAGCAACCACGCTTCCGAAATGCCGTTCACGCTCAGCATGAGCGTCGGCATCGTCCACGCCGAAGCCCTGGACGGGCGATCGCTGGACGAGTGTATCCAGGCGGCCGATTCGCAGATGTACAACAATAAAAAGCGCCGCAAGACCGGCGGGCTTTGATCCGCGGCCCGCGCGGCGTTCGCGGTTCATTCCATCCTATCAATCCACGGGAGGCTTTATACATGAACACCATCATCACCATCAGCCGGGAGTACGGCGCGGGCGGCACCAGCATCGGCCGCCGCGTGGCGAAGGAGCTGGGCATTGAGATCTACGACCGGGACATCATCCGCAACACCGTGCTGGAGACCGGCCTGGACGAGGGCGTCATCGAGCGCGAGGAGGAGGAGATCTCCCGCGGGGACGCCTTCCTGCGCATGATCACGCCCGCCGCCTATTTCGACCGCCGCGAGGCCATCCGGGAAATCGAGCGCGAAGTGATACTGAAATTCGCGCGCCAGGGCGCCTGCGTGCTGCTGGGCCGCTGCGCCGACATCATCCTGGAGGAGGCCGGCATCGACTGCTTCAAGGTGTTCCTGTACGGCGACGTGCTGCACCGCGCCGCGCGCGTGGGCGAAATCATCGGCAGCACGAATCCCAGCGAGATCCAGAAGGCCATGAAGAAGACCGACCAGGCCCGCCGCGCCTTCTACCAGCAGTTCACCGGCCGGCGCTGGGGCGACTGCGCCAATTACAACCTGATGCTGGATACCGGCGCGCTGGGCTATGATACCTCCGCGAAGCTGATCTGCGAGGCCGTGCGCAGCATCGAGGCGCAGTAATCCGCGCCGGGGAAACGGAGTTCCCGCCGCGCTCTGCCGCCGGCGGGAATTTCTTTGACGGCCGTCCTTCGCCGCCGTCTGACACAGCCAATCCAACGCAAGGAGAATCCGCCATGGAAACCAAAAAACTGTGTTTCGCCTCCGATTACATGGAGGGCGCCCATCCCGAAATCCTCCGGCGCCTGCTGGAGACCAACCTGGAAAAGACCGCCGGCTACGGGCTGGACGAATACTCCGAGTCCGCCCGGGCGAAGATCCGCGCCGCCTGCGCCGCGCCCGAAGCCGAGATCCACTTTCTGGCGGGCGGCACCCAGGCCAACGCCGTGGTGATCGGCGCGCTGCTGCGCCCGTGGCAGGGCGTGATCGCCGCCGAAACCGGCCACATCGCCGCGCACGAGGCCGGAGCCATCGAATGCAGCGGGCACAAGGTGCTGCCGATCCGGCAGCATCACGGGAAGATCGCCGCAGCGGACGTCCGGCGCTGCGTCGACGACTGGCGGCGGGACGGCAACCGCGATCACATCGTGATGCCCGGCATGGTGTACCTCTCCCAGCCCACGGAATACGGCACGCTGTATTCCCTGGCGGAGCTGGAGGACATCAACCGCGCCTGCCGGGAAGCCGGCATCCCGCTGTACCTGGACGGCGCGCGGCTGGCCTGCGCGCTGGGCTGCCCGGCAAACGACGCGACGCTTCCGGACATCGCCCGCTTGTGCGACGCCTTCTACATCGGCGGCACCAAGTGCGGCGCGCTGTTCGGCGAAGCCGTGGTGTTCCCGAAGCCGGGCACGGCGCCCCATTTCTTCACGGTCACCAAGCAGCGCGGCGCGCTGCTGGCCAAGGGCCGGATCGCGGGCGTGCAGTTCGACGCGCTGTTCACCGACGGCCTGTACGCAGAGGCCGGCCGCAGCGCCGTGGCGGCGGCGGACCGGATCCGCGCGGCGCTGGCGGAAAAGGGCTACCGCCAGGCGGTGCCCTCGCCCACGAACCAGATCTTCCTCTCGCTGGACCCGGATCAGGCCGCGGCGCTGTCGCAGAAGGTCGAAATGAGCTTCTGGGAGAACGCGCCGGATGGCCGCGTGGTCATGCGCATCGCCACCAGCTGGGCCACGACGCCCGCGGACGTGGACGCGCTGATCGCCGCGCTGTAGCGCCGGGAGGACACGACAAAGAAGCCGCGGCAGATTGCCGCGGCTTCAATTCGTTGAAAAACCGCGGTTTTTCAACGAGAAGGAAAAACGCGGAAATCCGCGCAGGTATACGCGGATTTCCTCACAGGCAGGAATTCATTTTTCTCCGCAACCGCAAGCGTTTGCTCCCGAAAAATGCAGGCCTGACGCGCATGTCGCCAGGCCTGATGGAAGATAGGGAGGCCTCACGCCTCCCCATACCCCTCCGGGGATTTATCAACGGTCTAAAAGCCGCGGCAGATTGCCGCGGCTTCTTTGGATTCCTTTATTCCTCTTCGTGGATGCGCTTTTTCTGGGCGTACATCTGCCGGTCGGCTTCGTCCAGCAGCTGGCGCACCGTCGTCTCGCCGATCTCCTCGGCGAAGGCATAGCCCAGGGCGACGCTCACGTCGCTTTCCTTCTCGACCTCCCTGAACCGGTCGATCCTCCGGCGGATCGCGTCGGGCGTACAGTTCTTCATCACCGCGGCGAACTCATCGCCGCCGAAGCGGAAGCAGCTGCAGTCGTCGGATTCCCCGAAGCAGGACGAAATGCATTCCGCCGCCCGGCGGATCAGCTTGTCCCCGGCCGAATGGCCCTCGGTGTCGTTCGTCTGTTTCAGATAATTGATATCGAACAGCACCACCGCCACAGAATAGCCGCTGTCGCCGGATTCCAGCAGGTACTGTTCAAACCGATAGCGGTTGGGCAGGTTCGTCAGCGCGTCCGTCTCCGCGGCGGAACGCAGGATCTCGTCCAGGGCGTCCCTGCGGCGCAGCACGTCGTTATAGGCGGAGGCCACGCGGCGAACCTCGTGCAGGCCCTTGCCCTCGTCCAGCCTGGCGTTGGCGGTGATCAGCCGAACGAACCGCCCCAGCGGCCGGAACACCTGCACGTACAGCGTGCTGAAAGTGATGGCCAGTATGGCGATGATCGTCAGCGTGATGCCCCACAGCAGCGAGCGCAGCCTCCCGATGCGGGCCGAGGCCCGGCCGGCCCGGGCCCCGGATTCCGCCTGCAGCGCTTCCACGCAGGCGGCCACGTTCTGGGAAACGGCCTGCTTGTTCAGCGAATACACCGATCCCAGCACCAGCACCCTGGCGGCCGCCTCCTTCTGGGCGTCGGTCATGGCCTGTTCCTCGGCGGTCAGCTCGGGCATGGGAATGGTGTTCAGCGGCGGCACACCGGGCACCGGATACACCGCGTTCATCAGCGCGATGGCATGCAGCTGGGATTCCATCATGCTCTCGGCGCACTCCGCGGCCTCGGCCAGGCGGGTTACGGCCGCCTCGTTCACGTCGTAATCCCGGAACCGGGCCAGCACCTGGGCGCCCCGGCGGTCCACCTTCAGCTCGTTGGCATAGGCGATCAGCGGGCCCACGTTCACTTCTCCGTTCTCCGCGGTGGGCATCAGCACGTAGGTGCTGGCCGTCTCGGAGAGGATGCTGGAGCCCGCCTGCAGCGAAGTGGCTTCCATCGTGTAGGCCCCGGCGTTCTGCATGATCGAGGAAAGGCTGGCGCTGGACGCGTTGATGTCCACGATCACCACGATGATCAGCACGTGCAGCACCGCCAGCACCGCCACCACGGGCATCAACAGGGCATTCCCCGAAAGCCCGCCGAGGCGTCCGCGAAGCTGATTGCGTCGTTTCATCCGATCACCCTTTCCGATTGCCGCCGTATCCTCCGTTTACGATGGACCGCGCATCATTCCTCATTTTGGATTATACCACATTCGGGCGGGTTTTGTCCACGCGCAAAGCGCCTGAACCGGTGCGCTTCCGGGCATTTCCGGCGTCTTTTTCCCGCAAGCGCGCGTTTTGACACAAAAATAACGTGGACACGCGGCGGCTGTATAAGGTATAATGGAATACGGACCGCCGCGCGTCGAAAACGCCGCGCAGCCGGTCGACGGGATCCCGGATCCGATCAAACACCACCGATACGGAAAGGAACACACCATGAACATCGCCATACTGATTGACGCTGAAAACGTGCTCTCGGCCCACGCCGACCAGATCTTCGAACACGCCGCCGCCCTGGGCGAGATCCGGCGCCGGGAAATCTTCGGCGCGGCCCAGGCGCTGACATCCTGGGTGGAACCGGTGCTGAAATACGCCATCCACCCGAATCTGACCATCAAGGCCAGCAAGGGCAAGAATTCTTCGGACATCGCGCTGGTGATCGGCGCGATGGATCTGCTGATCGCCGGCGGCATCGACGCCGCGATCATCGCCTCCAGCGACAGCGATTTTTCCGCGCTGTCCGTGCGCCTGCGCAACGCCGGCGTGCAGGTGATCGGCATGGGCACGGAGAAGGCCAACCCGCTGTGGCGCGCCGCCTGCTCCAGCTTCACGGTGCTGCAGCCGCCCGTGCGGCAGGCCGCGCAGCCGCCGAAGAAGGCGCCGGCAAAGGAAAACAAGTCCGCCGCGAAGGACGCGAAGTCCCCCGCCCGGGAAAACAAGGCCCCCGCGGAGAAGCCCGCCGTGACCCCCGATCACGGCAAGCGCATGGATATCATCCGCGAATTCATCCAGCATGAGATCGAAGCCGCCGGCGGGCGCGTGCAGACCAACGCGCTGTTCACCGCGCTGAACGCGCTGCCGGAATACAAGGTGGACCAGCAGCGGTCCCGGCGGCGGCCGCTGAACTACCTGACGCGGCATTTCAGCGACGCGTTCCGGTTCGAGGACGGCCCCGACGGCAACGGCATCGTATCGCTGCGCGGCGAGCCCGCCCCGGCCGATGCGCCCGCGGAACCGGCGCCCGTCGCCGCGAAACTGCCCGCCGCGCCGGCGGCGGAAGCGGCCGCGGAAACGCCGGAGCCGCTGGCGCTGCTGCTGGAGGCCGGCCTGCCGGAGGACGACGCCGGGCGGATCGTGGAGATCTTCACCGAGAGCGCCAGCCTGCGCGAGGCTTACAACAAGCTGCGCAGCGTGTTCGGCAACACCGCCGGGCGGGAATATTACCAGAAGGTCAAGGACATCGCAAAGGCCAACCCGTAACCGGGCGCGGCTTGAAGGAGGTTTTCCCATGGCGGGCACAGGCGCCCTGACAAAGCTCTACCCGATGGTGCAGATCAAAAAGGGCACCTGGGAGATCGACGAATTCGACGTGGCCAGCATGTTCCTGCTGGAAGGCGCGGAACGGGCCATGCTGATCGACACCGGCATGGGCATCGGCGACCTGCGCGGCGCGGTGGAGATGATCACCGACAAGCCGCTGATCGTCGTGCACAGCCACGGGCACATCGACCATACCGGCAACGCCCGGCAGTTCGACGAGGTGTGGATCCACCCCGCCGACCGGAACATGCCCATGCCCGACGCGCTGGAGCGCCGCCGCCGCGACACCGAGTGCATCGCCCAGCGGCAGAAGGGCAGCATCGGCGCGCCCTACAACCTGTTCAACCTCTACCCCTACGATATCGACACCGACCTGCGGGACCCCGCCGACCGGCCCGTTCCGGCGATCCGCGACCTTTACGACGGCCAGCGGTTCGACCTGGGCGGCCGGACGGTCGCCGTGTACGAATGCCCCGGCCACACCGCCGGCGAAGTGGTGTTTCTGGACGAGACGGAGCGCATGCTGTTCGCCGGCGACGCCGTGAACTTCAACCTGCTGCTGGGCGCCGCGCCGCCGGAAGTCACGCTGGAAGCCCTGAAGCGCATCCGCGGCCTGGCCGACCGGTACGACGGCATCTGGAACGGCCACCACGATTTCCGCGCGCTGGGCGCGCCGCTGGACGGCGACTGCCTGGAGAACATCATCGCCATCCTGGAGGACGTGCTCGCGGGACGCGCCAGCTTCTGCGAATGTCCCAGCTTCTGGGGCCAGCCGCTGCCGCTGCGCCGGGGGCCGCGCCCGCAGCCCAACTGCCTGCGCCGGGGCCGGAACTTCGTACAGTTCTACGGCGATTGACCGCCCGAACGGGACGGAAAACAGGATATTCAGGGAAGCCCACAAGACGGCAGAAGGGATGGGCCAGATGGGAAACGCGGACAGAATCACGATTGAAAACCGCCGGTTCGACGAGGAGCGCGCGCTGTACAACCTGCACCACGTCGATGTGACGCGCTGCGTCTTCGCCGGGCCGGCGGACGGCGAATCCGCGCTGAAGGAAGCGCGGGACGTTCGCCTGGCCGACTGCCGGTTTTCCCTGCGGTACCCGCTGTGGCACGCGCAGGGGTTCCGCGTGACGCGCACCGAAATGGACGACCGGACCCGCGCCGCGATCTGGTACGCCGGCGACGGCGATATCTCCGACAGCGATTTGAACGGCGTCAAGGCCCTGCGGGAATGCCGCCGCGTGCGCATCGACCGCTGCCGGATCGCGTCCCCGGAATTCGGCTGGAAGTGCGAGGACGTCGAAATGACGGATTCCTCCGTCGAATCGGAATACCTGTTCCTGGACAGCCGGCGCGTCCGGCTGCGCGGCGTGCGTATGAAGGGCAAATATTCCTTCCAGTACGTGGACGGGCTGGAGATCGACGGCTGCGACCTGGACACCAAGGACGCCTTCTGGCACAGCAAAAACGCCACCGTGCGCGACAGCGTCATCCGGGGCGAATACCTGGCCTGGTTCTCCGACGGTCTGACGCTGGTCAACTGCACCGTCATCGGCACCCAGCCGCTGTGCTACTGCACGCGGCTGAAGCTGGTGAACTGCACGATGATCGACGCCGACCTGGCCTTTGAGTATTCCGACGTGGACGCGGAGATCAACGGCCACATCGTCTCCGTCAAGAACCCCCGCTCCGGCCGGATCACGGCGGACAGCGTGGGCGAGATCATCCGCGAAAACGCGGTCATGGACTGCACCGGCGAAGTCGCGATCCGTCCCCCGCGCGCCGGAGCGTAAACGGCGGGATATGCCCGCCTGCGGGGATGCCCGCGTTTTTCTGATCATGCATAATCCAACGATTTGAGCGCGCCTGAAACCAGGCGCGCTCTTCGCTCTCCCGGCACCGCCGGGCTCACCGGGCCGGATGCTCCGCCAGACCCTCGTACCACCGCACGGCGCGCTCCGTCCATCCGGCCATGCACATCCCCGTGCCGTCGGCAAAACCATGGCCGCCAGAGGGGCCGATCTCCAGCCGGCACGGAATGCCCAGCCCGTCCAGCGTCCGCGCCAGCAGGCGGGAATGCTCGGGATCGACCAGCGTGTCCTCCGCCGCCAGGAACAGCGCGCAGGGCGGAAAGCCCCCGGCGTGCTCGGGGACTTCATAGGGCGAATCGGCCGCCGTTTCGATGTCGCAGCCGTACAGCCGCCCGGATTCGTTCGGGTCGTACGCGCCCTCCCGCCGGCACAGCTTCAAGCTGACCAGCGGATACACCGGAAAGACGGCCCGGGGCTTCGGCAGGCCGAAGGCGGCATAGCCCGTCTCGGGCACGTTCCACAGGCACGTCAAATACCCTCCGGCGGAGAACCCGCAGGTGATGTACCGATCCCAGCGCACGGAAAAATCGCCGGCGCGCGCCCGGATCAGCCGGATCGCCCGGGCGAAATCCTCCATCTCCCGCTTCAGCAGGTTTTCCTCCCCGGTCACGCGATACGTCAGGATGAACACGCTGTACCCCAGATGGTTGAACTGCGCCGCCACCGGCCAGCCCTCCGTCAGATTCCACACGTTCACAAAGCCGCCGCCGGGCACCAGCAGGATATAGGGCCGCTCTCCGGCCGCCGGATCCTCCGCCGGAAACCAGACCAGGCTGGCGCCTCTCCGCGTTTCGTCCTCCGCGCACTCCGCCTCGTCGTACAGCGGATAATACCACGCCCCGCTGTCCGCGGCGGCGAAGAGCCGGTCGAGCCCGCGCGCGATCTCGCCGCCGAAGCGCTCCGCCCGCAGCTGCTTCAGCGACTTGTCCCACAGCTCGGTCCCGGAAAGATCCCATTTGGCGATGGCGTCCGCCGCGATCGGCCGGATCCGCGGATCGCTCAGCAGTTCCCCCAGCGTCCTGTTCTCATCAATCATGCGCGTTCCTCCCCGCCGGTCATTCGCTCCATTCCAGCCAGAATTCCACCGTTGCGTCCCCGTCGCCCAGCGCCTCCAGCAGTTCCGCGCCGGAGACGTTCCCGATCCTGGCCAGGCGGGTGAAATCCCAGGTGTTCTCGTCGTAGTAAATCGCAATCCGGTTCCCCTGGTAAAGGATCACGTCGCCGGGCGCGGTCGTGATCTCGCCGTCGTTCCCGGGCAGGCTCCACGGCAGGCGCCCGACCTTTTCAAAGCCGCCGTAATCGCGCATCTCCACCTCGATGGCGCCGGGGTTCAGCCGCTCCACGAACGCCTCCGCCGACGAATTGTCCTCCAGCGCCGCATAGAAGATCTTCCCGCCGGCCCGGATCACCAGCGTCGGCGTCGGAGGAACGAGGGCGTCCCGGTCCTCCGCCGCCAGGATTTGCACGGTGACGTCCAGCGCCTCGTCCACCGTCATCAGGTAGACGGCGCGGCTGCCCGCCATGATCGGCGAGCTCGAATAAACCGTCACCGTCGTCGTCCCCGGCTTCAAACCCCTGAACGCATACGTCTCCGTATAGCCCGAACCCGGCGGCAGCGGCTCTTCGTCGCTGTCGTACTGCCGCGCGTATTCGCAGCTGACGACGGACGGATCCTCGATCTCGATCCTGTATTCGGCGCCGCCGCCTTCGAAGGATGAAAAGGTCAGCACGGCCTCCCCGTCGGCGCGGGCGCCGACGGCGCAGATCAGCAGACACAGCAGGATGATCTTCTTCCTCATGGCGGCAAACCTCCCGTTATCGCGGCGTCGCGGGTCATAAAAATGGCGGGCGTCCGGGCAGTCCCCGGGCGCCCGAAGGATCCGAAGCGGCGGCGCGGTTATTTGTCCCGATCCTCCCGCAGGACGGCGCGGAGCCAGCGGCCGGTTTCGGTCAGATCGCCGTCGTCCCATCCGGCGGTTTTGCGGCAGTCGGCGCGGATCAGCGCGGCGCTCTCATCGCGGTTGGAAAGGCTCCACGCGATGTAGGAAAGGCCGTGTTTTTCGATCAGCGCACGCCAGGCCGCGGCGGACTCGTAATCGATCGCGCCGTCGCCGGAGGCATCGCAGATGCTGAATTCCGAGACGAATATCGGCGCGCCGGCCGCCAGCGCGGCCTCGGCCCTCTCGCGCAGCGCGTCCTTGTGGGTGGCGGCGTAGAAGTGCAGCACGTACATGAGGTTCTTGTCGTCGACGGGATCGGCGGCCGCCTGGTCCACGAACTGCGACCAGCAGGGCGTGCCGCACAGGATCACCGCGTCCGGGGCGTTGGCGCGGATCACCGGGACGATCCGCTGCGCATAGCGCTTCACCACCGGCCAGGTCACCTCTTCGCCGTTGGGTTCGTTGCAGATCTCGTAGAGCACGTGGGGCTGGTCGGCGTAGCGCGCGCTGATCCGGCGGAAGAAATCCTCGGCGGCGTCGGCGTGGCGGTTCGGGTCCCCGTCGCTCAGGATATGCCAGTCGATGATGACGTACATGCCCAGCGCCGCGCACAGCTTCACGCCCTTGTCGATCAGCGCCTCCAGGCCGGCGCGGTCGCCGCCGGTCATGTAGCCGCCCTCTTCGCAGGTGTACATCGCCAGGCGCACGGTGTTCGCGCCCCAGTCGTCCCTGAGCGTGCGGAACGCCGCTTCATCCACGTATTCCGGATACCACGCCAGGCCCAGCGTGCTCACGCCCCGCAGCTGCACCGGCTTCCCCGCCGCGTCCGTCAACCGGGTCCCCGACACGCGCAGCGCGCCGTGCTTGTCGAAATATGAAGTCATTGGTTTTGCTCCTTTCAATCCGGCCGCTTTACCCTACGACGCCCGGAACCTGATACCGTATGCGCATCCGGGGCGCCGCTTCCAGCACGGCGCGGTAATTCATCATCCAATCCTCGCTGCCGTCGTCCACATTCACGCCGTCGGCGGGCGGCGCGAAGATCTTCAGCGTCAGCGTCGCCGGGCCGTCGAGGGGTTTGTGGAAAAACGCGCTCATCATATCGATGGTCTTCGTCCCGGGGGCCTTGTAGAACCACCGGCCGTTCAGCTCCGCCATCAGGCCGATCTGCTGGTCCACGGTCATTTCACAGAATTCGGGGTTGCCCTCAAATTCGATGGGAATGGCCAGGCCGTCGGCGTCCTCGGAACCGCCCCAGCGCAGCTCGGCGGGAAAGGCGATCTCCGCGCCCTCCGTCATCTCCGGCATGAACCACGGGTCGTACAGCACCCGGTCGCGGTATTCGGCCAGCAGCGGCTGTTCCACGCCGACGGCCCTGTTGTTGGGGTCTTCGCATTCCAGCCCCAGGCGGCCCCGGTCGCGGAACTGGTACAGGCTGATGCCCTTGAACCAGTCCACCCGGTTGTCGCGCCAGTAATGGGCGAAACGGACCACGGATTCGCCCTGCATGCGCGGGCCGGTGACGTCGCCGTCGGTGTTGAATTCGGCGGTGATCATCGGTTTTTCCGCGCCGGCCAGCTCCGTTGCGCGCCTGTGGGTGCGCGCAAACTGGTCCACCAGCATGCCGACGGAATCGGCCTTGTACCGGCCGCCGCCCACCTCGGCCACGTCGTAGGGCCAGCCGTAATGCAGCGCCGGATAGGTGTCGCAGCTCCACAGGTCCGCGGCGGCATAGCAGTCCCGGAAGGCCTCCTCCCGCTCCACGTGGCCGTCCGGCAGTCCCCAGCCGCCGCAGAAGATCGTCTTCACGTTGGGCGCTTCTTCGTGGATGATCCCGGAAAAGCGCACGAAAAACGCGCCGACCTGGGCGTAGGAATAGCGCTTGTTGTGCTGGAACCAGTCGCCGCAGCATTCGTGGTTGATGCGGATCATCATGCGCCCGTAGGGCCGCAGCTGGCGGGCGATCTCCCGCAGCTCGCCGTCGGAAAGGCCGCAGTCCACCGTCAGCGTCAGCAGCACGTCCTGGCCGTGGCGGCGGATGTCCTTCATCTGCCCGAAGGGCTGGCCGTTCGCGCCGTAGGGGAAGTAATCGTCGTAGGGATAGTCCCACGCGAAGTTCACGTTCCTGTCCTTCCACGCCTCGGAAATGCGCGCGGGCCACTCCGCGTCGTGGGGATAGAAGGTGTACATAAGATTCACGGCGCGGTGGGGACGGCCCAGTTTGTGCAGTATGTAATCCTGATCGACGTACTCGGCGCGTTCGCTGCCGTCGCCGATATCCAGCGCGCAGTGCGCGGGGCCCATGTGAATTCGCTTCATTGTTTCACCTCATTCGTCTGCGGCGGTTCGGATAAGACCCGGTCCAGGAACGCCGCCACGTATTCCCTGTAAGCCTCCGGATTCACCAGGATCGATTCCGCGTGCCCGGCGTCGTCGATCAGATGCAATTCGCTGTACCCCGCCGTCGCGCGGCTCATGCTTTCGCTGTGCGCGGGCGCGATGAAACCGTCCGCCGCGCCGTGGATGAACAGGATCGGAACCGCGTTGCCGGCCAGGCAGTCGATCGGCCTCATATCGGCATAGCCGTAGCCAAACCGCACTTTGGCGCACAGCGAAGCCACGTCCACCATCGCCGCGGGCAGATGCCGGCTCCGCACGCCGTCCGCCAGGACGTCCCGGATATTGCTGAACCCGCAGTCCGCCACGACGAAATCCACCGGGGGCTGGAATTCCAGCACGGCCAGGGACGTCGCCGCGCCCAGCGATTCGCCGTGCAGCCCGAGCACGGCCATATCGCCGTACCGCTGGCGGCTGTCCAGGATCAGCGCCTGCAGGTCCCTTCGCTCGCGCGCGCTGTACGTGCAGAAGGTCTCCGCGTTTTCCCCGTGGCCGCGCAGATCGTAGACGATCACGTTGAAGCCCAGGTCCAGATACATCCGGGCGTATTTCAGCGCCCCGAAGCGGTTGTCCGTATAGCCGTGGGAAATCAGGATATAGCGGTCCGTGGCAACCGGGTTCGCCAGCATCTGCGCGTGAAGCGCGTAGCCGTCGTAGCTGTCGACGGTATAATCCGACCTGTCGATCCGGTCGTACCACGAAAGATCATAGTGCGCCTCCTGCCAGGCCCGCGCCTGCTCCAGCGTCTGCCTCTGGATTCCCATGGAATAGTTCGCGAACCAGAACCCCGCGGCAAAGACGACGACCAACAGCGCCGCGGCGATGATCACAGCAGCCATAAGGATCCAGCTCCTCTTTTTCTTCGTTTTTTTGCGCATGGTCATGCCCGCCTTGTCTGACATATCCGGCTCTCCCGGGCGCACGGACGGCGTTCCGTCCTCCGCGCATCCGGACCGTCCGCGCCGCTCAGCCGATCCGCGCCAGGTACAGGTCAAAAAAGTCCGCCGCGTCGACGTCGGAAACCAGCGTGACGTTGTAATCGTAATTGTTGGACGCCACGTCATAGGTAAAGCCCTGTTTGTAGAAGATCACCTGGGCGTAGGTTTCGCCGGGATCGACCACGCAGCTGGCGTGGCAGCGAATCGTTTCGTTGACGAAACCCGGGCAGACGGCGCACATCATCGCCAGGCCGTCACAGTTCATTACCAGGCCGGCGGAGCCGTTCCGGGCGTAGAATTCCCGCAGCTTGGCGAACGAAGCGGTCACGAAGCGTCCGGTCTCGCCCGCGGCGGCCAGCGTATCGAACTGCGCGTCGGTCCACTGGGCCTCGTCGCCGCACATGTCCAGTCCGATGATCGTCACCGGCGCGCCGAAATCCAGCATGACGCGATAGGCCGGCGCGTCCACGTAGGCGTTGAACTCCGCCACCGGGGAGGCGTTGCCCGGGCCGAGACCGGCCGTGCCCATCGACCAAATCCGCTTGACCTTCATCATGGTCTCCGGATCCCGATCCATCGCCCTGGCGATGTTGGTCGCGGGCCCGATGGCGATGATTTCGATCTCGCCCGGGTTCTCCCGCACCGTCTCCAGGATAAAATCGATGGCGTCCTCCGTCTGCGGAGCGCCCTGGGGATGGATCAGATCCGCGTCGCCCATGCCGTCCGAGCCATACACGCTGAACGCCTCGATGGCCTCGCCGCCGTATCGCTCGCCGGAGCCCCTGTAAACCGGCGCGTCGCAGCCCGCGAGCTCCAGCGCGGCCAGGGCGTTTTTCGTGGCCTGTTCCAGATCGACGTTCCCCGCCAGCACCGTGACGCCCATGATCTCGATCTCCGGGCTCCTTGCCGCCAGGATCAGGGCAGAGGCGTCGTCCGCGCCGGTGTCTGTGTCGATAATCACCTTCCGCACGGCCGTTTCCGCGGCCGCGACCGGCGTTCCGGCGCACAGCCCTGCGAAACCGGCCAGCGCCAGGGCCAGGATCATCGCCGACAAAAGTACTCTCTTCATGGTCGTTTCTC
>CACWVN010000042.1 GCA_902764285.1 uncultured Eubacteriales bacterium
GTCGAATACGGCCGGCGTGCCCTCGATGTTGCCCTTCAGCTCGATCTCGGCCGCGGTGTCGCCGGTCAGTCCGTCCAGCAGCCGCAGCTTGCCGCTGGAACTGCCCACCAGCACGTAGCCCTTGCCGGAGGCGGTGTAGACGCAGGTGGGGGAGAACCAGCCGTAGCTGCTGATGCGATTTTCGCGGGAGAGCCGGCCAGCGCCAGCACCGCCAGCAGGCAAACGCCCGCCGCGGCCATGTTGACGGCCCGCCGCATCCACGGGTGACGGCGGTACAGCCGCCGGCGCCAGCGGCGCGCACGGCGTATTACGGCGGAGAATCCGCCTTTTTTCGCTTGAGACCGGCTCATATCGGACGATCACCTTTTCGGAGCACTTTCGCCACAATTTAGTCCAATTTCATTTTACGACATTTAAGTTGCGTAAATATGACGAATATATTTCCTTTATATAAGTTGCCGGATATATTTTCCTTTTCGGCCCGCGGGGACGCCGGTTTCGCGGCGCGGCCGGCGGCGCATCGCTTGACAAATCCGCGGAAGGATGCTAACATTTTTATAAAGACAGCGAAGGGGGTGCGGTTGATCATGAAGAAAATGGCCGCGCTTTTGATGGCCCTGTGCCTGGCGCTGTCGGCGGCTGCGCTGGCGGAGGGCATGGAGACCGAAATCATCGAAAACAAGCCGTCCTATAAGGGCAATTACGTGGGCGTCAGCCTCACCGAGCTGTGCTTCTGCCTGCCCGGCGATTGGGATGCCGCGGAGGCGCCCGACGGCGTGAACGGCGATGTGTATTGCAGCAAAGACGGCAAATTCGCGCTGACCGTGGTCGTCAGCGGGGGCAACCTGGACGACCTGGCCGAACAGTACGCCGTGGCGGCGGAGGACGGCACGCTCAAGGACAGCCGGCGCGCGGTGATCAACGGCCGCGAATGGCTGCGCTTTTCCACGGCCGACGGCATCCAGCACTATTTCCAGACCCAGATGGACGACAGCCGGATACTGAGCTTCGTCTACGCGACGGCCAAGCCCGGCGACGAGCCCAAATACGCGGCGGAGATGGTCGGTTCGCTGAAGGAGAAATAAAAGAATAAAAAAGCAGGGCCGCCGCACGAAAGTGCGGCGGCCCTGTTTTGCGTTCAGCGCTTTTCCATCGCCAGGCGCAGCAGGTTCAGGGCGTTCGACGCGGCCAGCGTGCGGATGAATTCCCGCTGGCCGCGGAAATGGCACGCCTTCACGTCGGTGCCCGACGCGCCGGCCACGGCGATGAACACCGTGCCCGCGGGCGTGCCGTCCGGCGCGTCGCCCGGCCCGGCGTAGCCGGTGGTGGAAACGCCCCAATCCGCGCCGCTGATCCGGCGCGCGCCCTCGGCCATCTCCCGGGCGCATTCGGCGCTGACGGCGGTGTGCGCGGCCAGCGTTTCGCGCTTCACGCCCAGCACGCGCATCTTTACCTCGTCGGCGTACGTCACGTGCGCTTCCTTCATCACGTCGCTGGCGCCGGGGACGCTCACCAGCCGCGAGGCGGTCAGGCCGCCGGTGCAGCTCTCCGCGAAGCAGACGGTCTCGCCCCGGGCCTTCAGCAGGTCAAAGGCGGCGCGCTCGATGGTGTTTTCGGCGCCCTCGCCGTACACGGCATCGCCCAGCCGGCGGCGGATCTCCGCCTCTACCGGCGCGATCAACGCCTGGGCGGCGGGGCTGTCCGCGGCCATGGCGGTGATGCGCGCCTGCACCTCGCCGGGCGCGCAGTACAGCGCCAGCGTGGGATTATCGCTGTGGAACAGGTCGATCAGCAGCGTCTCCAGCCGGGATTCCCCGATGCCGAATACCCGCAGGAACTTCGATTCGATGTGCGCGCCGCTGCGCCGGGCCAGCCACGGCGCCAGCTGCCGGTCGAACATATCCTTCATTTCGTGGGGCGGCCCGGGCAGCACGGCCACGGCCTTGTCCCCGGATTCCACGATGCAGCCCGGCGCGGTGCCGCACCGGTTCTCCATGATGGCGCAGCCCTCCGGGAAACGGGCCTGTTTGCGGTTGTTGTCCGTCATCGGGTGGCCGACGCGGTTCATGTAGGCCTCGATGGCCCGCAGGCTCTTCTCGTCCAGCCGCATGGGCAGCCCGAAGTATTCCGCCACCATTTCCTTGGTCAGGTCGTCCTCGGTGGGGCCGAGCCCGCCGGTGGTGATCACCACGTCCGCGCGGGACAGCGCCTCGTCCAGCGCCTGCTTCACCCGCGCGGGGTTATCGCCCACGGTGGTGTGGCGGTACAGCGTCACGCCCAGCTCGGACAGCCGGCGGGAGATGTACTGCGCGTCGGTGTTGGCGATCTGGCCCATCAAAAGCTCCGTGCCCACGGACAGGATTTCTGCGATCATGGCGCTACCTCATTTCCAGCGGCTTCAGCCGGAGACTGCCCCACAGGTGCTCCGTCCAGACGAACCCGGCGTTGGCGGCGGGATCGTCGGTGATGATGAACCGGCTGACGTCCACGATGGTGTCGTAATAGCAGGTTCGGCCCTGGGGCGTGCCCGAGACCAGGGACATCTTGATGATGTATTCGCCGGGCGCGATGCCGTCGAGCGGGAATGTGATCCGCCGGGAGAAGGTCTCCTCGGCCTGTACCTCGAAGGCGTCGGTCTGCGTCATGGCGATGGGCGTGGCGATGCTGTTCTGCAGGATCAGCCGGATGCGCATCCGGGGCTCGGCGATGTGGGAGATGCTGGTCAGCGTGAATTCCATATTGGAATCCATTTCGTATTCCAGCGACTGGGTGTTTTCAAACTGGATGGACAGCATGCGCATGGTGTCGCCGCGGTTCTTCGTGCGGGGCACCTCGTCCAGATTGCGCCGGGCGCTGCGCGCGCTGCTGCCGCCGTACAGCTCCATGGCGCGCTCCACGGTGCCGTCGTATTCCAGCCGGCCGGTGTCCAGATACAGGCCGCGGCTGCACAGCTGGGATACGGTGCGCATGTTGTGGCTGACGTACAGCACCGCGCGGCCGTCCCGGGCGATGTTGCCCATCATGGTCAGGCACTTCTGCTGGAACGCCAGGTCGCCCACAGCCAGCACCTCGTCGCAGATCATCACGTCCGGGTCCAGGTGCGCGGCCACGGCGAAGGCCAGCTTCACGTACATGCCGCTGGAATAGCGCTTCACCGGCGTGTCGATGAACTGTTCGATTTCGGAAAACTCGATGATCTGCTTCATCTTCTTGGCGGTTTCCGCGCGGCTCATGCCCAGTATGGCGCCGTTCAGGAAGATGTTGTCGCGGCCGGTCAGCTCCGGGTGGAATCCGGTGCCGATCTCCAGCAGGCTGGCCACGCGGCCGCGGATGCGGATCTCTCCTTCCGTCGGCGCGGTGATGCGGGAAATCAGCTTCAGCATCGTGGATTTGCCCGCGCCGTTGCGCCCCAGCAGCGCCACGGCGTCGCCGCGGTTCACGTCGAACGAGACGTCCTTCAGCGCCCAGAATTTTTCGTTGTAATTGACGTGCTCCTTGCCGATTTTCACGTTGGGATCGTCTTTGCCGCGCACGCGCGCGAACCAGCTGGAAAGATCGCCGTGCAGCGTGCCGCCGCCGATCGCGCCCAGCCGGTATTGCTTGGAGACGCCGTCGATTTCAAGCAGTCGGTCTGACATGAATGGTTTCCTTTCATGATCGGGAATGGTGCCAAATGCGCAGGATTGAAGTACCGGCCGTTACACCGTATCCATGAACGTCTTTTCCGTGTGGGAGAACAGCGCTACGCCCAGCAGGAACACCAGCGCCGTCACGCCTGCGGACAGCAGCGTATACCCGGTGGCATACCCGGGCACGCCCAGATAGGCCGCGCGGAACTGTTCGATGATCGGCGTGATGGGGTTGAGCATGTACAGCCCCAGGAGCTTCGGGAACTTTTCGGCGATCAGCGACGTGGAATACGTCACCGGCGTGGCGTACATCCACAGGTGCACGCCGAAGGTGACCAGCATGGCCAGGTCGCGGTACTTGGTGGTCAGCGCGGAGATGATGATGCCGAAGCCCAGCCCCAGCACGCCCAGCTGGATCAGCATCAGCGGCGTCAGCAGGATCAGCCGAAAATTCGGGTTGACGGCGGATCCCGGCTGCAGGGCGTAGTAGATCACGAACGGCAAAAACAGCACGAACTGCACCAGGAAGTTGATCATCTCCGACAGCACCGTGGCGAAGGGCATCACCAGCCGCGGGAAATACACCTTGCCGAACAGGTTGCGGTTGGTGACGAACGTGGTGGAGGTGACCGTCAGGCACTGGGCGAAGAACTGCCACACGATGTTGCCCGCCATGTAGAACAGGAATTTGGGCATGCCGTCGGTGGGCAGCCCCGCGATGTTGCCGAAGATCACCGTGAACACCACGGTGGTCAGGAGCGGCTGGATGATGACCCAGGCCGGGCCCAGTATGGTCTGCTTGTACAGCAGGGTGAAATTGCGCTTGACCATCAGCCAGATCAGGTCGCGGTAGCGCACCAGCTCCCCGAGATCGATGTCCAGCCAGCCCTTCTTTGGGCGGATGATCGTATCCCAGCCCTGGTTTTTGCGGGTGTTGTCCATAGATTCGCTCCTTGGCAGAGTCATGCCGTATACATTTCCAATTCTATTGTATCATGGGAATGTTGCGCTTGCAAGCGCGGCGGCGGTGAAACACAAAAGAAGCGGACGGGCGCGGGGCCCGTCCGCTTTCGGCAGCTTCGAAAAACCCTGCATTTGCGGACTCTGGCAATTCAGGAAGCTTTGTTTTCAGGGTTTTCCGAAGTAAGCTTTGCGGTAAAGCTGAGTTTTTCGAAGTCCGCTTTCGCGGGAACCGCGGGGGTTTACCCAATCTCGTCCACCGCCGCGAAGGCCTGCTGGTCGACGGAGATGCCCAGGATCGCGGCCAGCAGGCCCGGGCCGTACATCGTCCACACGTCGCCGTAGCGGACGCAGCCGGGGCAGACGACGTACTGCCTGCCGTCGATGGTGAACGTGACGCACAGGTCGCGTATTTCGTCGGCGCCGTACATCACGCGCAGGCTCTCCAAATTCCGCTGGTTCGCGTCCATGGTGTAAATGTCCACGACCTGTTCCGGCGCGATGAACTGCACGTCGGTGATGCGGGCGAGGGAATCGATCCGGGTCATGTCGAACTGGGAAATCAGGGCGTCTATGTTTTCCGGATCCACGCTCACGTAGCCGCCCGTCGCGATGCTCTCGCCGTCCGGGCCCGTGACCACGAAGCGCAGCATGGCGCGGCGGATCAGCATGGCGGTGGAGGCCCGCATCTGTTCCAGGTTCATGGCGCTGAGCATGCCGTCGTCGCGGGGGAAGGTCGGCCACGTGGAGAAGTTATAGTTCTTCATCCGGGCGACGGTGCTCTGCAGCGTCCGGTGGGATTCCAGCGTCACCCAGTCGGTGGCGGACAGCATCTTGTCCAGGTCGCGCTCCCGCAGGCCGTCGATGTAGCGCATGGCGGCGTCCTCCGGCGTGGCGAAGCGGCCCGCTTCCGGGTCGACGGTCAGCGCTTCCGCGGCGGGCTCGGCGTTCAGCGCCGATCCGCATTCCGAGCAGAACTTGTTGGCGGTGTCGGCGGGATAGACCGCGCCGCAGCCGGGGCAGACGACCTGGGCGGGGCGGGGCGTGCCGCACTCCATGCAGAAATTGCCGTCGTTCACGGCGCCGCAGCCGGGACAGGTCCACTGGGCGGCCTCGGCCACGGCAGCCAGCGCGGACGCGGCAAGCAGCAGGACCAACAGCAGGGAAATCAGTTTTTTCATGGCGATCGCTCCTTTTGGCAGTGGGAATTCTCGCTTCCGATTATACCATTTCCCGCCGGCGTTATCCACCCCGAAGCCGCGGCATTTCGGCCCGCGACGCCTTGCGCCCGCTGGCGTTTTATGCTATAATCACCATGAAAAAGTATGCGGGCGCCGCGCGCGCCCGGGGAAAGGACGGTTTACGATTATGGCAAGAGGCGGATTCCCGGGCGGCTTCGGCGGCGGCAACATGCAGCAGCTGGCCCGCCAGGCGCAGAAGCTGCAGCAGCAGATGACGAAGATGCAGGAGGAGCTGGATGCCCGCGAATACGAAGCCAGCGCCGGCGGCGGCATGGTGACGGTGAAGGTCTCCGGCAAGAAGGAGCTGCTGTCCATTGAAATCAAGCCCGAGGCCGTGGACCCGGACGACGTGGAGATGCTGCAGGATCTGGTGCTGGCCGCCGTGAACGAGGGCCTGCGCACCGCCAGCGAGACCACCGAACGCGAAATGGGCAAGCTGACCGGCGGACTGGGCATGCCGGGGCTGTTCTGATCGATGGCGGAGGGGGATTGACGTCCCCCTCCGCGACCACCCCCTGCAGATTCGCCTTCGGGGAATGGGATTTCCCTGCGGGCAGATTTCCCCGTCTGCGGTGTACATGCCGGCGCAGACGATCGAATTACGCAATCAGAGGTATCGACAAATGGCCGAAATCGAGGCGATTGCCAGGCTGGTGAACCAGCTTTCGAAGCTGCCGGGCGTGGGCCGCAAGACGGCGCAGCGCCTGGCTTATCACATCCTCAGCCTGCCGGAGGAGCAGGTGCGGGAGCTGGCTTCAGCCATCTTCAACGGCAAGAAGCAGATCCACCTGTGCCCGGTCTGCGGCAATTACACCGATACCGATCCCTGCCCGATCTGCTCCGACAGCGACCGCCGGCGGGACATCGTGTGCGTGGTGCGCGATCCCCGGGACGTGAACGCCATGGAGCGCATGCGCGAATACAACGGCATGTACCACGTGCTGCACGGCGTCATCTCCCCGATGGACGGCGTGGGCCCGGACGACATCCGCATCCGCGAACTGATGGCCCGGCTGTCCTCCGGCGAGATCCAGGAGGTCGTGCTGGCCACCAATCCCGACGTGGAGGGCGAGGCCACCGCGGCGTACATCTCGCGGCTGATCAAGCCCATGGGCGTGAAGGTGACGCGCATCGCCCACGGCGTGCCCATCGGCGGCGAACTGGAATACACCGACGAGGTGACGCTGCTGCGCGCGTTCCAGGGCAGGCAGGAATTATAGCTGAAAATGACAACAAGGAGGACGTCCCCATGAAAGTTCTCGTCACCGGCGGGGCCGGGTACATCGGCAGCCACACCTGCGTGGAGCTGCTGAACGCGGGCCACGAGATCGTGGTCGTCGATAATTTCGTCAATTCCAAGCCGGCGGCGCTGGACGCCATCCGGGAGATCACCGGGAAGGACTTCGCCTTTCACGAGGCGGACCTGCGCGACCGCGCGGCCCTGGACGCGGTGTTCGCGGCGCACAGGATCGACGCCGTCGTCCACTTCGCCGGGCTGAAGGCCGTGGGCGAATCGGTGGAAAAGCCGCTGGAATACTACGACAACAACCTGTACGGCTTCATCGTGCTGGCCGAAGTGATGCGCGAACACGGCGTGAAGACCTTCGTGTTCTCCTCCTCCGCCACGGTGTACGGCATGAACAACCCCGTGCCCTTCACCGAGGAGATGCCCACCTCCGCCACCAACCCCTACGGCTATACCAAGGTGATGATCGAGCAGATGCTGAAGGACCTGGCCGCGGCGGATCCGGAATGGAAGATCTGCCTGCTCAGGTACTTCAATCCCATCGGCGCGCACGCCAGCGGGCTGATCGGCGAAGACCCCAACGGCATCCCCAACAACCTGCTGCCCTACGTGGCGCAGGTGGCCGCCGGGAAGCTGCCGCAGCTGACGGTGTTCGGCGACGATTATCCCACGCCCGACGGCACCGGCGTGCGCGATTACATCCACGTGGTCGACCTGGCGCTGGGCCACCTGGCGGCGCTGGAATACGTGAAGGATCATCCCGGCGCCGAGGCCGTGAACCTGGGCACCGGCAAGGGCACCAGCGTGCTGGAGATCGTGCGCGCCTTCGAAAAGGCCTGCGGCCACGCGATTCCCTATCGCGTCGCCGCCCGGCGCCCGGGCGACATCGCCGAATGCTACGCCGGCACCGGGAAGGCCGAAAAGCTGCTGGGCTGGCGCGCCACGCGGAACATCGACGACATGTGCCGCGACGCCTGGCGCTTCGCCGAGAAACGGTACAACGGGTGACGCGACCGATTCGGGGCTGTTCCGCGGGGAACTGCGCGGAACAGCCCTTTTGAGCGTGGTCTGAACTGCGGCAGGGAGGAACGCCATGGGAAGTTCAGGGGGATTGCTGATCATTCTCCTGCTCATACTCGCGTGGGCGGGCATCGCGAAAAAAACGAAGGCCGGCGCGAAGAAAAACAGATGGCCGGATCGCCGGCCCGCTTCCAAATGCTATTTCTGTACGACGTGCAGCAAGATGCTGGCGAGCGAGGATGAATACGTCAAGGAATCGCTGGCGAACGGCATCGACGTATACTACTGCAAGGCCTGTTATCAAAAGCTGACGGAGGCGCGGGCGCGCAAGCAGGCGGCCCCGGCGCCGGCGAAAAAGCCGGTCGCTCAGCAGGCCGTGAAGCCGGTCGCCCGGCAGGCCGTGAAGCCGGTCGCCGAAAAGCTGGCGCGGGAACGGGCCGCCGCGCAGTCCGGGCCTCTGATCGAGGCGGATTTCCTCAGCCGGACGCCGAAGGATTTCGCCGCCTTTCCCCGGGAAGCGCTGTACCCGCTGTTCAACCTCGGCCGTTCCCTTGATCCGGAGTATGAGATCACCTGTGTCGACGTGGACCTGCGCAACGGCCGCTTTGTGCGCGAGGATGCCCGGCAGAGATCCTACGGGGTCTTTTCGGGCGGAGAGAACACCTACGGGATCATCGACCTGGAAGAAGTGAAGCGGCTGGCGCAGATGCTGCCGCCGGACAAGAGCGCGGCATTTGCCGGCCTGCGGGAGGAAAACTGGCGCGATTTCGTGCCGGAGGAGAAGCTGCGGGCGTTTGGATCGCCCGTGGTCCCGCCGCGCAAACGCGTGCCGGCCGGTGCGTGCGCGCCCGAGCCGGATATCGACGCGTTTTACCTGCGCCTGGAGCTGCGCTTTGCTTCCAGCGTCTGTTATGTGCGCCGGACCGGCGATTGCTGGCGCGCGCTGTACGTGACGACGGACGACATGACGCATCCTTTTATCAATCTGAAACCGGAGGCGTGCGCGGAGGCGCATATCCTCGCGCTGCTGACCGGCGAGGCGCACGCGATGGGCTGCCACAAGCTCTATGACCGCCGGCTGAACGGCTTTGAGGCGGGCTATGTGTTCAGCCTGATGCCGGCCGATCTGCCGGACCGCCGGCCGGAGGGCGTCGCGGAGAGGCGGGTCCCCATCTCCATATACGGCGCGAGGTTGGCCGCCTGCTACCGGAAGCGGGGCGGATGGGTGAACTGCGCCGATATGGAGGGGCTGGACAAACTGGGCGACGCGATCAGGGACGCCGCGGAATACGGCCTGGAGCCCGACGGCTGATCGGCCCGCCGGGTGAAAGGATTCGCCCCGTTTTCTAATCTTTTTCTAATCCAGTTTTCTTGTCATTTCATTTTCGGGCGTTATAATGGGCCCATCAAAAGCAAAGGAGATCAAAACCATGACGCAGTACGAAATGACGGAAAAGCTTTCCGAGAAGATGGGTGTTTCCATGGAGGAGGCCAAGGCGGCGCTGGAGGCCAGCGATTGGGATATGCTGGACGCGGCCCTGCTGCTGGAGCAGGAGCACGGCGCGAAGCAGGAAACCTACAGCACCGAACAGGCGCCCCGCCCGGAAGAAAAGATTGAAGAGGAAGCGAACTGGAAGACGGTGCTGCGGAAGATCGGCGACGGGATCGTAAAGCTGATCGCCTGCGGCAACCGCAACCGCCTGGAGGTGCGCCGCAAGGACAGGCTGGTCGTGGAGCTGCCGGTGACGGCGGTGGTGGTGCTGATCCTGCTGGCCTTCTGGGTGTGCCTGCCGCTGCTGGTGATCGGCCTGTTCACCGGGTTCCGCTACAGCTTCAGCGGCCCCGAACTGGGCCGGGATGTTGTGAACAACGCCATGGACAAGGCCGCCGAGGCTGCCGAGAAGGTCAAGGCCGAGGTGACCGGCGAAGCCCGCGCCGACGACCGGGAACAGGAATAAACCCAACCTCCGGGGGCAGCCGGGAAAACCGGCTGCCCCGGGCCGTACAAGGGAGAGAGCGAGATGCCGGAGAAGATACTGATCGTGGAGGATGAAGCGCAGCTGGCGCGGTTCGTGGAACTGGAGCTGCAGCACGAGGGCTACCAGGCCGACAAGGCCGCCGACGGCCGCGAAGGGCTGGCGATGATGGAGACCGGGGAATACGACCTGGTGCTGCTGGACATCATGCTGCCGGGGCTGAACGGCCTGGAGGTGCTGCGGCGCGCCCGGAAGACGGTGGACACGCCGGTCATCCTGCTGACGGCTCGGGATACCGTGATGGACAAGGTGACCGGGCTGGACATGGGCGCGGAGGATTACGTGACCAAGCCCTTCGAGATCGAAGAGCTGCTGGCCCGCATCCGCGTGTGCCTGCGCAAGAACGATCGCAAGGCCGCCGGCGGCAGCGTGCTGACGGCGGGGCTTCTGACGCTGGACCCCGGTCGGCACACCGTGGCCTACGACGGGCACGACATCGAACTGACCTTCCGGGAATTCGCGCTGCTGCAGGCGCTGATGGAAAACGTCAACATCGTCATGAGCCGCAACACCCTGATGGAGCGCGTCTGGGGCTACGATTATATGGGCGAGACGAACATCGTGGATGTCTATGTGCGCTACCTGCGCAGCAAGATCGACGACGTGTACGGCGTGAAGCTGCTGCACACCGTCCGCGGCGTGGGGTATGTGTTGAGAGTGTAATCCTGTGGACGGGCCGGACCAGATGAGGACGCCCTGACGCACGGAAAAACCGGGCTTGTTCCCTGATTCGCCCCGGGCGGGCGCCGCATCGCCGCCCCTGCGGGAATCCGGCCATTCTACTCCCTGCTGCCTACTCTCTACTCCCTAAATCCCCCATGAAAGGAATCGATCCATGAACGCCAATCGTAAATTCAATTCCATCGCCCGGCGGATCCACCGCGCGTGGCAGTGGAAGAAGCTGGGGCTGACGCTGCTGCTGGACATCGCGGTGCTCCTGGCGTGCACCGCGGCGTTCCTGTACGCGAAGGAGACCGCCGTGACCGGCGCGTTTGCGGGCTGGCGCATCCCCCGGACGTTTGCGATGGACGGCGGACAGCGCGAGACCCTGCGCTATATCTTCACCTGGCAGGGGACGGAGAACATCGTGCCGCTGGCGGACTACGTCCGTCTGGTGGAGATGTTCGGCCGCCCGCTGCTGATCGCCCAGGGCGTGCTGTGGCTGCTGGGCTTCCTGGGCGGCGCGAAGGACGCGCGGCGGATGCTGAAGCCGCTGAACCGCATGGCGGAGGCGGCCCAGCGCCTGAGCGACGAGGCCGCGCGGCCCCGCAAGGAAGAGGTGCGCAAGGGCGTGGACGAGGCGAAGTTCCACAACCTGGAGCACGCCATCGAGCAGATCGACATCGGCGACCGGCTGTCCACCGGCGACAAGGACCTGCGCGGGCTGGAGGACGCCATCAACGACCTCCTGAACCGCATGCAGGACGCCTACCGCCAGCAGGCCCAGTTCGTCTCCGACGCTTCCCACGAGCTGCGCACGCCCATCGCGGTCATCCAGGGCTATGTGAACATGCTGGATCGCTGGGGCAAGGACGACGAGAAGGTGCTGGACGAATCCATCGCCGCCATCAAGGGCGAGACCGCCCACATGAAGACACTGGTGGAGCAGCTGCTGTTTCTGGCCCGCGGCGACAGCGGGCGACAGCAGATGAACCCCGAGCCGATGGATCTTTCCGCGCTGATGGGCGAGGTGCTGGATGAGTACCGGATGATCGATCCCGGCCACGAATGGCGCTGCGGCCGCATGGACGCCGCGCCGGTGATGGCCGATCCGGCGCTGATCAAGCAGGCGGCGCGCGTGCTGATCGACAACGCCGTGCGCTATACGCCCGAGGGCGGCAGCATCCGCCTGGGCGCCGGCGAAGAGGACGGCCAGGCGTACCTGGAAGTGCAGGACGGCGGCATCGGCATCGATTCCGACGACGTGCCGCGCATCTTCGACCGCTTCTACCGCGCCGACAAGGCGCGCAGCCGGCAAGGCGGCGGCACCGGGCTGGGGCTGTCCATCGCCCGCTGGATCGTGGAGCGCCACGACGGCCATTTCGAGGTCACCAGCCGCGCCGGCATCGGCACGCGCATGCGGGTGTGCCTGCCAAAGGCCGAGGCGCCCGCCGACGCCGCGACGGCGCAGGCCGGATAATTTACAAACCCTCTATTGACAATCGCGCGCAAAGGGCGTATAACTACATCAGATCGATGAGATCAGTCTTCGGGGCAGGGTGAAATTCCCGACCGGCGGTATAGTCCGCGAGCCGCTTTTTCGGCACGAACCGGTGCGATTCCGGTACCGACAGTACAGTCTGGATGAAAGAAGACGACGCAAAATGTGCGCCTGTGAAGAAATGTCCGCGCCCCGGGACGATTCCCGTGGGCGCGTTTTTTATCGGAGGTGTGTGTAAAATGACTACCGTTTCCAAAACCCGCAGGCTGGCCGGCACCGCGATGCTGGCGGCGGTTTCCACCGTGCTGAGCTTTCTGGCCTTCCCGGTGCCGCTGATGCCCTCGTTCATCAAGCTGGATTTCGCCGAGCTGCCGGCGCTGATCGCCGCGTTTGCCTACGGGCCGATCAGCGGTGTGGCGGTGTGCCTGGTGAAAAACCTGGTCAGCCTGATGAAGACTTCCAGCGGCGGCATCGGCACGCTGTGCAACTTCCTGCTGGGCGTGGCCTTCGTGGTGCCCGCCGGCATCATTTATCTGAAGAAGCGCACCCGCGGCGGCGCGCTGATCGGCGCGCTGGCCGGCACGCTGTTCATGGCGCTGCTGAGCCTTCCCTTCAACTATTTCATCGTCTATCCGATGTATACCGCCTTCATGCCCATGGAAGCCATCCTCGGCATGTACCAGGCGCTCAATCCGAAGGTCCAGACCCTCTGGGACGCGCTGCTCTGGTTCAACGCGCCCTTCACCCTGGTCAAGGGCCTGTGCAGCGTGGCCGTCGCCTTCCTCATCTACAAGCCCCTTTCGCCGTTCCTGAAGGGTTCGGGGAAATAACCGGACCGCCCCGCGACGGCATGATCCGCGGGGATCAAAAAAGCGCCGCTCCGAAACAGGAGCGGCGCTTTGCGTATTCTGCGTTATTCGCCCACGATCACGCTGGTGATGTGCGGGTTCGCGCCGTTGTACCAGTACAGGAAGCCTTCCAGGTCGACGACGTCGCCGACGTTCAGGGCCTTCACGGCCTCGTAGACCTCGGTGCCCTCGCCGCACAGATAGGATTCCACGGTGAAGGTGTAGGTGACGCCGTCCTTGGAGACGTTGAAGTACAGGTCGTTATTGGCGCCCTCCTGGCCGGAGCCGTCCCAGTTGTACAGGAACGCGTATTCAGTGTCGTCGCCTTCGATCTTGGAGGGTTCGACGGTCATGCCCTTGAAGACCACCAGCTGGTTCATCTTCTCGATCAGCTCGTCCTTGCCCAGCAGCTCGGTCACGTCCACGGGCTCGGCGATGAAGGGATCGGCCTCGACAAATTCGAAGGTGCCGTCGGCGATTTCCACCTCGCCGGACCACTCGGTCTTATAGCCGGTGACGCGGATCTTCGTGCCGGGGACCAGCTTTTCGGCGTCGGCCTCGGAGCAGGCCATGTTGTAGATGAAGTAGGCGCCGTCCTGATCGGCGGCATAGACGGTGATCTGATCCTCCCACCAGGACTGATGGGCCTGCACATAGGCTTCGATGGTCACCGGCACATCGCCCTCGGAGATGTCGGCGGCGGCATACTCGGCATACGTCATCACGGCGGGGACTTCCTCGGCGAACGCGCACGCGCACAGCGCCAGGGCCAGCACCAGGATCGCGGCAAAGAGCTTCTTCATGGTATTATCCTCCTTGTTGATTGTGACGGGGATATATCCCCTTCAAACGACAGCCTTATTATACTCGAAACCGCGCATAAACTCAATGAAACGAGCAGGATTTAACATGATTTGCATAATTGCGCGGCTTATTCCGGGACCTCTCCGGTTTCAAGCCGCGCGCCGCATTTATAGCATACCCTGCGGAACGAGGGCTGTTCCTGCCCGCACGCCGAACACACAATCGCGTCGGCCTTCCCGGCTACCGGCAGCTTGCGGGAGGGGGACGTTTCGGCGTCCAGCGCATTGAGCGCGTCTATGGTTCGGGCGCTGCGCGCCTCCGGCGGGCCGGCGAACGGCTGCACGGCAGGCGTGGAGCGGTCGGGAGCGGCCTGCGCGGGCGCGGAGGGCTGGGCGGCCGTTCGCGCCATGGCGGCGCTGACCGCGCTGGCGACGACGGAGTATTCCGCGCGGCGCTTTTCCTCGGAAAGCGGCAGCCCGGCGTAATAGATCAGGGCGAACAGCCCGAATACAAAGCCCAGAAAGGCGGCCCAGCCGGTGCCGTACCCTTTTTCAGAGGCAAGGCTGCTGCACATGGCGGCGCTGGCGACCCACACGATGATACAGAAGACGATGATGGCGGTTGGCAATTTTATCCTCCTCGTTCATGGGTTGTGCTGGCGGGTGACGGCTACTGCTTCTTTTTGTTTTTCAGCCAGTTTCGCGCTGCAAACGCGCCCAGCAGCGCCCAGACCGCCGCCAGGGCGATCAGCAGCGCCTTTGAGCCCGCGGGCAGCGGGCCCAGGTCGCCGCCGGACGTCATTCCCGCGCGGCCGGAGATCTGATTCAGCCGGTACAGGGACGAGATGTCCCCGTACAGCTTTTCGATGAACGCGTCGTCCACGGTCTGCCGGCGGCGCACCGATTTCACCACGCTCTCGATCAGCTGGCCGGCCGCGTCGCGCAGCGAGGCCGATCCGTTGAACACCGGCGTGGTGAACGTGTTTTCCGTGTTGGCCAGCAGCAGCCTCGCCGCGGCCAGCTTCACCGGGTAATGCAGCGCGTCGCCGGCATCGCTGTTCAGATAGCCCTGGTATTCTTCGGTTTCCCGGGCCTTGCTGGTCACGGGCACATAGCCTTCCGTTTCGGAATAGGCGATCTGCACATCGTTGGTCAGCAGGTACTGCACGAACAGCCAGGACGCCAGCACCTCCTGGGGGTCCTTCTTGTTGAACACGCACACGCTGGGCCCCTGGGAGATCATCTGCGGGTGCGCCGGGTCGAACTGGGGCACCGGGCGCACGGCGGTTTCAAACTGCACGATGTTCTCCGGCGCGATGTCCAGCAGCGGCGCCTGGCTGCCCATCCACGTGGCGCCGGCGGTGCTGTCCACAGCGAAGATGCACTGGCCGGCGTTCAGGAAGTTGGCCGGATAGCTGGAGATCTTGAACGTGGAGAACGCGCCGGATTTCGCGTGGGCCGCGATCTCCGCCAGCAGACCCGTCGTGGTGTCGTTCAGCAGCAGCACTTCGCCGGCGTCGGTGGAATAGCCCGCGCCCAGCTGGCGCAGCATCTGGATCATCATGTTGTCGGTGGACTTGTAGATGAAGGGGATCATGACCTTCTGGCCGTTGACCGGGTAGATGCCGTCGGCATCCTTCTTCGCGGCGGCCTCGGAGACCTCCCACACGAAATCCCAGGTCAGCACGTCCGGCAGCTCGTAGCCCAGCGCCTCCACGAAGGTCTTGTTGATGTACATGGCTTCGGTGGAGCGCATGTAGGGCAGCGCGTAGGTGTGGCCGCCGAAGGCGCACTCCTCCAGGAACCGGGGGATGATCTCGTCCTTCGCCGGGCCGTCATAGCGCACTTCGCTGCCGCCCAGGCCGTAGCGGGCGTCGTCCATCAGCCCGTCCAGCGGCACCACCACGTTGTCGCCGGTCAGGTAGGTGGCGATGTGGTCGGGATAGGTGATGCACACATTGGGCGTGGTATCGGTGGAGATGTTGGTGATCACGTCGTTGTAGATGCGCCCGTAGTCGGTGTACAGCTTCAGGCTGACGGTGATGTTCGGGTACAGCGCCTCAAAATCGGCGATGGCTCTTTTGTAGATGTCGGTCTGGGTCTTGTTGGTGTCGTTCTTGGCCCAGAACGTGATTTCAAAATGCCTGGATTCGTCGAAGGCCCCGGGCACCTGGAAATCCGTGCGCCCCACGCTGCCGTGGCAGCCGGCGAGGGCGAGGACCAGAAAGACAAACAGAAGCGACAGGGAGATGAGCCTGGGAGATACGACCTCTTCCGACCTCGCTCTCGGCCATTCCTGTTCCCTGTTCCCTGTTCCCTGTTCCCTGATTTTCATCCCTTGATGCCCCCTCTCGAAACGCCGGCCATGACCTTCTTGCGGAACGCCAGGAACAGCGCGATCAGCGGCACGGAGATGACCACCACCGCGGCCATCATGGCCGGGATGTTCTCGCGGCCGAAGCCGTTTTCGCGGATCTCCTGGATGCCGTTGGAGACCAGGAAGAAATTGGGATCATCGGTGATCAGCCGCGGCCAGACGTAGCTGTTCCAGCACTCGATGACCTTCAATATCACGATGGTGATGATCGTGGGCTTGCAGATGGGCATCATCACGCGGGTCAGGTACTTGAAATCGCTGGTGCCGTCCACCTTGGCGGCGCTGTACAGCTCGTCGGGGATCTGGGCGAAGTTTTCCCGCAGCAGGTAGATATAAAACACGCTGGTGACCGACGGCAGGATCAAACCCGGGAAGCTGTTGCGCAGGCCCCAGTGGGTGATGGTCTGGAAGTTGGTGATGATCACCAGCTCGTTGCACCAGCTCGTTGGGGATCATCATCAGCGCCAGGAACAGCGCGAACACCGCGTTCTTGCCGACGAATTCCAGCCGCGCGAAGGCGAACGCCGCCGGGATGATCACCAGCAGCATCACGCCCGTGGTGACCACCGTGAAGAGGATCGTGTTCAGGAAATACCGCGCCAGCGGCACGGCGGAGAAGGCGTCGGCGTAGTTCTGCAGCGTGGGCGACAGCGTGAAGAACGAGGGCACGTATTCGCCGTTGTAGCTGCTGTAGGTCTTCACCGACGTCAGCAGCATCCAGTAGTAGGGAAACAGCACCATCACGGCCCACAGCGCCAGCAGGACATACGTGATCGTGCGCACCGCGATTTTCCGGTTCCGGGCGGCGCGTTCGATTTTATCATAATCGTTGTTCATCTGCGCCACCTCCTAATAATGCACGTTCTTCTTGCTGATCGACAGGTTGATCAGCGTGATGGTGAACACCACGGCGAACAGGATGATCGCCGCCGCGGAGGCGTAGCTGGGATATCCGCCGCTGTCGCCGTAGAGCATGTCGTAGACGTAGCCGACGATGGTGTTCATCCCGGCGGCATTGAGGTTTGTGCCGAACAGCGCCACGGCGTCGGAATAGGCCTTGAACGCGCCGATGAACCCGGTGATGACCAGATAGAAGATCATGGGGGAGATCATCGGCAGGGTGATCCTCCGGAAGATGCGGAAGGCGGACGTGCCGTCCACCTTGGCGGCGTTGTAGTAATCCTGGTTCACGCCGGCCAGCGCGCTGGTGAGGATCAGGATCTTGAACGGCATGACCACCCAGATCGTGTAGAAGCACAGCACGAACATCTTCGCCCAGTAGGGGCCGTCGATGAAATCGATGGGTCCGCGCTTGAACCAGGCCAGCATCAGGTTGATCAGCCCGTCGGTGTAGGCCGTCTTTTTGAACAGGATCATGAACACCAGGCCCACCGCCAGCGTGTTGGTCACGTAGGGCAGGAAATACACCGTCTGGAACAGGTTCTTCAGGGGCTTGATGCTGTTCAGCCCCACGGAGATCAACAGCGCGATGCCCGTGGACAGCGGCACCGTGATGATGACCAGTATGAACGTGTTCTTCAGCGCCTGCAGGAAATAGGTGTCGTGGAGCACATAGGAATAGTTGTAAAGCCCCACGCCGAAGAACGTCTGGCTGGCGGAGTTGTAGCCCTCCTCGAACGAGTAGACGAACACGTCGATCAGCGGGTAGACCATGAAGAAGCCCAGGAACAGTATCGCCGGCAGCAGGTACAGCCAGCCCTTCAGGTTGTTGTCTTTGCCCATGCTATTTCACCTCGAAGGGGATTCTTTCCTCGCTCTGCCGGTCGAACAGGAACACCTTTTTCGGCTTCAGCGCAAAGCGGACGGCCCTCGCGCCGTCGGCGGGCCGGTTTTCCGCGCTGATGATGGCGCGGATCTGCTCGCCGGCGCACTTGTCGTGGCCGCAGACCACGCTGACGTCCCGGCCCATGACCTCCACGCCCCGCAATTGGCAGGTGAACGGCCCGTTTTCGTCCGGGATGAAGCCCTCGGGGCGGATGCCCGCCCAGACCTCGCCGTCCGGCGCGCCGGGCACGTCCAGCACGGCCTCGTCGCCGATGAACAGCCGGCCGGCCCGCACGCGGCCCTCGAACACGTTGATCGGCGGGGTGCCCAGGAACTTCGATACGAACAGGTTCACCGGCTCGTCGTACACTTCCTGTGGCTTGCCGATCTGGTTCACCACGCCGTCCTTCATCACCACGATCATGTCGGAGATGGACATGGCCTCCTCCTGGTCGTGGGTGACGAACACGGTGGTGATGCCGGTCTCCCGCTGGATGCGGCGGATCTCTTCGCGGGTCTGCAGCCGCAGCCGCGCGTCCAGGTTGGACAGCGGTTCGTCCAGCAGCAGCACCCGCGGCATCTTCACCACCGCGCGGGCGATGGCCACGCGCTGCTGCTGGCCGCCGGACATCTCGCCAGGCTTGCGCTCCATCAGCCCGTCGATCTGCACCAGCTTCGCGGCCTCCAGCGCCCGGCGCTCCATCTCCTCCTTCGAGGGGCGCTCGGCCCCCTTCAGGTTCTGCAGCGGGAACAGGATGTTCTGCTTCACCGTCAGGTGCGGGTACAGCGCGTAGTTCTGGAACACCAGGCCCACGCCGCGGTTCTCCGGCGGCAGGCCGGTCACGTCGTCGTCGCCGAAATAGATTTTGCCGCTGGTGGGCTTCAACAGGCCGCTGATCAGGTTCAGCGCCGTGCTCTTGCCGCAGCCGGAGGGCCCCAGCAGGCCGATCAGCTTGCCGTCGGGGATCTCAAAGTTAAAATCGTTGACGGCGATCACCTCGTCGTTCGATTTCTTGTTGCGGCTGGGAAATATCTTGGTCAGATGCTCCAATACGACTTTCATGCGGTTCATCCCTCCGGTCGTGGCGGTTGGGTAGTGTGATACCATGCTGGCGGTATTATAGCACATATCGGCGCGGGTTGCCACGCCCCGCACAAAAAAAGGACGGGGAAACTTCCCCGTCCCGTTTATTCCTCCGGCAGGAACGCCGGGTCGCGCTGCATGGCGGCGATGTCCAGCGCCGCGCGGGCCTCCAGGCCCTCGATTTCGCGCAGGTCCGCGCCGTTCCACAGCGCCCGGTCGGCCAGCGCCGCGTAGGCCAGCGTCTCCGGCGGCATGTCGTGGGAAAACGCCGCGAACACGGAAAGCGCCTCCGGGTCGTCGTACAGCGGCTCCGCGGCCTTGCCCCGGGCCACCTCCCAGCGCCCCGTCTCCGGGTTTTTCCGCGCCCCGGCGTACAGCATCACCGTCGCCGCCAGCGCGAACGCCAGCCGGCGGGGCGGCTCGTAATTCTCATCGGCCCAGCGGCGGATGATCGGCAGCGCCGCGCCGGAGAACCGGCCCAGCAGCGGCCGCGCCGCCGCCAGCACGAACGCGCGGTTCAGCGGGTTCTCATAGCGCCCGAAGCTCTCGATGGCGCGGGCCTCCAGCGCTGCGCGGTCCATGCCCGCCTCCGTCAGCGCGGGCAGCACCTCCCGCAGCATGCCCTCGCCCGCGAACCGCCGCAGCCGCTCGCTGGTCATGCAGTCGCGCAGCGTGGCGCAGCCGTTCAGCCAGCCCGGCGCGGCCATCAAAAACAGCCCCGCGCCGAACACCGAATCCCGCAGCGCCCGCTCCCGCGCGAACGCCGCCTCGTCCGCGAACGTCACGCCCGGCGCGGCGTCCAGCGGCCAGCGCCCGCGGAAGCCGTCCCCGGCGCAGACCGTCAGCCGGCAGAGCGGCTCTGCGATGTGGATCATGCCGTCGGCGTAGTTCATCTCCCGGCACTGCTTCGCGGCCTCGTCCGCTTCGCTGCGGAATACCAGGCTGTCCGCCAGCGCCCGGGCCGCGCCCTGCGGACATGCCGCGCCGGCCCCGCCGTTCACCCACAGCCAGTCGATTTCCCCCAGCCCCGCGGCGCGGCGCAGTTCCCGGAATCGCTCCGCCAGCGCGACGGCTTCGGGGCTTGCCATGTCCGCGATGCCCAGCGCGATGCCCGCGTCCGCGGCCAGCGCCCCGAGGACCTCCGGCCCGGCGGCGGGGTCGACCGCGGCGCGCACGCACTGCACGACCTGCTCGCGCCGCACGGCTTCCTCGCCCTCGTAACCGCGCACCAGCACCGTGTACAGGCCGTCCTGCTCCGACAGCAGCTTTGCGAAGCCGTCCTCGCCCGCCTGCACGCAGGCGATGCCCACGCGCGCGTCCGGGGCGACGGCGGCGTTGAAGTCGTCGATCCGCCGGTCCACCGCGCCCAGCAGCGCCTCGCCCATGCCGAACTGCACGGCGTTCACCCGCGCGGGCCGGCGGTCCTCGATCTCATAGCGCGCCATCATGCCGGCGTTCAGTCGCTGCATATCCTCATCCTCCCGCGGGCGGCGCCCGTTTTGCA
>CACWVN010000043.1 GCA_902764285.1 uncultured Eubacteriales bacterium
TCCTCATAGGCCGCGTCCACGATCTCCTCGGCGATCTCCACGGGTACTTCCACGGCCTGCACGCAGGCGCCCGGGGGCAGCATGCCGCTGATTTCCACCGTCAGATCGCCCACCTCCGCGGAGATGGTCTGCTGGGTCAGCGAATCCCTGAACGCCCGCAGCACGAACACGGAATCCCATTCGCGCATCACGGCGGTCATATCCATAAATCCCGCCACAGCGACGTCGCCCGGCGCGTAATCGCGCTCGATCACGCCGCCCGCGCCGCCTTCCACGGCGGTGAACCCGCCGTCCTGGCCGCGCACGACGATGCCCGCGCGGTCGCCGCCATCATCCGTAAAGAAGGCCAGATCGCCCGCCTGGGGCACGTAATCGCCGGCGGGAATAAAGCGCCCGCCCAGCTTTTCGCGCAGCGCCGCGGCGCTGTCGGCGCGGGGCACCGCGAGGCGAAGGCGGCGCTCCATTCGCCGTAGGGGCTGCCCGCTTCGCTGCCGAAGAACGACCAGCAGCGGCGGCCCGTTTCATCGATGATAAAGTTGTCCCCGACCTCCCGGTAGCCGACCTGGCTCTGCGCCACGGCGACCAGCTTTTCCACGAAGGTCATTTCGCCGTCCAGGCCGGGCAGCGCGAGCGGCCCGTTTTCCCCGTCGCCGGAGACGGGCACGACGGCCTCGGCAGAGACCTGCGCGCCTTCGCCGTCGGTGACGGTGACGACCAGCGTATATTCGCCGGCTTCGGACGCCTCGGCGGCAATCCCGATCTCTCCGGCTTCTTCCAGCACCTGCTCCGTCCCGCCGCAAACCACGGCGTAGGGCGCGGCGCCGCCGGCAATCACCGCGCGGCCGGCGATCATGCCGCCCGCTTTCGCGTAGAGCGGAAGGTCCTCCAGCGCGACCGTCAGTTCCTCGGCGGGTACTTCCTCCTCGGCAGGTACTTCCTCCTCGGCAGGCACTTCCTCCTCGGCGGGTACTTCCTCCTCGGCGGGTACTTCCTCCTCGACAGGTTCTTCCTGCTCGGCGGGTACTTCCTGCTCGGCAGGCGCTTCCTCCTCGGCGGGTACTTCCTGCTCGGCAGGCGCTTCCTCCTCGGCAGGTTCTTCCTGCCCGGCGGGTTCCTCCTGCTCGGCGGGTTCGTTCTCGCCCTCGGTGGGCGCCTCCGCCTCGGCCGGCGCAGGCGCGGGCGCTTCTTCCGCAACCGGTTCCGGCGCGGATACCTCTTCTGTGACCGGCGCGGGGGCTTCTGCCTCAACCGGCGCCGCCGCGGGCGCACCCGCATCGGTCGGTTCATTCGACGGCGCGCTCACGGCGGCGGGTTCCTCCGCCTCCGTAGCGAATGCCGACGTCACGAAGCCGTTGTTCGCGCACAGCACCACCAGCGCCAGCAATACAGCCAGCCATTTCCGGGTCTTTTTCATCCTAAGCACTCCTATCTCTTATCGAGCTGAAAAGCATCCGTTCAAAATCCTCTTTGGACTTCCTGCGCGGGATCGGCGGCCAGAGCGCATCCTGTCCGCCATCTTATTCTATGAGTCGGTCCTTCCGGTCATCCGAAACCATAGTCAGAGAACATACATTGACTCGATCATATTATAGCATAGATGGATAAAAAATACAACCAAAATAGGTATGATTTAACCTGCGCCGGCAAACCGCCGAGCCGGCGGGTTCTCCAGGCGCTTTCCGGGAAGCGCCCGCGGGTCGGCGTCGCGAAAAACATCGCGTGAATGCCGGCGGACGCGCACAATTACAGGTTGCCCGCGCGCATCGGATATGGTAAAATAGGGATCGGGAACACCGCGCGGTTTTATTATAGGAAGACGGCGAAGGACCGAATCATCGCTTGCCGGGATTCGACGGGGTGCATACGCATGACAAAGAACAGTCCGAAATCATTCCTGCTGTACTGCACGCTTGCCAAAGACGAATACGATCACGTCCGGCCATTAGTGTGGAACAGGAACCGGAGGACGCTCAAAATCACCTCTCTCCTCGCCGCGGGCATGGGGCTGCTGTTTCTGCTGTTCAACCGGCTCACCCATTCCGAAGTGTGGATGCCCTATCTGTTCCTGTTCTGCGGCAGCGCGCTTGTCTATCTCCTGCTCAGGACGCTGGAGCGGAAGACGATGCGGGAATGGCTGAGCAAGCTGCTCTGCTATATGGAGATGCTGATGGTTTGCGCCTATGCCGGCATACTCAGCACCCAGCCCAGCAACTACGCCATACCGGCCACGAGCATCATCGTGTTTATCGCCGTCCTGCCGCTGTCCATCGACGACCGGCCCGTCAGGATGTACGCGTTCATGCTGTTTGAATCGGCGGCGTACCTGGTCGTGTCCTACCGTCTCAAATCCCAAAGCGCATTTCTGCTGGACGTCGTCAACGTCATCACCTTCTGCATCATCGGGATGGTCCTGTACGCCTTCGTTTGCATTAGGAATGTCCGCGAGATCCACCAGGGCATGCGCGTGGAAAAAGCCCAGCAGAGCACCATTTCAGCCCTGGCAACCGTGGTTGAGGAACGGGACGAAAGCACCGGGGACCACATCCTGCGCACCGAGCATTTTGTGCAGGCCCTCACCGACGCCATGGCAAAGCAGGGCAAATACGCCCATCTGACGAATGAATACTACAAAGACGTGGTCCTTGCGGCCCCGATGCACGATATCGGCAAGATCAAGATACCGGACGCCATTTTGAATAAGCCCGGGCGGCTGACCGCGGAAGAATTCGAAATCATGAAAAGGCATTCCGCCTACGGCGCGGAGATCATCCGCAAGACCATGCGGGACGTGGAGAACGAGGATTATTTTGCCATCGCCTGCAACATAGCCAGGTACCACCACGAACGGTTCGACGGAAAGGGTTATCCCGACGGGCTGAAGGGCGAGGAGATCCCGCTCGAGGCGCGCATAATGGCGCTCGCAGACGTCTACGACGCGCTGATTTCGGAGCGCGTGTACAAGAAGGCCTTTCCGGCGGAAGAAGCCAGGAGAATCATTCAGGAGGGCGCCGGGACCCAGTTCGATCCCGATCTGACGCAGCTGTTCCTGGAGTGCATTTCATAACGGAGACAATTTGCATTGAGGGAGTATCGGAAATGAAGACCATCGTCGCCAAATTCGGGGGCACGTCGCTCGCCAGCGCGGACCAGTTCAAAAAGGTCCACGCCATCATCGCCGGCGATCCCGCCCGCAGGATCGTCATCGCCTCCGCCCCGGGGAAACGCTTTGCCGAGGACGAGAAAGTGACCGACCTGCTGCTGAAATGCTATGAGGACGCCGCCGCCGGCCGGCCGTTCGAGCCGACGCTGGAAAGCATATCGCAGCGCTTCGGGGAGATAATCGACGGGCTGAATCTGGACTTCCCGCTGGCGCGGGAGATCGCCTCGCTGCGGGAGCACCTCCTGGATTCCCCGGACCGGAACTACGTCCTCAGCCGGGGCGAATATCTGAATTCCCGCATACTGGCCGCCTTTCTCGGATTCACGTTCGTGGATCCGGAATGGTGCGTGTGCTTTGACGGAACCGGCAGGCTGGACATGGCCATGACCCGGCGCACGATGACCGCGGCGCTGCGCCCGCTGCAGAACGCCGTCGTCGCAGGGTTCTACGGCGCGGACATGAGCGGGCGCATCCACACCCTGTCCCGGGGCGGATCGGACGTGACGGGCAGCCTCGTCGCCGCGGCGGTTGACGCGGATCTCTATGAAAACTGGACGGACGTCTCCGGCCTGATGGCGGCAGATCCCCACATCGTCGAAGACCCGAAGACCGTGAAATACGTCAGCTACCGCGAACTGCGCACGCTTTCCTACATGGGCGCGTCCGTGCTGCACACCGACGCCGTGCTGCCCGTGGCCGACATGGACATCCCCATCAATATCCGCAACACCAACCGCCCGGAGGACGCGGGCACCACCATCGTGCGCAAGCTGCCGAAGGGCGAGACAAAATACCCGATCATCGGCGTCGCGGGGCGCGTGGGCATGTCCGTCATCCAGGTGGAAAAGCTGATGGTCAGCGATGAATCGGGCTTTACCGCCGTCATGCTGGACATGCTGAAAAACCGGCAGATTCCCTTCGAGCAGTGCCTGACTGGCATCGACACCGTGACCGTCGTCATCAAGAGCGATGTGCTGGCCCCGTACAAGGACGAGCTGTTCGCGGAAATCCGCGACCGGCTGAAGCCCGATTATCTGGGGCTGACGGAGAACCTGTCCATGATCGCCGTCATCGGCGAAAAAGGCACGGATTCCTGCGACGCGAACGTGCGCGTCCTCCAGGCGCTGGCGAAAATGGGGATGCCGATCAGCACCATCAACCAGGGCGCGGGCAAGCTGAACCTGCTGATCGGGGTGCCCGAGGAACGATACGAGGAAGCCATCCAGGCGATATACGCGACAATCGAAGAAGATCCGCTGTGACGAAAGAAAGCTGCGATACGGGCCCGGCCGGGAATGAAAAAGCGCTTCTGACGCCGGGTCCCGGCCGCTTTATCCCGGTTGTCGGCTTCGGCGCGCTGAGCGCCGAACCAACCCAATCCCCGGAGATCACGGAGCCCTCCGGCCCGCCGGAACGGAAGACAACACAAAAGCGAAAGGAATGAGCGTTCCCGTGAAGATCATCGCAATCATCCTTTTTGGGGACACCGCGCTGCTGTCCATAGCGGTCATGCTGCTGTACATCGCGGGGCTGTGGAGGGTGCTGGAAAAATCCGGCATCAAGGGCTGGTGGGCCCTGATCCCGGGCGCGAGGGATTACCAGCTGGCCCGCTGCGCCGGGCGCGAGCCGGAAGGCCGGCTGTACAGCGTCACCGGCGTCGCCATGATCATCCTGCAGCTACTGATGATGCAGATCGAAATCGCCGACGGGGTCGAGGTGGAAACGACATCCAGCCAGGCCCTGGTGATGCTCGTGCTGACGATGGTGGTAATCTTTGTGCGGTGGATTTATTCGATCCGCGTTTTTTCCGGGCTGATCGAGGTCTACAACGTGCGCAGGCGCTGGATGTGGCTGTTTCTGACCAACTATACCCGCTGGATCCCGATGCTGGTCTGGGGCTTCGGCAAGAAGTACCAGCCCGAGTGGAAGGTGGAGGACATCAAGGCGGAGCTCAAGCGCCTGGCCACCCACGGCAGCGCCTCCGTGATGGATGAGGGGCTGACCGTCAACCTGAGGGAGCGCAGCGCCACCGAGTTCTTCCAGAAAAAGGTGCTGCTCAGGGACATCCACATGTCGATTCCCCAGGGGCACATGGTGCTTTTGCTGGGCGGCTCCGGCGCAGGCAAGACCACCTATCTGAACGCCATCAACGGCTACGAGAAGGCGAAGGCCGAGGTGATGCTGAACGGCAGCAACATGTACACCCAGTACAGGAAAATGCAGTACGAGGTGGGCTTCGTGCCGCAGTCGGAGATGATGCGCGGCAAGGACACCGTGCTGTACACGCTGCTGGACGCAGCGAAGCTGCGCCTGCCCCGGGACGTATCCGCGAAGCAGCGCCGGGAGCGCGTGGACGAGGTGATGGAGATCTTCGGCTTGAAGCCCGTGCAGAACAACCTGGCCGAAAAGCTCTCCGGCGGCCAAAAGAAGCGGCTGTCGATCTCGATGGAGTTCATCTCCAACCCCTCTCTGTTCATACTGGACGAGCCCGATTCCGGCCTGGACGGCGTGATGGCGCGGGAATTGTTTGAGCAGCTGCGCAAGATCGCCGACACCGGCAAGATCGTCATCGTAATCACCCACACGCCGGACCGCGTGATCGACCTGTTCGATGATGTGATCGTGCTGGCGAAGGACAGCGCGCGCACCGGGCGTCTGGCCTACTACGGCAGCATCGAAGACGCGCGGAAGTTCTTCCAGCGCGAGCGTATGGAGCAGATCGTCAAGTCCGTCAACCGCGTGGAAGAGGGCGGCGACGGCCTGGCCGACGAATTCGTGATGAAGTACGCGCAGGCGCAGAAGGTCGGAGGTGCGGCATGACTGAGATGCATCTGAAAAAGCCCGCCCGCAGGTTTAAGGCGCGGCATCGCGGCCGCACCGAACAGGTCGGGATCTACCTGGGAAAGCTGCTGCGCATGTTCATCTACCAGAACGACTGGAAGGTGCTGCCGATGTCGGCGCTGATCGCCGGCCTGGTGGGCATGGTCATCCGCAAGAAGATGTTCCTGAACATGGAGGGCACGCTGATGGGCGCGTTCGCACTGGTGTGCGTGTGCATCTGGAACGGCTGCTTCAACTCCATACAGGTCATCTGCCGCGAGCGCGACGTCATCAAGCGCGAGCACCGCTCCGGCATGCACATCTCGTCTTACATTTTCTCGCACATGCTGTACCAGCTGCTGCTGTGCGTGTTGCAGACGGGCGTTACGCTGTATGTGACGTCGATCACCGGCGTCCGGTATCCCTCGGAGGGCCTGATCACGCGGTCCATGGTCGTGGATCTGGGCATCTCGATGCTGCTGATCACCTACGCCTCGGACATGCTGTCGCTGTGGGTGTCCACGCTGGCGAAGACCACCACCACGGCCATGACGATCATGCCGTTCGTGCTGATCTTCCAGCTGGTGTTCTCCGGCGGCATGCTGACGCTGCCGGCCTGGACGGCGTCGCTGACCCATTTCACGATTTCCAACCCCGGCTTGAAGGTCATCGCGGCGCAGGCGGACACCAACAACCGCCCGTTCGTGACCATTTCGGACATGGTGGGCAGGATGCGGAACAGCGAGATCAGCGTCGAAGTGACGCTGGGCCAGGCGCTGGACGCGCTGTCGGACGCGGAGAACCCCGCCGTCGCGCAGATCCGCGGCGCGGAAATCGGCGGCGCCGCAACCTTGGGCGATCTGAAGCGCGCGCTGGACAGCTCCGCGACCATCGCGGCGCACAGGGACGACGTCATCGGCGAAGGTCTCACCCTCGGCGAAGCGCTGGATATGCTGGATTCCTCCGGTTTCTGGGATCGGCACGCGAACGAGACCATCGAAATCCACGCCACCGTCGGCGATATCGTCGACAGGGCGGCGGCCAACCCGGATATCCAGGCGCACCGCGACGAGAGCCGCACCTTCCAGACGACGCTCGGCGGGCTGATCGACCTCGTGGGCGAAGACAATGTGAAGGCCTTCCTCGAAGAAAAGGCCGCCGCGGCCAGCTTTAAGCCGGAGTACGTGCGCACGGAGGAAAACATCCTCCAGTACTGGCTGCACCTGCTGGCTTTCATACTGGCCTTCGCGCTGCTGTCCACCGTCACGCTGGAATTCATCGACAAGGACAAACGCTGACCGGGCTCTTCGAACCCTCTGGTTTCTGTCCGGACGGTATGCTATAATGGATACGACCCGTGAACCCCACGCCACGATGCAGAAGAGGAGGCGCCTATGAGTACTTACCCTATCCTGGAGTATGATTATTCACCGCGGGCAGTGCTGGAACCCGATCACGGCAACCTCGGAATCGAGCTTCCCCCCTATGCCGCCTTCCCCATCCTGGGCGACTGCGTGGACGATTATGCCAGGGAACACGGTTTCCCCGTCATCGCCGCTCTGGAAACCTTCACAAAAGCCTTCCCCATCTACCGGGTCTCCGAAACCACCTGCCTCTGCCAGGCGCCGCTCGGCGCGCCCATCGCCGTGGCAGTCATGGACTGGATGATCGCCTATGGCGTGCGCAGCGTGGTCTCCACGGGCGCCTGCGGCGCGCTGATCGAGCTGCCGGAGAACGCCTTTATCGTGCCCAGGCGCGCCCTGCGCGACGAGGGAACCTCATACCACTACATGCCGCCCGCCCGCTGGAGCTATCTGGACGAGGCCACCCAGCGGCGCGTCGTCGCCACGCTGGAAGCCGAAGGAATCCGATACGTGGAATACGACACCTGGACCACGGACGCGATCTACCGCGAGACCGTCGACAAGGTGCGCCGCAGCCGCTCCGAGGGCTGCGGGGTCGTGGACATGGAGTGCGCCGCGCTGTCCGCCTGCGCGGAGTTCCGGGGCGCCGCCTTCGGCCAGTTCCTGTATACCGCGGACAGTCTCGCCAATACCGAGGCCTACGAAGCCCGCAACCGGGGACGGGAATCGCTGCTGCCCGCGCTGGAGATCTGCCTGAAAGCGGCCGACCCCGCCTCCTGCCCGACCGGCGAAGGCGATTGACGGGCGACGCGGCAGGGCGCGCGGACGCATCCCGAAAACCAAACCGGCTGGCCGGATGGAGCCTTTCCATCCCGCCAGCCGGTTTTTTGCCGAGAAAGCCCGGAATCATTTCAAGAATACAAATTCCTCCAGTTCGAACAGCCTGCGCCCCTCGAAAAACTGGCCCATCCAGCCCGGGACTTTGTGCTCGGCGACGAAACAGACGGCGTGCCGGCCGGTGACGGGGCGGGTGCGGGCGCGGTAGACGCCGTCGCCGGTACCGATGTCGCACGCGCCGATCTCCTCGTCGTCCGCCAGGATGCGCACCCGGCAGTTGACGCCGCCGCCGCGCACCTTCAGCGCCGCGGTCATGCCCTCGCCGGTAGCGTCCGGGCCGAAATCGAAATACTTGTAGCCGATGACGCAGCCGTCGGTGATGTCGGTGACGACCCGCGTGAACACATCCTTTTCGGCGATGAAGCAGCCGCCCTTCAGCACGCAGGCGATCTCGGCCCGGGTGGGCCGATAGGGATCCAGCGCCTCCTCAAAGCCCAGCGACGTCATCTCCACCGGCGGGATGGTGCCGTCCGGCAGTATGGCGATCCTCTCCACGCAGGCGCGGCGGGACGTGATGGAATGGTTGGTCATGCGGTGGTAGAACACGTACCACTGGCCGTTGATGCACGCCAGCGAGCCGTGGTTGTTGCCGGCGGGATAATCCACGCCGTTGTCGATGATATAACCCCGATAGGTGAACGGCCCCGTGGGCGAAGGGGCGGTGGCGTAGGCCAGGCGGCTGCCCATGCGCGGGGAATACACCAGGTAATAGGTGCCGTTGATCTTCCGCGGCGAGCTGGCCTCGTAAAACCGGCGCTCGACGGGCACGTCCTGCCCGGCGTCCATCACCTGCCGTTTCAGGCTCCCGGGCAGGATCCGGTTCATCCGGCCGGGATCCAGCTCGTTCATGCACGACCGTTCGAAGCCGTAATAGATATATGCCCGCCCGTCGTCGTCCACCAGTACGCCGGCATCGTTGAAGATGCCTTCGTCGCCCGCGTCCTCCGGCGCGCAGTCGTACTGTCCCAGCAGCCGGAACGGCCCCGTGGGGGCGTCGGCCACGCCCACAGCGCCCTTTGCGCCGACGATGTAGGCGTACAGATAGTATTTCCCGTCCTTTTCCACCACGTCCGGGGCGTACAACTCGTGGTCCGTCCAGGGCGCATCGGCGGGAAAGGGCCGTGTGCGGAAGGATACGCCGTGGCACTGCCAGTCGTTCAGGTTGTCCACGCCGGCGGACCACACCTTCAGCTTATAATCGCAGAATGCCTCGCCGGCCGGCCGGTCATGGGAGCCGTACAGGTACACCCGGTCGCCGAACACGCGGGGTTCGCCGTCGGGAATGGTTTCCCACAGGGGAAGAATGGGGTTGGCCATGGTCTGCCTCCGATCTGTCCTCCGGCTGCATCAGGGGATGCCGCCGGTCATTTGCGGGGTGCGTAGGTAAACGTGACGGAGATGGTTTCGATGCGGCTCATCAGGGGATCGCCGCGGTCCAGCGGGGTGGCCGAGATGCCGGTCAGGTCGCCGATCAGCACGCGGGCCTCCGCCTTCCCCACCTTCTTCATATCGACCCATTCGTTGTACAGGTTCGTGCGGGTGCATTTCCCGTCGTCCGAGCAGGTGTAGTTCCGCCCCTTGAATTTCACGGGCGTGCCGTTGATCTCGCAGGCGGTGATCTGGATGCAGTAGCCGGGATACAGCCGCTCGCCGTTGGAGATGCCGACGGCGCTGAAGGCGACGTTTTCCGCATAACCCTTTTCGGTGCCGGTGAAATCCAGCGCCACGGTGTACTCGCCCGGGCCGGTGATCTCAGCGTCCGTGGGGACGATGCCGGGCGTCATGGAATCTGGGGTGTAGACGTCGCCCACGCTGTAGCTCAGCGCCCAGCTGCCCTCGCTGAACATGATCCAGGCCACGCAGGTGTCGTCCGTGACCTCCACGGCGTCCTCCCGCAGCGTCGCCGGGGCGTTGGCGGCGGCTTCGTCCAGGGCCCGCTTGCCGGCCTCCGCGATTTCGGCGGCATCCCTGCCGGCCTCGGACGCGGCGTCGCGCCCGGCGTAGACAGCCGCCATTTCCTCCTCCGCGAACTTCAATTCCCGGCGGATGAAGAAATAGCTGCAATCCCACAGGCAGGAGGTGTAATCCAGCGCGTCGCAGCAATCCAGGAACGCCCTGTGATACGCCGGCGCGTTGTGCTTCATCACGCCGTCGCTGCCCGTCAGCGCGCCGTATTCGCCGATCACCACGCCGTAGCCGCGCTCGACGAACGCGCGCATGCCGCTCAGGGTTTCGTACATGGCGTCGTAATCCGCCGCCTTGCCCCAGGGCGTGGCTCCGGCGGCATCCGCCGCCCCGCAGTAGCTCCAGGGATCGTAGTAGTGCACCGAGATCATCAGCCGGTTCTCCGCCGGATCTACGGGCATCCGGAAGCGGCCGTCCAGCGTCTGGGCGATGTTGGTGTTGTATCCGGCGATGAGCAAAAGCGCAGCGTGTTGTTGCCGCCGGTGGCCCGGACGGTATCCACGAAGGCCTGGTTGATCCGGTTGGCCAGGGCGTACCGCTCGTCGTCGGGCAGGTAGCTGGCGACGGCGTCGTCGCAGTAGCACGGGGAATTGGCGTCAAACCCGCCGCCCAGATCCTCGTTGGCGCTTTCGAAGATCAGATAATCGGAATAATCGCGGAAATACCCGGCGATCTGCGCCCACATCCCGCGGTACGCCTCCATGGCGAAGGCGGCGGTTTCCGGGTTCTCCGAGCCGAACATGCCCCACCAGCCGCCGTCCCAGTGGTCGTTGAGGATCACGTACATGCCGGCGTCCCGGGCGTAGTCCACGATCTGCCGGACCCGCGCCAGGTACGCTTCGCTGATCGCATAATCCTTCATTTGGAAGGGCATCTCGGTGGCGTTCGTCATCCAGGCCACGGGAATGCGCACGGTATCAAATCCCGCCGCCTTCATGGCGGCGAACATCTGAGGGGTGGTTTCCGGCTGGCCCCAGCAGGTCTCATAGGCCGCGGGATCATCCGAAAAATGGCCGCGCGTCGTATCGCAGGCCTCCATGGTGTTCCCCAGGTTGATGCCGTTGCCCATCAGCCGGGTCGCCTCCACGGCGGTGAGCGCGGGTCGAAGGGAACCGTCGTCCCCGGCGGCGCGCGCTTCGGCGCGGGCGAGCGCCGGGATCGACAGCAGCAGCGCGAGGCAGAACAGGAACGCTCGCTTCATATTTCCCGCCATCCTTTCAATGGACAAACCCCTCCCGGCAAAGGGAGGGGTTTGCATAATCGCATTACTGCTGGGCCAGCGCCGCCTGGGCCTGCTGGGCCGCCCAGCACAGGGCCGCCTGCTCTTCGCACCAGGCCACACAGTCCGCGTAGCCGTAGGCGTTGCAGTCCTTGATCATCTGGCTCAGGTGGAATTCGAACTCGCCGTCGTTCTTGGCGTAGATGGCGCGCCAGCTGTAGGTCTTCACGGCGGTCTGGATCTGGCTCCACTTGGTGTCCAGCACCTGGTCGCGCTTGGCGGGGGCGTAGGTACCCTTGTCCAGCATCACCTTGTAGGGATGTTTCTCCAGGTACTGCTGGGTGGAAGCGGCGCCCGCCCATTCGCACCAGGCCCTCTGGATGGGCTTCAGATCCGCGCTGAGCACGCTGACCCAGCCCTCGCGGTCCAGGGTTTCTTCCTTCGCGCTGTCGGGGTTCTGCTGGCTGGCCGTCAGCGTGGTGTTGTTGATCTGCAGCGCACCGTCGTTGTAGGTGCCGCTCTGCGGGTATTCCGTCCCGGTGCGCGGGCCGATGAGCACGGTGCCCGTCATGTCATAGGCGGGGTCCTGGCTGGTCTTCTGGCCCAGCTCGGTGAAATACGCGCCGCCCTCTTCGTCGTAATCCCAGGTCAGACCCTTGGGGCCGTACCACATGGTCAGGCTGCCTTCGGGCGTGGCCAGGTAATCGATGATCGCCAGGCACAGCTCCGGGTATTCGGCGTCCGCGCCGATGGTCCAGAGGCGGTTGCCGCCGGTCAGCGACAGGCCGTAGGTGATGGGCGTCGCCTCGGTGGGCACCATGGTGTACATGTACTTGCCCTCGTCCAGGTGCTCGGTGGTGTTGAAGATGGAGGAGCCGGCGAAGTTGAAGATGCTCCAGAAGGTGCCGCCCGCCTTCACCTTTTCGCCCATGGTGGCGTAGGTCTGGCTGGCGGAGTTGGGGTCCAGCAGGCCTTCGCGGTAGAGCTTGTTGAAGAAGCGCAGGCTCTGGATGTACAGGCCATCGGGCTCCAGGCAGCCCTGGAACTGGCCGTTTTCGGTGTTGATGAGGCCCATTTCGAACTCATCCCAGCCGTAGTAGGCGGTGACCAGCGACTTCGGGTACATGACCATGTTGCCGTCCCAGTCGGGCCAGATGGAGACCGCGTAGGTCTCGTTGCCGTTCTCGTCGGTGGGGCAGATCTCCTTCATCTGCTTGAACAGTTCGATCATGCCGTCCAGGTCCTTCACCTCGGGGCAGCCCAGCTGCTGGTACAGATCCCAGCGGATGTCCCAGGTGTAGAAGAAGTTTTCATGGCTGCCGGCCTTCAGCGCCACGTTGTGGCCGAAGCCGTGGATCTTGCCGTCGGGGCTCTTGGCGCGGTTGGCCTCCAGCGCCGTCTGGTAGTTCGCCCACAGGTAGGGCGCGTACTCCGCCGCCAGGTCGTCTTCCTCCCAGTCCAGCAGCAGACCCTGGCTTACGGCGTCCTGGTACTGGTCGCCGTCCGCGCCCCAGACCACGATGTCGCCCAGATTGCCGCTCTCCATGCGGGTGGCGAACGTGCCGTCGGATTCGGGGATGATGTTGATCCTCACGTTGAACATATCCAGCAGCAGGTCGGCGCTCCAGTGCGCCTGGATGCCGCTGTAGTTGGCCAGCTGGGTGTAGACGTTGATGGTGATGGGTTCGCCGTCGTAGACGCCGATCTCCGAAAGTTTTTCGTAAATGTCGTCCGCCTCGGCGACGGCCGCGGGCGCGACGGCGGCGGCCAGCAGCAGAACGGCCAGCAGCAGTGTCCAGATCTTCTTCATCGCAAGAAACCTCCTCGTTGTTCCGGTCGTTTTACATTCGGACAGCCGGAAATCAGCCCTTGACTGCGCCCAGCATGATGCCCTTGACGAAATAGCGCTGCATGAACGGATAGACCAGCAGGATGGGGATGATGCTGACCATGGAGACCGTATACTGGATCACGCGCTGGTTCAGCATGCTCTGGGCGGCCTGTTCGCTGATGGTGCCGCCCTGGCTCATCATGGCGCCCAGGTTGCTGGAGGAATTCAGGTAGATGTACAGCCGGTGCTGCAGGGTATACAGGTCAGGCCGGTTGTTCATCAGCAGCAGCGAATCCTGGAACGAATTCCAGTTGCCCACCGCGCCGAAGATGGCGATGGTGGCCAGGATCGGCACGCTGAGCGGCAGTATGATCTTCAGCCACACCTTCAGCGTGGACGCGCCGTCGATCACGGCGCTCTCCTCCAGGGAAGACGGTATGGATTCGATATAGGTCTTCACCAGGATGATGTTGTAGGGGGCCACCAGGCCGGGGATGATGTAGGCCAGGAAGTTGTCCGTCAGGCCCATCATCAGCATGTTCATGTACCAGGGCACGAGCCCGGCGTTGAAATACATGGTGACCACCAGGAAGCGGTACCAGAAGGAGCGCTTCCACATCTTCCGCTTGGTGATCAGGTAGCCCGCCCAGGCGGTGGTGATCACCATCAGCGCCGTGCCCAGCACGGTGCGGGCCACCGTGACCAGCACGGAGGAGCCCAGGTCCTGCACGTTCCGCAGGGCCGTGTAATTGTTGATCTGCACGCCGAACACGGCCTTGCCCGCTTCGTTCTTCAGCATCGGGAAGAAGTTCACCCGCCCGCTGGTGACCAGGTCGTTGTCCGAAATGGTGTTGATCAGCAGGTAGTAAAACGGGAAGATGCAGATGAGCGTGAACGCGCAGAAGAGCACGACGACCGCGATGTCAAAGATCCAGTCCCCGGCGCTGCGCTTGATGTAAACGGAAGGCGTTTTTTCTCTCTTCATCTCTCTCGCCTCCCCTTATATGATGCTCTCGCCGCGGATGGCCTTGGAGATGCCGTTGGCGGCGAAGAGCAGCGTGATGCCGATCAGCGATTTGGAGATGCCCACCACCGTGCTCAGCGAGATCCGGTTCTGGCCGATGCCGATGTTGTACACGTACAGGTCCAGCACCTCGATCACATCTTTGTTCATGGCGTTGGAGAACACCAGATACTGTTCCATGCCGTTGGACAGGATGCCCGCGATGCTCATCAGCAGCATCACCATGTACGTGGGGATCAGCCCGGGAATGGTGATGTGCCAGATGCAGCGGAAGCGGTTGGCGCCGTCCACCTTGGCGGCCTCGTACAGCTGCTGGTCGATGCTGGAGATGCCGGCGATGTACACGATGGCGCTCCAGCCCACGCCCTTCCAGGTGCCCCACAGCAGCATCTTCAGCCAGGTATGGTCGGCGATCTGCAGGTAATTCGTGTTGGCCCCGGAGACGTTCAGCACGTTGCTCAGGAAGCTGTTGACGAAGCCGTCGGTGGAAAACAGGCAGATGGCGATGGCGTACACCAGCACCCAGGAGATGAAGTTGGGGATGGTGGTGAAGGTCTGCACGAACCGCTGGAACTTGGTGGAGCGCACCTCCGCCAGCAGCACGGCAAACGCGATGGGCAGCCAGGACGTGGCGATGCCCAGGCCGCTCATGATCAGCGTGTTCCGCAGCACGCGCAGCAGGTCCTTGGTGGTGGCCGGGTCGCTGAACAGGAAGTGGAACCACTTGAAGCCCACGTAGTTGTCCGCGCCGATGCTGCCGCCGGCCGAATAATCGAAGAACGCGAAGCGCCAGCCCCAGATCGGCAGGTAGGCGAACACGAAGGTCAGCAGGACCACCGGCAGCAGCATCAGAAACAGCCGGTATTTCTCGTCCATATCCATCTTCGCGGCGGGATCGGTCTCTTTTTCCGTGGTCAGGAAGGCGATCAGCGCCGTCAGGAACAGCAGCGCCGCGAACGCGCAGAACACCCAGAAACCGCCGGGGATCATCACGCCGATCTTGTCCAGCTTGCCCACTTCCTCGCCGTGGGCCATCATCCGGCCGTGTACGTGGCGGATCAGCATAAGACCCGCCGCCATCATGGGCGCACCGGCCAGCGGGAACAGGAAGCCCCTGCGCCGCATCTTACGGTTGCCGAGGCTCATGCAGCCCCCGATGCCGCACAGGATCACCCCCGCCATCACCGCCGCGCAGGCGATCATCAGCAGGGTGATGTCCGCGTCCCGGATCCACTGGGAGCGCAGGATGCGGCCCATGCTGTTGGTGATGGTGCCGTAGCTGACGCCGTTGGTGAACAGGCTGGCCGATTCGTTGATCTTTTCGCTGATCCGGCCCGGATTGGCCGGCGGAAAGAACATGGCGATCCCGGCCAGCAGCGCGACGATGCGGAACACCCACAGCGGCAGGCGGCGGCCCAGGGACATCTTCTCCCCCTGGGGAAGCGCGTTTGCGGCGGCGTTCATCTGCGAATCACTTCCTCGATCGTAGGTCGGAAAGGGCCGGGGAGCGCCCCGCTCTGAGGGCGCGCCCCGGCCGGATGGAATTTACCAGTTGCTGACGGTAAAGGTGATGGCAACGGTTTCATTGGCGCCGGGCACGGAATAGACGATGGCGGGCGCCTCGGACTGGTTGTAGACGTCGATGATCTTGATGGCCACGTACTCGCCCTCGGTGTCGACCTCGGTGTACTCCTGGGTCGCGCCGGAGCCGAACTTCACCTTGACATTGTCGATGGTCACAAAGCCGTCGCGCACCAGGCCGCTGGGGATGTCGGTAGAGACGAAGAGCATGTTGTAATCGGCGGTTTCGCCCATGCCCATGTCGCCGGTGGTGAAGGAGACGGTGTATTCGCCGTCGCCGGCGATCTCGGCGTCCACGAAGCTGCCGCCGTAGTCCACGGCGTTGTTGTCGGCGTCCCAGCCGGTCAGGCGGCCGAAGAACTCCGGATGCTCCTCGCTGTCGCGACCGTAGTTGGCCTCGTCCCAGCTGTTGCGGAACACGTAGGTGTCCTTGCCCTGCACGCCGATGTAGGCGTGGTAGGTGTTCTGCTTCAGGGCGTCCGCCTCTTCCTGGGTCAGGGGCGCGGCGGCGTCCTTGACGACGGGCTTGCCGTAGATGAAGTTGAAGGTGATCTCCAGGGTCTTGACGGAAGCGAAGGCTTCCTTGTCCACGATGATCGGGGACGCGCCCTCCAGGTCGCCGTCGGCGCGGCGGGCGTCTGCGGGCAGATCGCTGACCCATTCGTTGTAGATGTTCTCGCGCATTTCCACGCCGTCGTCGGAGGAGGTGTAGCCCTTGCCGACCTCGATGGCTTCGCCGTTCACCTTGATCCCGGTGATGTCGATGAAGTAGCCGTTGAAGGTCTTTTCACCGGTCACGATGCCCAGCGCGGTGAAGGCCAGGCCCTGCGCTTCCTCGTCAAACTCCAGGCCCACGGTGTATTCGCCCGGGCCGGTGATCTCGGCGGTGGTGGCCTTCACGGGATATTCGTTGCCGTCCATCCAGAAGCAGTTGGACCAGTCGGCATTGGCGTACATGATGTAGGCCACGTCGGTGACGGGCAGCAGGGAGAAGTCGATCTCGAAGCTCTTCACCGAGGCGAACAGCTCCTTATCCACGATGATGGGCGCCGCGTCGTCGGTCGCGCCGTCGAAGGAACGGGCGTCCGAGGGCAGCTCGCTGACCCATTCGAGATGTTCATGCGGGTCTCCACGCCGTCGTCGGAGGAGGTGTAGCCCTTCTGGAAGGCGATCTCTTCCCCGTTCACGCGCATGGCGTTGATGCGGATGTAGGCGCCCGGATAGGTCTTCTCGCCGTGCACGATGCCCAGCGCGGTGAAGGCCAGGCCCTGCGCCTCTTCGTCAAACTCCAGGCCCACGGTGTAATCGCCGAAGCCGTTGATCTCGGCGGTGGTCGCCTTCACGGGATACTCGTTGCCGTCCATCCAGAAGCAGCTGGACCAGTCGGCGTTGGCGTACATGATGTAGGCGGTGTCCACGCCGAACTGATGCAGGGTGAAGTCGATCTCGAAGCTCTTGACCGAGGCGAACAGCTCCTTATCCACGATGATGGGCGCCGCGTCGTCGGTCGCGCCGTCGAAGGAACGGGCGTCCGAGGGCAGCTCGCTGACCCATTCGCGTCGAAGGAACGGGCGTCCGAGGGCAGCTCGCTGACCCATTCGTTGTAGATGTTCATGCGGGTCTCCACGCCGTCGTCGGAGGAGGTGTAGCCCTTCTGGAAGGCGATCTCTTCCCCGTTCACGCGCATGGCGTTGATCTCAATGGTATATCCGGGCAGCAGGTTTTCGCCGTTCACGATGCCCAGCGCCGTAAAGGCCAGGCCCTGCGCCTCTTCATCAAATTCCAGGCCCACGGTGTACTGGCCCGCGCCGGTGATCTCGGCGGTGGTGGCCTTCACGGGATACTCGTTGCCGTCCATCCAGAAACAGCTGGACCAATCGGCATTGGCGTACATGATGTACGCCACGGGGCCGGCGGCCTCCTCGGCCACGGCGGGCAGCACGCCCAGCAGCCCGATGATCAGCGCCAGACTCAGAATCGTTGCCAATGCTCTCTTCATGGTGGTTCCTCCTCCAATTATCGTTCGGGATCGCATCTATCGCTTCTGCCGTGCGGCAGAAAAGCCCGTTCATTTGGTCCCGCCCAGCGTCTCCCCGGGCAGGACCGACCCCGCCACGGTCAATATCCTCGGGCGATGGGTCTGGGGGTTTTCGATGGCGTCCATCAGCAGGGAGATCGCGCTGCGGGCCATGCTTTCGGCGTCCTGCAAATAGCTGGTCAGCGACGGGCTCATCATCCGCCCCAGCCGGATGCCGTCGAAACCCACCAGGCTTACGTCCTGCGGCACCCGGATACGGCGCGCCTCCAGCGCGCCCAGCGCGCCGATGCAGCTGAAATCGTCGGGACAGAACACGCAGGTGGGCGGATCCTGGCCGTCCATCAGCGCGTTCACCGCCTCTGCACAGGCCATCGGGTTGTGGAAATGGCCCGCGAGGATGTATTCGCCCGGCACGCGCACGCCCAGCTCCGCGCACTGCTTATAGAAACCGGCCAGCCGCTCGCGCGTCACCACGCTGTCTTCGCCGTGGACAAAGGCGAGCTTTCGATGGCCCTTCTGCCAGGCGAAGCTGACCAGCGCTTCCATTCCCCCGCGGTTGTCGTTCATCACGCAGTCGCAGCCTTCATAGGCGTGGTCGATCACCACCGTGGGTATGCTGCCGGCCGCCAGGCGGATGATGTCCGCCGAATTAAAATCGGCCTGCACCACCACGACGCCGTCCAGGCTGCGCCGCCGGACCCTCTCGTCGTAATTCCCCGCTTCGCCGTGGAGGGAATGGCGAACAAAGGTCATATCGTTGCCGTGCTCCTCGGCGCTGGCGCGCAGTTCGTTCAGCAGAAGGCTGAAATATTCGTGGTCCATCCGGTCTTCATACAGGATGCCGATGTTGTGCGAGCGCCGGGTTTTCAGCGTGCGGGCGGCGGCGTTGGGCGCATAGCCCATTTCCTGAGCCTTTTGGCGGATATAGGCCGCTTTTCTTTTATCCGGGTTCGTCTGGCCGTTCAGCGCGCGGGAAACGGTGGAAACGGATACGCCGCACGTCAGGGCAATATCCTTCATCTTGACCACATTCGCGTCCCCCTTTTATAAACCACGTCACCATGAAATGCAATCGTTTGCATTTATACTATAACCGGATTTCACTCTATTGTCAACCTTTTTTTGTTGCTATTTGCATATTTTTTGCAAAAAAAGAAATCGTTGTCACTTGCGTTGTTGGCCCGCTTCGCCGGCATGACGGGCACAAAAAACCGGGCATGAAACGATTTTCATGCCCGGTTCGGAGAACCGCGATCAAGACAGCCCGGTTTTACTGGTTCACATGGTTCAGCGCCGCGCCCACAAATCCGACGAACAGCGGATGCGGCTTGTTCGGCCGGCTCTTGAATTCCGGGTGGAACTGCACGCCGATGAAGAAATCCTCGCCGGGAATTTCGACGGTCTCCACCAGCCGTCCGTCCGGAGAAAGGCCGGACAGGCGCAGCCCGGCTTCCTGCAGCGGGGCCCGGTAGGCGTTGTTGAATTCATAGCGGTGGCGGTGGCGCTCGCTGATCTCGGATGCGCCGTAGCAGGCCGCAATGGCGGTATCCGGCTCCAACAGGCAGGGATACTTCCCCAGGCGCAGCGTGCCGCCCTTGTCGATCTCATCCGACTGATCGGGCATGTAGTGGATCACCTGGTGCGGACTGTTCTCGTCGAACTCGTGGGAATTGGCGCCCGCCAGCCCGGCGACGCTGCGCGCGTATTCGATCACCGCGACCTGCATGCCCAGGCAGATGCCGAAATAGGGCACGTGCCGCTCGCGGGCGTATTTCGCCGCCAGGATCATGCCCTCGATGCCGCGGCCGCCGAAGCCGCCGGGCACGATGATGCCCTGTATCGCCCCGCGTGCTCGCTGTTGCGGCCCGCGGGTTTCGCCTGCGTCTTGCCCTTCGGGCTGCGCTTGCAGGCTCAGCCTCACTTCGCTCGGCGCTCCGGACAGGATTTCCGCATAATTCTCTTCCGTCAGCGTTTCGGAATCGATCCACTCGATCTCCACCTTCGCGTCCAGCGCGTAGCCCGCGTGGTGCAGCGCCTCGGCCACGGACAGGTAGGCGTCGTGCAGCTGTATATATTTGCCCACCAGGCCGATCTTTACCGTCTTGGACTGGTGGTGGATTCGCGCCACCAGCGCCCGCCACTCCTTCAGGTCCGGCTCCGGCGCGTCGATGCGCAGCTCCCGGCAGACGATGCCGGACAGGTTCGCCTCCTCCAGCATCAGCGGCGCTTCGTAGAGGTTCGGCAGCGTGCGGTTCTCGATCACGCAGTCGGGCTTGACGTTGCAGAAGTTGGCGATCTTGGAAAAGATGCTTTCATCGGTGATCGGCTCGTCCACCCGCAGCACGATGATGTTCGGCGTGATGCCCATGCCCTGCAGCTCCTTGACCGAGTGCTGGGTGGGCTTCGACTTGTGCTCGCCGGAAGCCTTGAGGTACGGCACCAGCGTGACGTGCACGTACAGCGCATTCTCCCGGCCGACCTCCAGGCCGACCTGCCGGATGGCCTCGATGAACGGCTGGGATTCGATGTCGCCGATGGTGCCGCCGATCTCGGTGATCACCACGTCGGCGTCGGTCTTTTCGCCCACGCGATAGATGAACCGCTTGATCTCGTCGGTAATGTGCGGGATCGTCTGCACCGTGTGGCCCAGATAGCCGCCCTGGCGCTCCCGCTGGATGACGTTGGAATAGACCTTACCGGTGGTCAGGTTGGAATACTTGTTCAGATCCTCGTCGATGAACCGCTCGTAGTGTCCGAGATCCAGGTCGGTCTCCGCGCCGTCCTCGGTCACGTACACCTCGCCGTGCTGGTAGGGGCTCATGGTGCCGGGATCGACGTTGATGTACGGGTCCAGCTTCTGCGCGGCCACCTTCAGCCCTCGCGCCTTCAGAAGGCGCCCCAGCGACGCCGCCGTGATGCCCTTGCCCAGTCCGGATACCACGCCGCCCGTGACAAAGATGTATTTCGTCATATCCTATCACCCCTTCAGGTATTCGTGAACCTCCATGGCCGCCGCCCGGCCGTCCGCCAGCGCCCGCACCACCAGCGACTGGCCCGTGCGCATGTCGCCCGCGGAGAACAGGCTGTCCCGGATACGGTGGCTGCCGTCCGGCGGCATCATGGCGCCGCGGGGACTGAGCGCCACGTTGAAGCGCTCCGCCGTCGCCGTCTCGCAGCCCACGAACCCCGCCGCGATCAGCAGCAGGCCGCAGGGCAGTGTCTGTTCCGTGCCGGGTATGGGATCGAATCCCTTCAGGCGCACGGTCTCCACGGCCGTGATGCCGCCGGCTGCGTCGGCGATGATCCGCTTGACCGTCGTCTCATAGGTGCGCGGGTCGCCGCCCTGGCGATGGATGGCCTCCAGCTGGCCGTAATCGGTGCGCAGCGTGCGCGGCCATTCCGGCCAGGGATTGACCGGCGTCCGCTCCGTCGGCGGCGCGGGCATCATCTCAAGCTGTACCACGGAATTGCAGCCCTGGCGCAGCGCCGTGCCCACGCAGTCGTTGCCGGTGTCGCCGCCGCCCACGACCACCACATGCTTCTGTTTCGCCGTGACGGCGGGCTCGCCGCCCGATAAAACCGCTTTCGTCGCCGCCGTCAGGTAATCCACGGCGAAGTGAACGCCCTTCGCGCCGGCGTTCTCCACGTTCAGCGCCCGGGGCTTCTTCGCGCCGCCGCACAACAGCACGGCGTCGTATTCCGCCAGCGCGCCGGGATCGGCCTCGGCGTTCAGCACAAAGCGCACACCCTCGGCCTCCATCAGCCGGACGCGGCGCTCGACGATCTCCTTCGGCAGCTTCATGTTGGGGATGCCGTACATCAAAAGGCCGCCGGGCCGGTCCGCGCGCTCTATGACGGTGACCTCGTGTCCCAGCCGGTTCAGCAGGTCCGCCGCCGCCAGGCCCGAGGGGCCGCTGCCCACGACGGCGACGCGCTTTCCCGTGCGCGTCCGCGGGATCCGCGGCTGTATCCAGCCGTTGGCGAAGCCGGCCTCGATCAGGTACAGCTCGTTGTCCCGGTTGGTCAGCGCGTCGCTCTCCAGGTTGCACGCCTTTTCGCACAGCGCGGGACACACGCGGCCCGTGAACTCCGGGAACGGCGCGGTCTGCAAAAGCCGCTCCAGCGCCTCGCGCTCGCGGCCGCGATACAGCAGGTCGTTCCACTCGGGGATCAGGTTGTGCAGCGGGCAGCCAAAGTCCGACTGGCAGAAGGGCACGCCGCAATTCATGCAGCGCGAGGCCTGCGCCCGCCGCGCGTCCGCGGGCAGGGAAAGGTGCAAATCCCTAAAGTCGCACAGGCGCTCCGCCTCACTGCGGTAGGGATTCTCCGCGCGTTTGACTTCCATGAACCCAGTAGGCTTTCCCATTATTTCGCCTCCCTGCCATCCAGATACTGCAAATACTCATCCGAAATGACGGCCTTGAACCGAGGCAGCCATTCGTCGAAGGCGGCGAGGATATCCATGGCCCTGCGCGAATCGGTATGCTGCGCGTGCATCTCCAGAAGCTGGCGCAGCTCCACCGCCTGGGCATGGGACAGGGGATGCACGTTGACCAGGCCGCTGTTGATGTGGTTTTCCAGCGTCCCCGACTCATCCAGCACCCATGCGATGCCGCCGGACATGCCCGCGCCGAAGTTGTCGCCCACCGGGCCCAGCACCGCCACGCGCCCGCCGGTCATATACTCGCATCCGTGGTCGCCCACGCCCTCCACGACGGCCCACGCGCCGCTGTTGCGTACGGCGAAGCGCTCGCCCGCCATGCCCCCGATGAAGGCATAGCCGGACGTCGCGCCGTACAGCGCCACGTTGCCGATCAGCGTATCGCCCGGGTTCCATACGGCGTCTACCGGCGGGCAGATCGCCAGCGTGCCGCCGGACAGGCCCTTGCCCAGGTAATCATTCGCCAGGCCGTACAGCGTGATGCTCTGCCCCTTCGGCAGGAACGCCCCGAAGGACTGCCCGCCGCTGCCCTGCGCCTGTACGCAGCGATTGCCCTTCAGCATCGTCCCGAAGGCCCGGTCGGTGGTGGTCAGTTGAACGTGATCCTGGATCAGCCGCGCATCGGTCCGCTCGTGCAGCGCAAAGTCGTGCCTGGATTCCGGCTGGACGTGGATGTTCCGCGCGAAGCCGATCAGGTCGGACAGGTCCATCGCCGAACCGCCCTTCACCTTCAGCAGGTCGCTGCGGCCCACCAGCTCGTCCACCGTCCGCGCACCCAGCCGCGCCATGATGCCGCGCAGCTGTCCGGCGACGAAGCGCATGAAGCGCTCGACGTATTCCGGCTTGCCGATGAACCGCTTGCGCAGCTCGGGGTTTTGCGTGGCCACGCCGAAGGGACAGGTGCCCAGGTGGCACACCCGCATCATGCGGCAGCCCATGGTGATCAGCGGCGCGGTGGCGAATCCGAATTCCTCCGCGCCCAGCAGCAGCGCCACGGCCACGTCGTGCCCGGACATCAGCTTGCCGTCGGTCTCCAGCGTCACGGTCTGGCGCAGCCGGTTGCGGCACAGCACCTGGTGGGTCTCCGCCAGGCCGATCTCCCACGGCAGGCCCGCGTGATGCACGCTGGACATCGGCGCCGCGCCGGTGCCGCCTTCGCCGCCGGAGATCAGTATGCCGCCGGCGCCGGCCTTGGCCACGCCGCTGGCGATGGTGCCCACGCCGGTAGACGACACCAGCTTGACGGTCACCTTCGCGTCCTCGTTGGCGCACTGGAGATCGTAGATCAGCTCGGCCAGGTCTTCGATGGAATAGATATCGTGGTGCGGCGGCGGCGAGATCAGCGAGATCCCGGGCGTGGAGCAGCGGGTCTTCGCCACGCTGTCCGTCACCTTCCTGCCGGGGAGGTGTCCGCCCTCGCCGGGCTTCGCGCCCTGGGCCATCTTGATCTGGATCTCCTTCGCGGACAGCAGGTAGTCCCGCGTCACGCCGAAGCGCCCGGACGCCACCTGCTTGATGGCGGAGTTCAGCTCGGTGCCGTAGCGCTTGCTGAGCTCGCCGCCCTCGCCGCTGTTGGATTTGCCGCCCAGCCGGTTCATGGCGACGGCCATGCACTCGTGGGCCTCCTGGGAGATGGAACCGTAGGACATGGCCCCGGTCTTGAACCGCCGCACGATCTGCTCCACCGGTTCCACTTCGTCCAGCGGGACCGGGTTGCACACATCATAATTGAAATCCAGCAGAGCGCGGATGGTGCGCGGGCCGTCGTTTTCCACCAGCGCGGCGTACTCATCGAACTTCGCCGGGTCGTTCGTCCACACCGCCTGCTGCAGCAGGTGGATCACCTTCGGGCTGTACAGGTGCTCTTCAGACCGTACCCCGGTACGCAGCTTGTGCCGGCCGACGCTGGGCAGGCTCTCTTGAATGGGGTTCAGGAACGCTTCTTCGTGATAATACCGGCTGTCGGCCTCCACGTCATGCAGGCCCTTCCCGCCCAGCGCGCAGGGCGTGTTGGTGAAGTAGCGCTCCACGAACTGGGCGTCCAGCCCCACCGCTTCGAACAGCTGGGCGCTCTGGTAGGCCTGCAGCGTGGAAACGCCCATCTTGGAGGCGATCTTCAGTATGCCCGCCGTGAGCGCACGGTTGTAGTTTTCGATGGCGGTTTCGGCGCTGTCGGGATCGTTTTTGCGAATGACGTCGTGCGCCAGGTACGGGTTCACGGCCCGCGCGCCGTAGGCGATCAGCATCGCCAGCTGGTGGGTGTCGCGGGGCTCGCCGCTCTCCAGGATCACGGAAACCGCCGTGCGCTTCTTGATGTGGATCAGGTGCTGTTCCAGCGCCGACACCGCCAGCAGCGAGGGAATCGCCAGATGGGCTTCGTCCACGCCCCGGTCGGACAGTATGAGGATATTGATTCCGTTCCGGCAGGCCTCGTCACACTCCGCGAAGAAATCGCGCATGGCCTGGCGCAGGCGGGTTTTGACGGAATAGAGCAGCGAAACCGTCCGCACATGGAACGCGGGATGATCGATGCTGCGGATCTGCGCCAGCTCGCCTTCTGTCAGCACAGGCGAGGGCAGCTCCAGCACGGCGCAGTTGTCGGGATCGCAGGAAAGCAGGTTCCCGTCGTCGCCGATGTAGATGGAGCAGTCGGTCTTGCACGCCTCGCGCAGGGCGTCGATGGGCGGGTTCGTCACCTGGGCAAAGCGCTGTTTGAAATAATCGAACAGCGGCGGATGCGCCTTCGACAGCGCCGCCAGCGGCTCGTCCGCGCCCATCGACACGATGGGCTCCGCGCCGCCCTCCGCCATCGGCAGGATGACGTCCCGGACGTCCTCAAAGGCATAGCCAAAGGCCTTGCAGAGGGTTTCGGCGTCGCTTTCACCGCCCTCCACGTGGGAAGCGGCGCCGTCAGGCGACGCAGGGAGTTCCTCCAGCCGGACGATCTGCTTCACCCATTCGCCGTAGGGGTGCTGCGCCGCGAAATGCGTTTTCAGCGCGTCGCTCTCCATCAGTTCGCCGGTGCACAGGTCGGCCATCAGCACGTCCCCGGCCTTCAGCTTCCAGCGGCGGCGGATGTGGGCGTTCTCCTCGAACAGCACGCCCGCCTCGCTGGACAGGATCAGCCGCCGGTCGTCGGTCAGCGCGCAGCGCAGGGGCCGCAGGCCGTTGCGGTCCAGCGACGCGCACACGCTGTCGCCGTCGGAATACAGGATCGCCGCGGGGCCGTCCCAGGGCTCCATCATCGTGGCGTAATAGCGGTACAGGTCGCGCCAGGGCCGGGTTTCCTTTTCGCCCTGCCAGGGTTCCGGCAGCAGCACCATGCCCGCCAGCGGCAGCGGGAAACCGTTCATCGCCAGAAATTCCAGCGTGTTGTCAAGCATCTGGGAATCGCTGCCGTCGGGATCAACCACGGGCAGCACGCGTGCCATCGAATCGCCCATGACGGCGGAGCGCATGGTCTCCTCGCGGGCCTTCATGCGGTCGTGGTTGCCGCGGATGGTGTTGATTTCGCCGTTGTGCAGCAGGAAGCGCTGCGGGTGCGCCTTCGACCAGCTGGGAAAGGTATTGGTGGAAAAGCGGGAATGGACCATGGCCATCTGCGAAACATAGCGCACGTCCTGCAGGTCGTCGTAGAACGAGCGCAGCTGGCTGACCAGCATCATGCCCTTGTAGACGACGGTGCGGGACGACAGCGAGCAGATATAGGTGTCGGTATCCTGTTTTTCGAACACGCGGCGCAGCACGTACAGCCTGCGGTCAAAATCGACGCCCGGTTCCGCGTCCGCGGGACGCTTCAAAAAGCACTGGCGGATGCGCGGCATCGTCCGCCGCGCGCCCGCGCCCAGCTGCGCCGGGTGGCAGGGCACGTCGCGCCAGCCGAGTACGGGAATGCCCTCGGAGGTTGCCAGCTGGTCGAATATGCGGCAGGTATTGGCGACGCCGACTTCATCCTCGGGCAAAAAGAACATCCCGACGCCGTAGTCGCCGGGCTTGCCGAGTGTGATGCCCTCTTCCCGCGCCCAGGCGGCGAAGAAGGCGTGGGGCAACTGGGTCATGATGCCGACGCCGTCGCCCGTTGTGCCAAGCGCGTCGCTGCCCGCGCGATGGGCCAGGCGCTCCACGATGGTCAGCGCCTGGTCCACGGTGCGGTGCGTCGCCCTGCCGCTCAGGTCCACGATGGCGCCCACGCCGCAGGATTCGTGTTCCTGTTCGGGACGGTAGAGCGGATATTTTGTGTCGTACATAGGCGCCTCCTTGCGCGGTTTTGGGGAAACGAGGAAGTGGAAACCGGGAATGAGGAATCAGACATAATCCCTCATTCCCAATCCTCCTTCAGAATCTTTTCCGCGTATTCTGTCATCTTCACGTTATGGTTCATGGCATACTGCTGGATACGCCGGTGGGCCTCCGGTTCGTCGATGCCGTATCTCTGCATCAGCCGGCGTTTCGCGTCCTCCACCAGCGCCTTGTCTTCACCCTTCCGGTGGGGCAAGCGCATGTAATGCAGCTGCAGGAGTATCTCCATCGCGCCGATGACCGCGCTTCCGGAGCAGGGATAGGTCAGCTTGAATACCCGCGGCGATTCGCAGGCTTCCAGCGCGTCCGGCCTGGCGATCAGCAGGAACTGGAACAGATCCGAAAAGTCGGCGGCGATGTCGTCCGGCCGGGCGTCCGCCAGCTCGCCCGCCATGAGGACGATTCCGTCCTCGCAGCCGGCGAGCGTCCGTCTCAGCTCGCCGCCGGACGCGCACAGCCGGAACACCGCGTAACCGGAGGAAGCCACCAGCCGGGACAGCTGCGTCCGGCCGGCCTGGGACGCGCCGACAATGATGATCCTGGGCACGGGTCACGCCTCCCTTCGGGATGCTTCAGCGTTGAGCGTAAAGAGTTGAGAGTGAAGATACCGTAAGCCGCGCACACGGCATCCATCGCGATCGTTGATGATTGTCTTTAGGTTTGCGTCATGCCGTTCTCCGGCAAATCAAATCTTCACTCTTCCCTCTCCATCCTTCGCTCTGAAAGATCAGTACATCACCAGGTACCGCTCGATCTCCCAGCTGCTGACGTGCGTGCGATAGGCGTCCCATTCCTTTTCCTTGCCCTCGACGTACTGGGACAGCACGTGCTCGCCCAGCGCCTCGCAGATCACCGGGTCGGCCTTCAGGCACTTCACGGCCTCGTGCAGCGTGCCCGGCAGCGACGCGATGCCCTTTGCCTCGCGGGTGGCGGCGTCCATGGCGAAAATGTTGTCGGTGATCTCGTCCGGCGGGGTCATGCCCTTCTCGATGCCGTCCAGGCCCGCGACGAGGCACACCGCCATGTTCAGGTAGGGGTTGCAGCTCGGGTCCGGGCAGCGCAGCTCCACGCGCGTCGCCTGGCCGCGGGCCGCGGGGATGCGGATCAGCGCGGAGCGGTTGCTGGCCGACCAGGCCAGGTAGCAGGGCGCCTCATAGCCCGGCACCAGGCGCTTGTAGCTGTTCACCAGCGGGTTGGTGATGGCCGCCATGCCGCGCACGTGGGCCAGTATGCCCGCGATGAAGGAATAGGCTTCCTTGCTCAGGCCGCGGCTGTCGGAGGGATCGGCGAACACGTTCTTGCCGTCCTTGAACAGGGACATGTTGGTGTGCATGCCGCTGCCGTTGATGCCGAATACCGGTTTGGGCATGAACGTGGCGTGCAGGCCGTTCTTCTGGGCCAGCGTCTTGACGGCCAGCTTGAACGTCATGATGTTGTCGGCGGCGGTCAGCGCGTCGGCGTACTTGAAGTCGATCTCGTGCTGGCCGGTGGCGACCTCGTGGTGGCTGGCCTCGATCTCAAAGCCCATCTGCTCCAGCGCCATGCAGATCTCGCGCCGGGTGCTCTCGCCGTGGTCCAGCGGGCCCAGGTCGAAGTAGCCCGCCTCGTCCGAGGTCGTGGTGGTCGGGCGGCCCTGCTCGTCGGTCTGGAACAGGAAGAACTCCATTTCCGGGCCCACGTTGAAGGAATAGCCCATGTCCGCCGCCTTGGCCAGCACCCGCTTCAGCGTACCGCGGGGATCGCCCATGAAGGACGTGCCATCGGGGTTGTACACGTCGCAGATCAGCCGCGCCACCTTGCCGTGCTGGGGCCGCCAGGGCAGGATGGCAAAGCTGTCCAGATCGGGCCGCAGATACTGGTCGGATTCATTGATGCGCACGAAGCCCTCGATGGAGCTGCCGTCGATCATGATCTCGTTGTTCACGGCCTTCTCGATCTGGCTGGCGGTGATGGCGACATTCTTCAGCTGGCCGAAGATGTCGGTAAACTGCATGCGGATAAACTCCACGTCGCCCTCCTTGACCAGGCGGATGATATCTTCCTTCGTGTACTTGCTCATGGTTGCGCCTCCTGTTCTGGTCGCTCGAAATAAAAAAGGGGCAAGGAAGTCGTTCAACACGACCCCCTTGCCTTGTCGAAAAAAAGCATACCATACGCGCGGCGATGATGTCAAGTGGTTTTGAATGTTAAATAATCGGTTTGTGCGGAAAGCCGGCCGAAATCGGGTATATATATGGAATTTTTGCAAGTTTACAGAATCTTAATTGCATATCTGGTTGACAGCGGCGGATCGGGATGTTATAATCAGCGCAAAATTTCACAGCAAAGCGTTGCGGAAGCAAAGTACCCCGGTGCGGGACATCCCCTTGCGAAGTCCCCATGGCGACACCCCAGAGAGCGGGCGACGGTGAAAATCCCGCGTGGGCCGCCGGGCGAAGAACCCTTCCAAGTCCAATCTGAAAGTTCATTTCATGAATCAGTAGGTGCGGCGTGGCGGCGACACGTTACAATCGCCAGGGCTTGACAGAGCCCGGAAAGAGAAGCAAATCAGGTGGCACCACGGAGCGGCGGCCTTCGTCCTGAAATCCATAAAGGACGGCCGACCATTGACGGAGGTGCTTTTTATGTGTTCCATTTTCGGCGTTGACAGCAAGGCGATCCCCACCGAGAAACTGAAAGCGTGTTTCGACCGCACGATCTCCCGCGGCCCGGACATGAGCCGGTTCGTGGAGATCCCCCGCGGATACCTGGGCTTTCACCGGCTGGCCATCATGGGCCTGACCGCGGAGGGCATGCAGCCGTTCCGGATGGAGAAAAACTACGTGGTCTGCAACGGCGAGCTGTACGGCTTCCGGCCGCTCAGGCAGCGGCTGATCGACGAGGGCTTCCCCATCCGAAGCGCTTCGGACTGCGAGATCCTGCTGCCGCTGTACAGGGAATACGGCGTGGAGATGTTCAAGACGCTGGACGCGGAGTTCGCGCTGATCCTCTACGACGGCGAGCAGGACAAGCTGATCGCCGCGCGCGACCCGATCGGCATCCGCCCGCTGTACTACGGGTATCTGGAAGACGGGCACATCGCCTTCGCCAGCGAGCCGAAGAACCTGGTAGGGTTGTGCGAAGAAATCCTGCCTTTCCCGCCGGGCTGCTACTATATCGACGGCGAGTTCGTCCGCTACGCCGATCCGGCGCACGTGGACCAATTCACGATGCGGGACGAGGAGCACGTGTGCGCGAAGCTGCGGCGGCTGCTGATCGACGGCGTGGAGAAGCGGCTGGACGCCGACGCGCCCATCGGCTTCCTGCTGTCCGGCGGGCTGGATTCCTCGCTGGTGTGCGCCATCGCGCAGAAGGCGCTCCCCCACCCCATCCGCACCTTCGCCATCGGCATGGACATCGACGCCATCGACCTGAAATACGCCCGGATGGTTGCCGACTACATCGGCAGCGACCACACCGAGGTGATCATCTCCGAAAAGGACGTGCTGGAGGCGCTGCCGACGGTGGTCGAGCTGCTGGGCACCTGGGACATCACCACCATCCGCGCGAGCATCGGCATGTACCTGGTGTGCAAGTACATCCACGAGCACACCGACATCCGCGTGATCCTGACCGGCGAGATCTCCGACGAGCTGTTCGGCTACAAGTACACCGACTTCGCGCCCAGCGCCGCCGCATTCCAGGAGGAGGCCGAAAAGCGCATCCGCGAGCTGCACATGTACGACGTGCTGCGCGCCGACCG
>CACWVN010000044.1 GCA_902764285.1 uncultured Eubacteriales bacterium
TTTTTTGCGAGAGGGCGATGGAACATGCCTCCGACGGTGAAATTCCAGAAAGACGAGATCGTCCGCGCGGCGCTGGACGTGGCCAGGAAGAAGGGCATCGACGCCGTGACGGCGAGGGAAGTGGCCCGGGAGCTGCGCGTGTCGGTGGGCCCGATCTTCACCTGGTTCGAGACGATGGAGCAGCTGAAGGCCGAGGTTTACGCGCTGGCCCGGGAGCGCTACCGGCAGTATATCGAGCGCGGGCTGGCCGGCGAAATTCCCTTTCTGGGCGTGGGGCAGCAGTATATCCGCTTCGCGCGGGAGGAGCCGGAGCTGTACAAGCTGCTGTTTTTGACGCGGCCGGGCGCGGCCGGCGGCGGCGCGATGGACGCGCTGCGGTTTTCCCAGGACCTGGCGCGGGAATCGGTGATGCGCATCTACAACATGGATGCGGCGACCGCCGACCGGTATTTCCGCGACCTGTGGCTGGTGGTGTTCAGCTTCGCCACGCTGATCGTGACGGACGACTGCCCCTATACCGACGGGGAGATGAGCGCGGTGCTGACGGAGGTGAGCCTGTCCGTCTGCAAGGCCTACAAGGAGATCCCCGGCCTGCCGGAGGGCCGGTTTGACAAGGACGCGCTCTTCCGGGAGCTGGTACAAAGGTAAACGAGGAGGAACGACGATGAACGGATTTATCGCGTATTGCGGGCTGGACTGCGAAACCTGCGAGGCCAGGATCGCGACGATGAACGACGACGGCGCGCTGCGCGCGAAGGTGGCGAAGGCGTGGTCGGAACTGAACGGCGTGGAGATCACGCCGGAAATGATCAACTGCGCGGGATGCCGCATGGACGGCGCAAAGACGCCCTACTGCGAATCCCTGTGCCCCATCCGGCAGTGCGCGCTGGTCCGCGGCGTGGAGACCTGCGGCGACTGCCCGGAGATGCGGACCTGCGCCAGGCTCGGCCAGATCACGGCCAACAACGCCCAGGCGCTGAAGCGGCTGGAGCGCGGCTAAGCCGACGTCAATGAGCGTTTGAAGGATGCGGGCGCCGAGGCGAACAGAAGGTATGGAGGAGAAGACGTGAGCACGAAAATCAGCCCGGAGGCGGAGAGAATCCTGGTCGAGCGATTTGGGAAGGACACCGTGATGGCGCCTGCGACTGTGGAAAACGGTCTGCCGTCCGTGCGCTACGTCAACGCTTACTACGAGGATGGCGCGTTTTATACCATCACCTGGGCGCTCTCGAACAAGATGCGGCAGATCGCGGACAACCCCGTCGTCGCCCTTGCGGGCGAGTGGTTCAATGCCCACGGCAGGGGCGTCGACCTGGGCTGGTTTGGAAGGCCCGAAAACGCCGGGATCGCCTCGAAGCTGAGGATCGCGTTCGCGGAATGGATCGACAACGGCCATAACGATTTCACGGATGAAAACACGGTCATACTGCGCGTGGAGCTCACGGACGGCGTGTTGCTCTCGCACGGCACGAGATACAGTTTTTCCCTGTCGGAGTGACGGGAGACGGCGGCTGCCGGAAGCCGGCGGCGCGGACGCGGAGGCGGAAGGGTCATGAAGTGGTACATCGAACGGCTTGAGGCGCTGGAGCGCGCGGAGCCGATCTACTCCGTGTGCGGGGACGACTGCGCGGTGTGCCCGCGCTACGTGGCGAGGACCGAGGAGGAGCTGCGCGCAACCGCCGTCTTCTGGCACCGGGCCGGATGGCGGGACCGCGTGGTGAGCAACGAGGAGATCCGCTGCACGGGCTGCGACAGCCGGGCGACGTGCAGCTTCATGCTGCTGCCCTGCGCGCGCGAGCACGGCGTGGACGCCTGCCGCGAGTGCCCCGGGTTTGAGTGTGGGAAGGTGCGGGACACCTTCGCGCGCTCCGAGGCGAAGAAGCGCCAGTGCGAGCAGGCCTGCGACACGCCGGAGGAATTCCGGATGCTCTGCCGGGCCTTCTACGAAAAGGAAAAGAACATGCGCGGAACGAACGGATGAAAGCGGAGGGCAAACGGATGAAACAGGGGCATGACGTCTATCTCTTTGGACAGGTGCTGGGCACGCACTCCTTCCTGCTGAGGGACGGTTTCCTCCAGCCGGACGAGTATTCGGAAATCGGGGAGCAGTACTTCCTGCCCGGCGGCGAAACCGGCACGGCGGCGACGGTGCTGGATTCGCTGGGCGTATCGGTGCGCATGGACGGCACCTGGATCGGCACGGCGGTGGCGCCGATGCTGAAGGCCTTCTACGCGGAAAAGAACGTGGATCTTTCGCCGCTGAACTTCGTGGAGGACGACCCCGGCGTGATGGATTACGTGGTGATCGCCGGGCTGGTGCGCTCGCCCATGGGGCGGTTCCAGACGCTGTTCGCGTCGGGAAAGCGCTGGTGGAGCGTCCCGCGGGAGGCGGATATCGCCGGGTGCCGGGCGGCGGCGGTGGACCCGTATTTCGGGGAGGAATCGCTGCTGGCGGCGGAGCTCTGCCGCCGGCACGGCGTCCCCTACGTGACCATCGACTGCCGGCACGATTCGCCGCTGCACCGCCACGCCGCGATCAACGTCCTGTCCCATGAATGCACCGACCAGGAATACGCGGGCATGGCTCCGGAGGACGTGATGGCGCAGATGCAGCGGACGGCGGAGGGGCTGACGATACTGACCCAGGGCGGCGGCGAGATGCTGTACGGCCGGAAGGGCGGGCCGCTGCGCCGGATGAAGCCCTTCCACGTGCAGGTGCGCAGCACGCTGGGCGCGGGCGATACCTTCAAGGCCGGCTGCGTATACGGCCTGCTGCGCGGCATGGACGACGACGCGCTGGTGCGGTTTGCCAGCGCCTGCTCCGCCATCGCCATCTCCCGGTTCCCGCTGCCGCTGAACCCGCCGCGGCTGGACGAGGTTCAGAGGCTGCTGCAAAGCGAAAACCCGTAGCGACACAAGGAGGGATCGGCCATGGTCATCGGCATCTTTGGGGAAAACTGCGCCGGAAAAACCACGCTGGCGGCGGCGATCCGCGACGCCGTCGGCGGCGAAGTGGTCTCGGGAAAGGATTACCTGCGGCTGGCCCGGTCGCCGCAGGAAGCGGAGCGGCGGTTCCGCGAACGGCTGAAGGATGCGGTGCGGGGCGAAAACGTCCTGTACGTCATTTCGGAAAAAGCGCTCCTGTCCTTCCTGCCGGAGGGCGCCGTCAGGATCCTCGTCGACGCGGATCTGGAAACGGTCAAGGCGCGCTTCCGGCAGCGCATGCGGGGCAGCCTTCCCGCCCCGGTGGAGCGGATGCTGGAGCGCAACCACGGCCTATTCGACGCCGAGCCCCGGGATTTCCGCTATGACGGCGCTTCCGCCGACGCCCCGGCGGAACTGTCGCGGCTGCTGGAGCGACTGGTTAAATGAAAAACGAGATAAACGAGGGATAAACCATGCTGAAAATTGATCATCTGACGAAAACGTACGGCGAGAAACGGGCGGTGGACGACCTGTCGCTGCGCATCCGGCCCGGGGAGATCTTCGGCTTCATCGGCCACAACGGCGCCGGCAAGAGCACCACGCTGAGATGCGCGGTGGGCATCCTGCAATTCGATTCGGGAAGAATCGAAATCGACGGCGAATCCATCGCGGACAATCCGCTGGCCTGCAAGCGCAAGCTCGCCTACATCCCGGACAACCCGGATCTGTACGATTTCATGAGCGGCGTCAAATACCTGAACTTCGTGGCGGACGTGTTCGGCGTCTCCGCCGACGCGCGGCAGGAGCGCATCCGCAAATACGCCGATCTGTTCGAACTGACCGACGACCTGGGCCAGCCCATCTCCGCCTATTCCCACGGCATGAAGCAGAAGCTGGCCATCGTGTCGGCCTGGCTGCACGTGCCGAAGCTGATCCTGATGGACGAGCCGTTCGTGGGTCTGGACCCGAAAGCCTCGCACCTACTGAAGGAAATGATGCGCGAGCACTGCGACGCCGGCGGCGCGATCTTCTTTTCCACCCACGTGCTGGAGGTGGCGGAAAAGCTGTGCGACAAGGTGGCCATCATCAAGCAGGGCCGGCTCATCAAGGCCGGCACGATGGAAGAGGTCAAGGGCGACGACAGTCTGGAAGAGGTTTTCCTCGAACTGGAGGCGGAATAGATGCTGAAGGTGCTCCTGAAAAAGCAGCTCGTGGAAGTCTTCAAGGGGTATTTCTACGACGCGAAAAAGAACCGGATGCGCTCCAAATGGGCGATCGCCGCATGGTTCGTATTCTTCTTCGTCATCATGGTCGGCATGCTGGGCGGCATGTTCACGGCCCTGTCGCTGACGCTGTGCCGCGGCCTGGCCGACGCCGGCATGGGCTGGCTCTATTTCACGCTGATGGGCGGCGGCGCCATACTGCTGGGCGCCTTCGGCAGCGTGTTCAACACGTTCACGAGCCTGTACCTGGCCAAGGACAACGACCTGCTGCTGTCCATGCCGATCCCGGTGCGCTCCATCATCGCCGCGCGGCTGCTGAACGTGTGGCTGATGGGCTCGATGTACGCCGCCACCATGTTTTTCCCGGCGCTGATCGTCTATTGGGCCGTGATCGGCGCGACGGCGGCGCGGATCGTCTGCGGCCTGCTGATGTACCTGATCATCACGGCCATCGTGCTGATGCTGTCGACGCTGCTGGGCTGGGTGGTGGCCAGGATCAGCCTGAAGCTGAAGAACAAGAGCTTCGTCACCGTCGTCGTATCGCTGCTGTTCATCGGTGGCTATTATTTCTTCTACTTCAAGGCGCAGGGGCTCATCAAGGATATCATCCTGAACGCGGCGTTCTACGGCGCGAAGATCAAGGGCGCGGCCTACGGGCTCTACCTGTTCGGCCGGATCGGCGAGGGCGACTGGGCCGCCGCGGCGATCTTCCTGGCGGCCTCGGCGCTGCTCGCCGGGGGCGTCTGGATCGTCCTGTCCCGCAGCTTCCTGAAGATCGCCACTTCCAGCGGCAGGACGGATCGGGTCCGCTACGTGGAAAAGCCGGCCCGGCAAAAGAGCGCGTTCGGCGCGCTGCTGGGCAAGGAATTCGGGCGGTTCACGGCCAGCCCGAACTACATGCTCAACTGCGGGCTCGCCGTGCTGCTGATCCCGACCTGCGGCGTGCTGCTGCTGATCAAGGGACAGGCGCTCTGCGCGGCGGTCGACCGCGTGTTCACCGGCCAGCCGGACAGCGCCGCCGTGATCGTCTGCGCCGCGTTCTGCCTGCTCGCCTCCATGAACGACATGGCCGCGCCCTCGGTATCCCTCGAGGGAAAGAACCTGTGGATCCCGCAATCGCTGCCCGTCGCGCCGAGGGCCGTGCTGCGCGCCAAGGCGTCGGTCCAGCTGATTCTCACGGCCGTCCCCGTGCTGTTCGCCTCCGTCTGCGCCGCCATCGCCATCCCGGCGTCGCCCGCGCTCAAGCTGCTGCTCTGCGCGATGCCCCTGTTTTTCACCGCGTTTTCGGCCCTGTTCGGCACGGCGCTCGGCGTGCGGATGCCGCTGCTGAGCTGGACGAACGAGACCGCGCCGATCAAGCAGAGCGCCTCGGTGTCCATCGCCCTGTTCGGCGGCTGGATCATCAGCGCCGCGGTGGCGGGGCTGTATCTGTGGGTCGGCTACAAAATGGGCGCGGCGCTCTACCTGCTGCTCTGGACGGTGCTGTCCGCCGCGGCGGCGCTGGCGCTGCTGCGCTGGCTGGACACCCGGGGCAGCCGGGCGTTCATGGCGCTGGATTGACGCGGCGCCGCGCGCGAAGGGCCTTCCGGATTCATCCGGAAGGCCCTTCGCTTTGTCACTCTTTTTTTCGCCCGCAGGTCCGGGTGCAGCCCTCGCAGCCGCATCCGCAGCCGCCCTTTTTGCGGCTTGCCGCGATGCGCCGCACCGCCAGCCCGGCCGCCGCGGCGATGGCCGCGACCAGCACGATATCCCAGAGGTTCATATCATCACCCCAATCCCAGCGCCATGCCGACCAGCCGCACCGCCAGCGCGGCGATCCACGCGATGCCGCACTGCCACAGCACCACGGCCCAGGCCCACTTGCGGCCCAGCTCCCGCCGGATGGAGGCCACCGCCGCCACGCAGGGCGTGTACAGCAGGCTGAACACCAGCAGCGAGGCCGCGCTCAGCGCCGTCATCGCCGTGGCCACGCCGCCGGCGTACAGCACCTCCAGCACCGAAACCACGCTCTCCTTGGCCATGAAACCGCTGATCAGCGCGGTGCAGATGCGCCAGTCGCCCAGGCCCACGGGCCGGAACAGCGGTACCAGCACGCCGGAGATCGCGGCCAGCATGCTGTCGTGGGAATCCGCCGCCAGCCGGAAGCGCAGGTCGAAGGTCTTCAAAAACCACACCACGATGGTGGCGACCAGGATCACCGAGAAGGCGCGCTGCAGGAAATCCCGGGCCTTCTGCCACAGCAGCTGCAGCACGCTGCGCGGGCTGGGCAGCCGGTAATTGGGCAGCTCCATCACGAAGGGCACGGCCTCGCCCCTGAACAGCGTGCGCCGGAACACCAGCGCCGCGAGGATGCCGAACACGATGCCCAGCAGGTACAGCTCCACCATCACCAGCCCGCCGCGCCGCGGGAAGAACGCCTGCACGAAGAAGGCGTAGATGGGCAGCTTGGCCGTGCAGCTCATGAACGGCGTCAACAGGATCGTCATGCGGCGGTCGCGCTCGCTGGGCAGCGTGCGGGTGGCCATCACCGCCGGCACCGTGCATCCGAAGCCGATCAGCATCGGCACGATGCTGCGGCCCGACAGGCCCAGCTTGCGCAGCAGCTTGTCCATCACGAAAGCCACGCGGGCGATGTAGCCGCTGTCCTCCAGCAGCGAAAGGAAGAAGAACAGCGTGACGATGATGGGCAGGAAGCTCAATACGCTGCCCACGCCCTCGAAGATGCCGCCGACGATCAGCCCGTGGATGACCTCGTTCACGCCCGCGGATGTCAGCGCGGCGTCCACCGACGCGGTCAGCGCCTCGATGCCCGCGGCCAGCAGGTCCTGCAGCGCGGCGCCGATCACGTTGAACGTCAGCCAGAACACCAGCCCCATAATGCCGATGAACACCGGTATGGCCGTATATTTCCCCGTCAATACGCGATCGATGCGCTGGCTGCGCAGGTGCTCGCGGCTCTCCCGTGGCTTCACGACACAGCGGGCGCACACCCGCCGGATGAAGGCGAAGCGCATGTCCGCGATGGCCGCGCTGCGGTCCAGGCCGCGCTCCTTTTCCATCTGCAGCACGATGTGCTCCAGCATCTCCGTCTCGTTCTGATCCAGCTGCAGCTGCTCCAGGATCAGCCGGTCGCCCTCGATGATCTTGCCGGCCGCGAAGCGCACCGGCAGCCCGGCCCGGACGGCGTGGTCCTCGATCAGGTGGATCACCGCGTGCAGGCACCGGTGCACCGCGCCGCCGTGATCGGCGCTGTCGCAGAAATCCTGGCGCAGCGGCTTCTCCTGGTAGCGGGCGATGTGCACCGCGTGCTTCACCAGTTCGTCCACGCCCTGGTTCTTCGCCGCGGAGATCGGCACCACCGGCACGCCCAGCGCGGCCTCCATGCCGTTGATGTCCACGGAACCGCCGTTGCCGCTGACCTCGTCCATCATGTTCAGCGCCACGACCATGGGGATGCCCATCTCCAGCAGCTGCATCGTCAGGTACAGGTTGCGCTCGATGTTGGTGGCGTCCACGATGTTGATGACGGCCTTCGGCTTTTCCCGCAGCACGAAATCGCGGGAGACCAGCTCCTCGCTGGAATAGGGCGACATGGAATAGATGCCGGGCAGGTCGGTGATCAGCGTGTCGGCCTGGCCGCGGATCGCGCCGTCCTTGCGGTCCACCGTGACGCCCGGGAAGTTGCCCACGTGCTGGTTGGCGCCGGTCAGCTGGTTGAACAGCGTGGTCTTGCCGCTGTTCTGGTTGCCCACCAGCGCGAACGTCAACAGCGTGCCCTCCGGCAGCGGATCGCCGCTGCCCTTGGGATGGTACTTGCCGTCCTCGCCCAGGCCCAGGTGCTCGATATCCTCCAGGCGCCGGTCCGCCTCCGGCGGAAGAAATGACAGCTTTTCGATCGGCGTGACGGCGATGCGCTCGGCGTCCGCCAGCCGCAGCGTCAGCTCATAGCCGTGGATGCGCAGCTCCATCGGGTCGCCCAGCGGCGCCAGCTTCACCAGCGTCGCCTCCGCGCCCGGGATCACGCCCATATCCAGAAAATGCTGGCGCAGCGCGCCCTCGCCGCCCACGGCGTCGATGCGGGCGCTCTGCCCCACCTTCAGCTGATTCAGATTCACGCTCATCACTCCCCGCGCGCCGCGGCTGCCGCCGCGGTCGCTTCGCTCCGTCGACAGAAGTTAGTATAAACTTACTAACTGCATTTGTCAAGTTAAACTGTGTTAACTCTTGTTCATAATGACCCCTGTCGGAATCCCGGCAGGGGTTAATATGCGGTCAGGCGCGTTTAATGACGATCTTTACCCCGGGGCGCGCCCACTGAATGATCTTTTTCATCACGCTCTCCGGCACGGCCACGCACCCGGCGGTATACTTGTTCTTGCCGGTGCAGTGCAGGAAGATGCAGCTGCCCTTTCCCGGCGTACCGTCGGCGTTGTAGTCGATGAACAGGCAGTAATTGTACACGCCCTTGTATTTGATCAGGTATTCGTCGCCGCTGGCGTGCTTGCGGCCGGAGACGCGCTCGTCCACCAGCTGGTTGTAGAAGCCGCTGTTGGAGGTGCCGCACCAGTAATGGTATTTGGTCACCCGGGTGTAGGGCATCTTCGCGCCGGGATCGGCCTTGATGCCGAAGGGCGTGGTCAGATTGAAGGTGCCGGTGGGCGTGCGCTTGTCGCCGGCGACGGTCTTGTCGATGCCGTTTTTGCCCACGTAGGCCGTGCATTCAAAGCCCTGCACCCACACGCCGTCCACCTTTTCATGCACGGACAGCCTGGCCTTGCTGCCGCCCGTGTATTCCACCAGCACGATCTGTTCGGCGGTATTGGCGCAGTCCAGCGCGGCGGCCTTGCTGCCGGCGGCCTGCCCGCCGGTCACCGTCACGGGGATATCCACGGCCTGGCGGCCGTACCGCACGCGCAGCGTGGTGCTGCCCGCGGCCACGCCGGTGACGACGCCCTTCCCGCTGACGGCGGCCACGGCGGCGTTCGCCGTCGCGTACTTTTCCACGCCCGCGCGGGGCAGCGAAAGCGTCTGCCCGGCGGCCAGGTTCACCGCAGCGGGCAGCACGACCACGCCGCAGCGGGCAGTGCGCCGGCCGTCCGTGGCGGTGATCACCGCCCTGCCGGGCGACAGCGCGCGAATCTGCCCCGCGGCGGCCGTCGCCACGGCTTCGTCCGAGCTGGACCACGTCAGCTCCGCGCCCGTCCAGCGCTCGAAGGTCACCGAAGCGCCCTCCGTCATCAGCCCGATTTTCAGCGAAGCCTTTGCCGACGCCCCGGGCGCCAGCAGCAGCGCCAGCAGCGCAAGGGCGAGCGCCGCGCCGACCCATCTGTTCCGTTTCATGGGCATATCCTCCCATCGCGATACAATTCCGAGGATAATGATACCACACAAAGGCGGCAGAAGTATTGCCGCGCCGGGGCGGGAATGGGGTTTCTCTGTGACCGTCCGAAGTCCGCCGACCCGTAGACACGTTCCGTTTTCCCAAACGATCCAACGAAAAAACGCGGCATAAAGCCGCGTTTTTTTCTCGGGTCGGAAGGGCCGGCGCGTCACTTCACCGCGTGGCCCTTGGCGACGATCTCGTCCACGACCGACTTGGCCAGGTTCAGGCACCGCTCGTCGCTCTCCGACTCCACCATGACGCGGATCACTGGCTCCGTGCCGGATTCCCGCACCAGTACGCGGCCCGTCTCGCCCAGTTCCTTCTCCACTTCCTTCACCTTGGCCTGCACGTCCGGGTCCGCCTGCGCCTCCGCCTTGTCGTACACCTTCACGTTGATCAGCTCCTGCGGGTACATCCTGAACCCCTCGCAGAGCTCGCTCATCTTCTTCTTCCGCGCCAGCATGCATTCCATCATCTTCAGGCTCGTCAGGATGCCGTCGCCCGTGGTGGCGTACTTCGAAAAGATGATGTGCCCGGACTGTTCGCCGCCCAGACGGCAGCCGTTGGCCTTCATGTATTCGTAGACGTACTTGTCGCCCACCTTCGTCTTCGCCACGCCGATGCCGCGCTCCGCCAGCGCCTTGAACAGGCCGAAGTTGCTCATCACCGTCGCGACGACGGGCTTGTCCGCCATCTTGCCGCGGTCCTGCATGTAGCAGGCGTAGGCGTACATGATGTGATCGCCCGTCAGCACGTCGCCCTTCTCGTCCACGCACAGGCAACGGTCCGCGTCGCCGTCATACGCAAAGCCCACGTCCAGCTGGTTGTCGATTACGAACTGCTGCAGCGCCTCGATGTGCGTGCTGCCGCAGCCCTCGTTGATGTTCAGACCGTCCGGCGACACGCCCATCACGCAGGTCCGCGCCCCAAGCGCCTCGAACACCGCCTTGGCGATGCTCCAGGAGGCTCCGTTCGCGCAGTCCAGGCCCACCTTCAGCCCGCGGAAGCTGTACTGCCCCAGGCTGATCAGATAGCCGATGTAGCGGTTTCGCCCGCTGACGTAGTCCACCGTGCAGCCGATATCCGCCTTCGTGGCGAAGGGCAGCTCCTTCACTTCCTGGCCGAACACGTTCAGCTTGCCGTCCAGGTAATCCTCGATCAGCGAGATCGTGTCCTCGCGCATCTTTTCCCCGTTTCCGTCCAGCAGCTTGATGCCGTTATCCTGGTACGGGTTGTGCGACGCCGAAATCATGATGCCGCAGTCGAACTCATCCGCGTGCGTGACCCACGCCACGCTGGGCGTGGTGGTGACGTGCAGCATGTACGCGTCCGCGCCGCTGGCCGTCAGCCCCGCGATCAGCGCGTATTCAAACATGTACGACGAGCGCCGCGTATCCTTGCCGATCACGATGCGCGCCCGCTCCCGATTGCCGGAAAAGCGCCGCTGCTGGGTGTAGTACCAGCCCAGGAAGCGCCCGACCTGATAGGCGTGATCCGCCGTCAGGTTGATGTTGGCTTCGCCCCGGAAGCCGTCGGTGCCGAAATATTTGCCCATGCTATCGTCCTTTCGTCGGTCGGGAAAAACCGGGTCGCCGCTTCGCGGCCAATCCGCGCCTTACAGCCGCTCGTCCTTTTCGATGTCCAGGAAGTATCTGTACGTATCCACCTTCAGTTCGCCGCAGGCCGCCTCGTCGCAGGCGATGATGGCCGCCGGATGCAGCTGCAGCGCGCTGCACGTCCATTTCTGGCTGACGCCGCCTTCCACCGTCGCCGCCATGGCGCGCGCCTTGTTGTGCCCGTTGATCAGCACCAGCACCTCCCGCGAATCCATCACCGTGCCGATGCCCACCGACAGCGCCTTCGCAGGCACCGCCTCGGGGTCGTTGCCGAAGAACCGGGAGTTCACGATGCGCGTATCCGTGGTCAGCGCCCGCACGCCCGTCCGCGAGGTCAGCGACGTGAACGGCTCGTTGAACGCCAGGTGTCCGTCCACGCCGATGCCGCCCATGAACAGGTCGATGCCGCCGCAGGCCGCGATCTTCGCCTCGTACCGCGCGCACTCGCCCTCCGGATCCCCCGTCATCCCATCCAGGATATTCACGTTCTCCTTCGGAATGTCGATGTGATCGAAGAAGTTCGACCACATGAAGTACCAGTAGCTCTGGTCGTGTTCCCGGGGCAGGCCCAGGTATTCATCCATGTTGAAGGTCACCACGTTCCTGAAGGAGACCGCGCCGGCCTTGTTCATCCGGATCAATTCGGCGTACACCCCCAGCGGCGAAGAACCCGTGGGCAGGCCCAGCACGAAGGGGCGATCCGTTCCGTGAGCGTTGATCTTCCCGGCGATGTATCCCGCCGCCCACTTGCACATCTTCTCATAGTTCTCCTGGATGACCACTCGCATGATGAACACTCTCCTTTTTTACGCCGCACCCGGTTTGCCATACAAAAAACCTGCGGGTTCAAACCAGGCAGCTCCCGCGGCGCGCGCCAACTTCCGCTTATTGCTGCTGCCTTCCGGCCCTGACAAGATTCACGGCATGACGCCGCACGGGACCCGGTCATCATCACCCACAGGCTTGACGATTATAGCATACCGCACGGCAAATTGCAAGTTATTTTTGCGGCGCGCCCCGGCCCGGCCGCGAACGGCGCCCGTTTTTTCTCTCGAATACGCCCAGCCTATCTCAGCGCGTCGGCGCGCGCCGGATAATCGGTGCAGATCATGTCCGCGCCCATATCGCGCGCGGTCTTGATGTCCATCTTCTCGTTCACGGTCCTCACGCCCACCGACAGGCCCATGGCGTGCCATTCGTCCAGCCGCGCCTGCGTCAGGCAGGCATACGACGCGCCCACGCCCGTCAGGCCGAGATCGGATACGATGCCCGCCAGGTTCCTGGGCACCTTGCTGAACAGCAGGCTCAGCCGGGCGGAGGCGTCCTCGCGGCGCGCCCACGCCAGGCGGTCCTGGTAGAACGACTGATAGATCGTCCGGTCCTCCAGCCCCCAGCGGCGTACCGCCTGAACGCACGCCGCGGCGTTGGCGTTCTCCTTCATCTCCAGCCAAAGGTCGAGGCCGCTGTCGGCGATGACCTCCAGCGCCTCGTCCAGCGTGCAGATTCCGGGAACCAGCGTCCGCAGCTGATCCATCGTGAAGCGGGCGACGGCGTATTTGCGTCCCCTGTACGTGAAATACACGTTGTGATGGACCACCTGGACGCCGTCGCGGGTGGTGCGCACATCCAGTTCCACGGCATCCGCGCCCTTCGATTTCGCGCCGGCAAAGGCCTGCAGCGTGTTTTCCGGCCAGTATCCCGCGCCGCCGCGATGGGCGATCACCCGCACGGGATGCTCCGCGCGGTAATCGGACAGCGGCACGTCGTAGGCGATGACCGCCACCTTGCACTTGGCCTTTTTGCCGTTATACGTCCGGGCGGTGATGGTGGTCGTCCCCACGCCCACGGCGGTGACCAGCCCCTCCGGCGACACCGACACCACGGCGGGATCGTACGACCAGCTGATCGCGGAGACGCTGCCCTTCGAAAGCGCCGGCGAAAGGCTGAACTCCGCGCCGAGGCCGCTCTCGGCGTCGTATCTCATCCACAGTTTTTTCGCGGCGAGCCGGATGGCCGACGGCGCCTTCCGGACCCTGATTGTGCACGCGGCCTGCGCGCCGTTCGGAGCCGTCGCCGTGATGACCGCCGAACCCTTCTTCTTCGCGCGAACGGTGCCGTCGGGATACACCGCGGCCACCTTCCAGTTGGAGCTGGCATAGGTGACGGTCGCCGTGGTTTCGCCGCCGTGCTCGCGCCCCGGTACGGCCGACAGGCGGAAGGTCTCCTTCACGCCCAGCGCATGGTCCGTCTCGCTGATGGCCACGAAATCCGGGCCGGGCAGCACGCGAACCGGGAAGGACGCGGAGACGCCGTTGAACGCCTCGGCGACGATGTTCGCCTCGCCCTCGCCCACGGCGGTAATCGCGCCGGTAGTTTCGTCCACCGCGGCCACCGCCGGGTTATCCGACGCAAAGCGCAGGCTGGCCGCGGTGCCCCCGGGCAGGACCGCCGTCGCGGCGCGGGTCTCGCCCACGCACATCTCAGGCTTCCCGGCCTGCAGTTCAAAGGCCTGGGGCGCGGGCCATACCGTGATCCAGATCTTCGCCTTCTTCCTGTTGAAGGTCTTGGCGGTGATCCGGGTAACGCCGACGCCCTTTGCGGTGACGACGCCCTCCGGCGAAACGGAGATCACGTCGGGATTGTAGCCGTAATAGGATACGGCGGAGATGCTCTTCTTGGGAAACCGCGGAACCAGCGTCATCTCCATGCCCGCGCCGGAGGATTCATCGAACCCCAGCACCGCGGACTTGGCGTTCAGCCAGATCGACGCCGGTGCGTTCAGCACGCGGACCGCGCACACGGCCGTTTCGCCGGTGGACGCCGCGACGGTGATCACGGCGCTGCCCCGCTTCTTCGCGAGGATGGTTCCGTCGGCGCCGACCTTCGCCACCTTCCGGTTTGACGACCAGTAGCTGAAGGTCACTTCCCCGTCCCCGGCCGGCTCCATCGAAGCGCGCAGCGCATAGTATTCGCCCACGCCGAGCATCAGCGAATCGGCGTTCAGGACGATGCCCGCCGCGGGCGGTTCCTCTTCCGGCTCAGGCGATCCTTCGGCCGGTTCCGGAGCCGCTTCCGCGGCCGGCGATCCTTCGGGCGTTTCCGGAGCCGCTTCCGCGGCCGGCGAACCTTCGGGCGCTTCCGGGACGACAGGCTCCGCCAGCACGGCGGATTCCCCTGCTTCATTCGCGCCGACGGCATTCTCCGCCGCCGCTTCCGGCGGCAATTCGCCCTCCGGCGCCAGGGCGGCGTCATCCTCAGTCGCCAGGACGATCGCGTCATCCTCAGTCGCAGCCGGAGCCTCGCCGGGTTCGTCGGACGCCGGCGGCGTCAGATCCTCGAGAGATGTTTCCGGAAGCGATTCCACCACCGGCTCTGCGACAGTGACCTCCGCCTCCTCCGCGATCGCGGCGCAGAAAAGCGCCGCCAGCAGCACCGCCGCCAGCGCCGTACGCAGTCTTCCCTGCCGTCTTTTCATCGGAAATACCCCTCTCGCCGCGTTTCTGCTTCCATTTTATCACACGCTGCCGATAATTTCCAGCCCGTTTTGCAAATTCAGCCGCGAACGCTTGCCCGGCGACCCGGGCCATGCTATAATGTCTGGGAAAGATTGACAGCCCGGAAGATGTCCTTTCCGGGCCGCGACGTATACCAAGGACAGCGCGTTGCCCGGCGCCGCCGATGCGCGCTCAAGAGAAGGTTTTTGCGCGATGGTATTCAACAGCTTCGGTTTTCTGTTCCTGTTCTTCCCCATCTTTTTCCTGGCGTTTCGATGGCTGCCGCGCCGCTGGTGCCCCTGGGCGCTGATCCTCGGCAGCCTGGTTTTCTATGCCGTCGGCGCGCGCCGCGCGCTCTGGCAGGTGGCGCTTCTGATCGCGATGACGGCCCTGGGCGTCGCGGGGTGCCGCGCGCTGAGCGCCCGCGGGCGGGACAGGCGCATGCTGGCGCTGTGGGTGGGCGTCACGGCCGCGCCGCTGGCGTTCGTGAAGCTGGCCGGGCTGGTGCTGGCCGAGCCGCCCGCGCTGCCCCTGGGGCTCAGCTTCTACACCTTTCAGCTGATCGCCTTCCTCGTCTATGCGTGGAAGGGCGGGCAGACCACGCCGCTGGGCGTCGCCGCCGGGACGCTGATGTTCCCCAAGCTGGTCTCCGGACCCATCGGCGAAGCCGGCGCGATCCTTGAAACGGTCAGGGCCCCGCGGCGCAACAAAGCGCGGCTGGACGCCGGGCTGGAGATGTTCATACTGGGGCTGGCCGCCAAGGCGGTCGTCGCCGACCACCTGGCGGGCGTGCTGGGCCAGATCCGCACCTGGGGCGTGGGCGCCGTGTCCGTGCCGATGGCCTGGATCGGCGTCGCAGGCTACGCGCTACAGCTCTACTTCGATTTCTGGGGCTATTCGCTGATGGCCGTGGGCGCGGCCCGGATGCTGGGCATGCTGCTGCCGGACAACTTCAACCACCCCTACTGCGCCGTCTCCATCGCGGAATTCTGGCGGCGCTGGCACATCACGCTGGGCCAGTGGTTCAAAACGCACGTCTATATCCCGCTGGGCGGCAGCCGCAACGGCACGGGGCGCATGGTCCTCGCCACGCTGGCCGTGTGGGTGCTGACGGGCGTCTGGCACGGCGCGGGCTGGAATTACCTGCTGTGGGGACTGGTGATGTTCGCGCTGATCATGGGCGAACGGCTGGTCTACGGCAGGGCGCTGGAAAAGCTGCCCGCCCTGGGCCACGTCTACGTGCCGCTGGCGGTGGCGCTGTCCTGGGTGTTCTTCATTACGCCCAACCCCGCGGGCGCGGGCGCTTACTTCCGCCGGCTGTTCGGCGGCAGCGGCGCGGCGGGCGATCCGCAGGACTGGCTGAAGGCGCTCCGCTGGTGCTGGCCGTATCTGGCGCTGGGCGGCCTGTTCAGCACGCCGCTGCCCGGCAAACTGTGGCGGAAGATCTCCGGGACCGGCGCGGCCTGGGCGCTGCTGTTCGCGCTGTTCTGGGTGAGCGTCTATTTCCTCGCGACCGCCGCGAGCGACCCGTTCCTTTATTTCAGCTTCTGAGGAGGCCGCAACGATGACGAAGAAAAAAGCCGCCGCGCGCCGGGGCCGGAAATCCGGCCGGCGCAGGCGCTATTACGCCGCGCCGTGCATGATCGCCATACTGGCGCTGGCCACGGCGCTGACCGCCACCGGCCACGCGCTGCGCGGCTCGCTGCTGGCGGGACTGCCCCAGTACGACGACGCGCCGGACATCGCCATTCCCATGATGCTGCTGCAGGACCGCGGCCCGCTCCGCGAGGCCAGGGAACGCGCCGCCTGGGAGGCGGAACAGGCCCGGGAAGCCGAAGCCGCCTTCGCCGCGCCCGCGCGGGCTGCCGCGCTGCTGC
>CACWVN010000045.1 GCA_902764285.1 uncultured Eubacteriales bacterium
CGGCCGCGACCGGCGTTCCGGCGCACAGCCCTGCGAAACCGGCCAGCGCCAGGGCCAGGATCATCGCCGACAAAAGTACTCTCTTCATGGTCGTTTCTCGTTCCGTATACGAATAAAGCGCCTTTGCGCCGTCCTGTCCGGCGCGCCGCCTACACCGAAGCGATCGTCGCGCCCTCCACGAGCTCCACCGGGAAAACGAAGGGCTTTCGGGACGCGGTTTCGGGGTTTTCGATCAAGTCGATCAGCCGCTGGGCCGCCTCCTTCCCCAGGTTGTCGCAGCTCTGGCGGATGGTCGTCAGGCGGGGCGTCAGCGTCTGGGTCAGCGGGATGCCGTCATAGCCGGCGAACGAAATGTCCTCGGGGATCCGCAGCCCCAGTTCCCGCGTCGCCTCCTGCGCGCCCAGGTAAGTCAGATCGTCCGGCAGCAGGATGCAGGTGGGCCGCTCCGGCAGCCGCAGCAGCTCGCCGACGATGTTTTTCGTCAGCGCGATATCGTGATACCTGCCCTCGCGCACGTAATCCGGCGGCAGCGGCAGATTGTAGTAAGCCATCGTGTTTTTGAACAGGCTGATGCGCGTGCGGGTCACGACGGAATTGTTTTGCCCGTGGATGAAGGCGATGCGGCGGTGGCCCTTATCAATCGCGTATTCCACCAGCTTCCGCACGCCGGTCTCGTTGTCCGACAGCACCGCCGGGACGCGTTTAAAGATGTGATCGACGGAAAGGCACGGGAAGCCGCTGGCGGCCAGCGCCTTGATGCCGGGATCCGCGAAATCCACGCAAACCATGCAGATGCCGTCCACGTTGCGGCGGCGGCAGCGCTCCAAAAAGTCGCCGGATTCCCCGTCGGTGGATTCGCGAATGAACGTGATATCGTATCCGCGCGCCTCGGCCTCCGTCCTGAGCGCGTTCAGAACCAGCGAAAAGAACGGGTGCGTCAATCCCCGGCCGCTCTCGTCCGCGTACAGCACGCCGATGTTCCCCGCGCGCAGCGGCGCCGAATAACCCAGCGCGTCGGCGGACTCGATCACCTTCCGGCGCGTTTCTTCGCTGATATCTGCCATGCGCGCGTCCAGCACCCGCTGTACGACAGCCGGATCGACTCCGCAGCGCTGCGCGACGTCATGGATCGTCGCTGCCATGAGTTCCACTCCATATCGTTCCTCTTCTGCAATCCCGCCCGGCGGCGACAGGTATCGCGAAAGCGCCCTGTCCTCCGTTTTCATCGAATGATTCACTGCCGGATCCCAGCCTTTCGGCGGAGCTCCCGCGCCTCGGGGTCAGTTCCCTTCCTCGTACCGCCGGATGCCGTCCGGTCCTTCACCTCGTCGTCCGTCAGCCTGCGCGCGCTGCCGGGCCGGAATTCCTCCGTGATCTCGTCCGCGGCTTTGGCCAGGATGTCCAGGCCCAGGTTGGAACACACGCCCTTCATGGCGTGGGCGCTCTCAAAAAGCATGCCCGCGTCCATGGCCTCGCCCGCTTCCGCCAGCTTTTCATCCACCTTGCTGTCCTTCAGCCGGCGCACAAACTTGTCGATGAGCCGATCCAATTTCATCACCCGGACGGCCTGATCGTAATTCCCGCCAATCGCGTTGTAGAGCTCCTGAATCGTCATGCGTCATGCTTCCTTTCCGTTTCGATTTCCCTGATAATCAGCGCTTCAAATTCCTCCGGCGGCAGCGGGCGCGAGAAATAATATCCCTGAACCAGCTCGCACCCGGCGTCCCGCAGCATTTGATACTGCCGCTCCGTCTCCACGCCCTCGGCCACGACGGGCACCTTCAGATATCCGGCGATATCCAGCACCAGCTCCACCAGCCGGAAATCCTTTTCGCTGTGTTCGATGTTCCGGACGAACGCCATATCCATCTTCAGCACGTCGATGGGCATCGAAGAGAGCATGTTCAGCGACGAATAGCCGGAGCCGAAGTCGTCCATCTCGATCTCAAAGCCCATGCCCCTCAGCCGTTCGATCAGGCTGATCATCTGGCCGGCGTTTTCCGTATACGCGGATTCCGTCACTTCCAGCTTCAGCGCGCCGCGGTCCAGGCCGTTCCGGTCGACCAGCGCGCGCAGCTTGTCCTCCAGCGTCGGATCGAACACGTCCACGCGGGACACGTTCACCGATACCGGCAGCGTCACGCCGTATTTGTCCCGCCACGCGGCGATCTGCCGGGCCGCTTCGTCCCAGACGTAGTTGTCCACCACGCTGATCTGGCCGTTGTTTTCAAACAGCGGGATAAAACTGCCGGGGGAAACCATGCCCAGCTCGGGGTGCTTCCACCGGATCAGCGCCTCCGCGCTGGACAGCTTCGGCGGATCGTACTGGATGTTGTACTTGGGCTGGTAGAACACCATCAGCTCCCGCTCCTCCACCGCGCGGCGCAGGTCGTTCAGCAGCCGCTGGTTCAGCGTCTCGCGCGTGCGCATCTCCTCGTCGTACACCACCAGATGCGTCTTGTAATCGCCGCGGGCCATGTTGCAGGCGGTGTGGGCGCGGTCGAACAGCAGCACCGGCTCCACGCCCTCCCGCCAGGGCATCACGCCCATGCGCAGCCGGATGACGGCGTTCCGGGAGATCGTGTTCACCTGATCCTGCAGGCGGTCCAGCAGCGCCTGGCAGTCGTCCTGATGCTTACAGAAGATGTCGAAGCGATCCGCCTCGATGCGGCTGGCGATGCCCGGCGATCCGCCCAGGAAATCCCTTATGGCGTCGCCGAGCCTGCGAAGCACCCGGTCTCCGAACTCGCGCCCGTTCAGCGCGTTGATGGAATGGAACTGCTCGATATCCATCGCGATGGCGTCCATCTTCAGCTCGGGATGGAACTGGTGGATCCGGTTGGCGTACTCGAAAAAGAAGTTCTTGCTGTACAGCCCGCTCAGCGCGTCGTGCTCCGCGGCGGAAATCAGCTGGCGGCCCTCGCTCAATTCGATGATCCGGCTCACGCGGGCGAGGATCACCTCGTGCATATCAAAGGGCTTGGTGATAAAATCCGCCGCGCCCATCTGCAGCGCGCGGAGCTCGGCGCTGCGATCCGCCGTCAGCACGATCATGGGGATGCGCTTCAGGTATTCATCGGCCCGGACGCGGGAAAGCACTTCGAATCCGTCCATCTCCGGCATCATCAGATCCAGCAGCACGATGGACAGCTTGTCCTTGTACTGATCGATTTTTTCCAGCGCTTCCCGGCCGTTTTCGGCGTAAATTATATCGTAATCATCTTCCAGGATCATCCCCAGCACATCGCGGTTGATCTCCTGGTCGTCCACAACCAACACCAGCTGCGGCTTTCTCAATTGTTTGGATTTTATCATTTCGGGTTCCTCCTGCGCCGTTTGAGGCTCTTGAAAAACCGGTTTTTTCGAATCTGCCGTTTGGGAGACCGTCCCCGCGGAACGATCATCGGTCGAGGCGCGCTTTCGCGATCAGCCTGCCGAGCGTTTCGCACAGCAGACCTGAATCCGCGGGCTTGGAGAGATGGACGTTCATGCCCGCCTCCAGCGAGCGCTGGATGTCCTCTTCAAAGGCGTTCGCCGTCAGCGCGACGATGGGTATCTCCTTCGCGTCCGGGCGGTCCAGCGCGCGGATCCTGCGGGTGGCGTCCAGGCCGTCCATGACCGGCATGCGCAGGTCCATCAGGATCGCGTCATAGTAACCGGACGGCTTGCCGGCAAACATGTCCAGCGCCTCCTGGCCGTTCTTTGCCCGCTCGGAATCGATCTCCTCCAGCCCCAGCAGATCCGCCAGGATCTCCGCGTTCAGGTCGATGTCCTCCGCGATCAGGATGCGGCAGCCGCGCAATTCGAAGCCCTCGGGCAGGTCCGGCTCCTCTTCCGCCTGCGCCTCCGTCCGGCCGAGCGGAACCGTGACGGTAAACGCGCTGCCCTCGCCCTTGCGGCTTTCCACCGCGATCTCGCCGTCCATCAGATCCACGACGCGCTTGGCGAGCGCCAGCCCAAGCCCGCTTCCGCCGTAGCGGTTCGTGTTGCCCGCGTCCTCCCGGGAGAAGGAATCGAACAGCCGGGGAATGAACGCCTCGTCCATGCCGATCCCGGTATCGCGTATGGTAAAACGGATATCGGCGCGGTCGTCCCGGGACGAAGCGACCTCCGCCGTGAACGTCACGGTGCCCGGCGCCGGCGTAAATTTCACGGCGTTTTCCAGGATGCACAGCAGCGCCTGTTTCAGGCGGAAGGCGTCGCCGACGTAGCAGTCGTCCAGTTTGCAGGACGCCTCGCGCCGGTATTCCAGCCCCTTTTCATCGCACTGCGTCTGGACCAGCAGATCCAGAAGCTCAAGCATTTCCCCCATGGCAAATTTCTCGCGCCGGATCTCCATCTGTCCGGATTCGATGTAGTTCATATCCAGCACGTCGTTGATCAGATCCATCATGTGCCGCGCGCTGACGCCGATCTTCTCCAGCCGGTCCCGCATCCGGAAATCAAGGTTCCCGTCCTGCAGGGCGATGGCGTCCAGGCCGATAATGGCGTTCATGGGCGTGCGCATTTCGTGGCTCATGCTGGAAAGGAAGCCGGCCTTGGCCGCGTTTCTCGCCTCCACCGCCATCAGCTTCGCTTCCACCTGGTCCTTCTCCTGGATGCGGTCCGTGACGCGGCGCAGGAAATGGTACATGATGAACACGAATATGCTGCCGCCGAAGAGTATGCCGGAGACGATCAGATCGGGCTTGCCGAACAGGCCCACCGCCAGGTAGCCGATCAGGAACATCACCAGCAGAACGATGGGCACGTAGAGTATGGTGCGCTCCTGGCCCCAATCCTTTTTCTTCTGGATGTTCCGGGCAAAGCTGATGAATCCGTAGATGTTGTAGACCATCAGGGCGCTGCCAAGATACACCATCGCATATATGGCCCACTTCAGCATCGCGCGCACCCTCCCCTCGTTTTCCCGGCCGGCGCGGCCGGCGCGAACCGCGATAAACCACTCGAGTATATCATGTTAACATTGTATATATCATACCAGCTTAACATCAAAAAAGCAAGAAGAAAGTGCCCCTCGCCGCGCGGCGCCGGCACCGGGCCGCGGCCGGCGAACGAAGGGCGAAAAGGCGTTCGCCGCGGACCGCCGGACGCGGATCCGATCGCGGCGCGCCGCCTTCTGCCCATCCGGTTTGCGCGGCGCGCGGCAGTCCGCCCGACGCCTTCTACAATCGATGCCTTCTACAATCGACATCTTCTACAATCGATGCCTTCTACAATCGCTTCCGTCGACGCCCCGGGCCTGCTGCCTCCCGTCCTCTCCGCGCAGGCGCGAAAGGAGGAATCCGGGGGTTTCTACAAACCGCGCGCGAAGCCGGGCGCCCGCCTTTCTACATCCGCGCGCGCCGGTTTTGGGGCAGATTCGCCCGCAAATGCCGCAGGAAAACCGCAAGAATGAAGTTTCTTTAACACCTTGCACTTGATGCTTTTACATTTGGTCTATATAATACAGTTCAGTACATGTAGAAAGGAAGTATACAAAATGACCATCAAGGAACTGCGCGAATCTCTGAAGCTTTCCCAGCCCGCTTTCGCCAAGGCCATCGGCGTAGGCACCTCTTCTGTCGGCGCGTATGAGCTCGGCACCCGCAAGCCCAGCGACAAGGTGCTGGCGAAGATCAAGGAAGTCTACAACGTGGAGCTGACGGTTGAGGCCGCAAAGCCCGCCGAGAAGAAGGCCGCGCCCGCCGAAAAGAAGGCTGCCAAGCCCGCCGCCGAAAAGAAGGCCGCCAAGCCCGCTGCTGAGAAGAAGGCTGCCGCGCCCGCCGCCGAAAAGAAGGCTGCCAAGCCCGCTGCTGAGAAGAAGGCCGCCAAGCCCGCCGAAAAGAAGGCCGCGCCCGCCGCCGAAAAGAAGCAGGCGAAGCCCCAGGCCAAGAAGGCCGTGAAGAAGAGCCCGGCCAAGAAGGCTGCCGAGCCGCAGGTCATCATCCAGTCCCCGCTCGGCGGTGAGATCACCCCCTTCGCGGTGCTGGCCAAGGTCGGCACGGTCGACAAGGTCTACATCCGCGTCGATCTGAACAAGGCCTTCTGGGTCAAGGGAACCGAAACGGGCAGCGTGGATCTGTGGTAATCATCTTCCCCGCCGGCGCCATTCGGCAGGCCGGCGGGGATATTCTTACACGCCGCAGGGCCGGCCGGTCGGCGTTCCTGTGATAATACCGACCGGTACATGGATTGTCGACGTGTCCAATTCAAAAACGCGGAACACCCCGCAACGGGCGTTCCGCGTTTTTTGCGCGTGCGGTTGCCGGCACGCTCCGGCCGCGGTCATCCCCGCGAAACGCGCCGCTTGGCGGACGTGATGGCGCGCTGGGGACATACCAGCAGGCACAGATGGCAGCCCACGCACTTTTTGCCGTCCAGGACGGGCCTGCGGCGGTCGTCCAGCCGAATCGCCTGGTGCCCGCCGTCGGCGCAGGAAATCGCGCAGCGCCCGCAGCCGACGCACGCTTCGCGGTCGAAGTGCGGAAACAGCACGCTGTCCCGCTCCAGCGCGTCCGTCGAGGCGTCCAGTGCGTCCAACCCCAGGCCGACGGCTTCCTTCACGCTGGCGAAGCCCTTTTCGGCCAGGTACAGGTTCAGGCCTTCCTTCAGGTCGTCGATGATCCGGTATCCGTACTGCATCACGGCGGTGGTCACCTGTATGGATCCGCCCCCCAGCAGTATGAATTCCAGCGCGTCCTGCCAGGTTTCCACGCCGCCCATGGCGGAAAGGTGCAAGCCCCGCAATTTGGGGTTGCGGCCCAGTTCGGCGATGAACCGCAGCGCGATGGGCTTGACGGCGTTGCCGCTGTAGCCGCCCACGGCGGAGCGCCCGCGCACGGCGGGCGACGAGACGTACGTGTGGATATTCAGGCCCACCGCGGATTTGATGGTGTTGATCGCGGCGATGCCGTCCGCGCCGCCGCGCCGCGCCGCCTCCGCGGCCGGGCTCATGTCGGCGACGTTCGGCGTCAGCTTCGCCAGCACCGGGATGCGGCACGCCCGCTTGGCGGCGGCGGTGAACCGCTCCACCAGCTCCGGCACCTGCCCGATATCCGATCCCAGCCCGCCCTCGGCCATGTTGGGACAGGAGAAATTCAGTTCCACCGCGTCCGCGCCGTTCTCCTCGCACCGCCGCGCCAGCTCTCCCCATTCCGCCTCGTCCTGCCCCATGATGGAGGCCAGGATGAACTTGCCGGGGTATTTCGCCTTCAGCCGCCGGAAGATTTCCATGTTCTCGGCGACGCTGTGGTCGGACAGCTGTTCGATGTTCTTGAAGCCGATGATGCCGCCGCCATCGCCGATGAGCGCGGAAAACCGCGGCGAGGCCTCGTGGATGTCCATCGAGCAGATGGTCTTGAAGCACGCGCCGGCCCAGCCCGCTTCGAAGGCCCGGGCGCACATATCGTAAGTGCTGGCCACCACCGAGGAGGACAGCAGAAAGGGATTCTCCAGCGGGATCCCGCACAAATCGCATTTCAGCCGGGCCTCGTCCGCCGGCACTTCGGTCTCCGCCATCGGCTTCACCTGGCTGTACAGGCGGCCGACCAGGCTTTTCACGGGCACCTCGCCCGGCCGCACGCAGGCGCGCTCACAGGGCGCGTCGCAGGTGGCGCAGGGGTTCGCGTCCGGCAGGCGGGAAACCGCTCCCTGCTCGTTGCGGAACCAGATGCTGCGCAGCAGCGAAGAAGGGTTTATCCTTCCACACGCGGCGTCGCAGGGCGCGTCGCCGCACAGCGCGCAGCGGATCATTTCCCCGCGGCGTATCACAGGTTCATTGTGGATCATGTCTGAAAGCCTCCTCTACGTCCCGGCCCGGGTTCATTCCCCGGAATCGCCGCGGAGCCCCGCGATCCGCTCCGGCCGCAGCAGCCGCGCCGCCTGTATCGCGGCTTCCCCCACGATGATCCCGCCGGCGATGTCGATTGACAGGTGCTGTTTCACAAACACCACACTGAAGCAGACGAGTATCAAAAACACGAAATTGAAGGCCTTGAACCAGGCCGGCACCCGCGGACAGCCCCACAGCCCGCGCCAGCAGAAATAGCTGGCGAGCACGTGCAGCGACGGGCAGAGGTTGTTCGGCTGGTCCGCCCCGTAGACCATCAGCAGCAGTTTTTCGCAAAAGCCGTTCCCGGCGACCTCCGGCCATTCCAGCCTCAAGGGCCAGGCCAGGAACGCCACGGTGGACAGCAGCATGGCCACGACGTACGCGCCGGCAAAGCGGAAGGCGTGCCGTTTGCCCTGGCGCAGGATCACCACCCCGCTGACGGCCCAGGACGCGAACGCCAGCACGTAGACGATGACCCATTCGGGAATCAGGGGAATCGCCGCGTCCAGCGGAAGATCGAGCGTATAGGACGGCAGATGGGGCAGCAGCAGCCGCGTAATGTAGAAGGCAAAGAGCTGGCTGGCGACCATCGCCGCGAGGCAGCCCCAGGCATAGGGCGGCAGCAATCCCTTAATCTTCGATCCGGCGGATCCGCAATCCTGCTTCATCTGTTGCCTCCCCGAATCAGGCGCGGCCCGCCCGCTTTCCCCGAATCCAATTCACGATCCCGAACCCGCTCATCACCAGCGCCATGTAGATGGCCAGCACCCCGATGCAGGGAATCAGATACAAAAACGGCACGGGGATCCAGCTGTGGAACAGCTCCAGAAGCGGGTTGCCTTCCGTCTCCACCGAGAAGAAGTAGTTGGCCTTGGGGTGCAGCCCGCTCCAGCGCAGCAGCATGTTTATGCCGAACACCGCCAGCGCCAGCAATACCAGCGTGAGAACCGCCTTGGGAATATCGGAAAACCGGGGCCGGAACAGCCCGAAGGCGACCAGCGCCCAGCCCTCAATCACGATCATGAAGTGCGTCCCGTAAAAGCCCAGCATGCGCGGCAGCAGCAGCGAATACCCATCGAAGCCGTTGCCCGGCATCGCCAGCGCCATCAGCGCCCCCAGCGGCCCGATGAAAAAGCCGAAGCACATCAGCGGGCGGTTCTTGGCCAGCACCGCGATCGGGATCAGGATCATGCTGATGTTGCACAGCTGCAGGGGCAGCTCTCCCCACCAGTTGAACCCGCCCATCTGGGCGGTGATGGTGTTGTATTCGGAATCGAGAGACAGCGCGTATTTATAGACGAAAAAGCCGACGAACGTCACGACACACGCCGCCACCAGCGCCGTCTGGCGCGTTTTCTCCGGTTTTTTTCGCAGGGCGAGGCTGGCCAGCGCGAGCAGCGCGACAAACGCCAGAAACACCCCGATAAAAAGCGGATTGAACGGTTTCAGGATCCAGAAGTTGTTTTCAGCGCCCATATAGCCATTCCCCTCTTCTTCTGTATGTCCGCGAACCCCGCGCGGCTCTTGCCAATGGTATCCCCCTTTAGCAGGATAACACAGGCCACGCGGTTTCGTCAATCCCCGGCGGGACGCGCGCGAAAAAAACGCCGCTTCATCCATCTCCTCCCGTGGGGAAATGGAATCCGCGGCGCCAAAGCGGGCTGCGCTGATCGGGGACGTCCGGCGGCTATCCCTCGGCCCGCGGCAGCGTGGAGCCGCCGTAGGGCATGGCCAGTACGGTTGCCCCGGGGCCCAGCCGCGCGAACGCGGCGTCCAACGCCTCCTGGGCGCTGTGGGCGGGCTTCAGGAAGATGCGCTGCACAAATTCATCCGGCATGTCGCTGACCAGGTAGATCTCCGCGTTCTCCAGCACCATGGCGATGGCCGCGGCCTTGTGGCCGCCCAGCTGGAATTCGCGCCCGATGCGCTCGATCATGCTGTGGGCGCTGGGCGCGTTCAGCAGCCATTCCTCGAACACCCGGCTGCCCAGGCCCTCCCTGCAGCTGCCGATCAATATGATCGCGCCGCCGGGTTTGACGGCGTGCTTGGCGTTGTCCAGCGCCTTCTGGGTCTGGTAGAGGTTCAAATCCTTCGGCGCGCCGCCCTGGGAGACGATCACGATGTCCGCCCGGGCGGGGATCCGCTTCAGGTACATCCGATCCAGGAACCGGCAGCCCTCGCGATGGGCGGCGGTGACGTCGCCGGCCACGGCGCGGACGATGTTTTTGTGCTCGTCCAGCACCACGTTGACGATGAAATCCACGCCCACCATGGCCGCGGCCTGCTCGATGTCCCGCCGCAGCGGGTTGCCCTCCAGGTTGCCCGCGCAGCACTCGTCCTTCACCATCATGCTGTGGTTGGCCTGGATGGCCGCGGGCGTGGACACGCCGGGCATGATGGCCTTCGCGCCGCCGGAATAGCCCGCGAAATAATGGTATTCGATATTGCCCAGGCAGATCCGCCGGTCGGCCTCGGCCACCGAACGGGTGATGTCCACCGGCGTGCCGGCGTCGGTATCGCCCAGGTGCACGCAGTCATCCGGGTCGCTGTCCACGCAGCGGATCTCGGCGAACGCGCGCTCGCCCGCCAGCTTTTTCATCTCTTCGGGCGTATGGCGGCGGTGGCTGCCCAGCGCGAACACCAGCGTCAGGTCCTTCGGGTCGCAGCCCGCGGCGTACAGCTCGTCCAGCAGCGCCGGCATGATGCGGAACGTGGGGCACGGGCGCGTGATATCGCTGGTGATAATGGCGATCTTCTCGCCGGGCTTCACGATATCCTTCAGCCTCGGCGCGCCGATGGGGTTCTCCAGCGCGCGGGCGACCTCCGCCTCGTTCGTCAGTTCCCGGGGCACGTCGTTGGACATCAGGATGCCCATCAGGTTCTTCTCGGGCACCTCGACGCTCTGCACGCCCGTGCCGAAGCCAAATTCAAGTTTCATGGCCTGTCCCTCATTTCTGCGTTCTGGTTTGCGGGGGCGCCGCAGTTCAGAACGCCTTCGCCGCGTGCCGCAGCGCCTTGACGACCGGCAGCTCTTCGCCGGTAAGGAAGCGGATCAGCGCGCCGCCGCCGGTGCAGATATAGCCCAGCCTGTCGGTGACGCCGTACTTCTTCGCCGCGGTCACGCTGTCGCCGCCGCCCACCACGGTATAGCCCTCGGTGTCGGCCATCGCCTCGAACAGCACCCGCGTGCCGTACTCGCTCTCGGCCGCCTCGAACACGCCCACCGGGCCGTTGGCGAACACGGTCCTGGCCATCAGTATGATCTCCCGGTACAGGTTCGCCGTGCCGGTGCCGATGTCCACGGCGTTGAAATCGGCGGGGATCGCGCCGACCAGCGCCTCGTCGCGCGCGCCGTCCTTCACCTGGGCCAGGTCCTCGGGCAGTATGATCCTGTCGGCATATTTTTCATAGATGCCCTTGGCCTTTTCGATGAAATCGCCGTAGCCGGATTTGAGGATGAAGCCCAGCGTGCCGCTGCCGATCTCCTTGCCCTGGGAGGCCAGCAGGATCTCGCCCACCAGTCCGCCGGTAAGCACCGTATCCGCCGCGCCGGAGGACAGCACAGTCTCCATCATCATGAAGGCGTCGCTGATCTTGGAACCGCCCAGCACAAACACGCAGGGATGCTCCGGCTTCTCCATCAGCTCGCTGACCACGCAGTATTCCTTTTCGAACAGCCAGTCCATGGTGGCGCTGGTGCCGCTGGTGAAGCGCGCCGAAATGCACGCCGAGGAAAAGCGCGTCATCGGCGAGCTGGCCGCCGCGCTGGTGGAAGAGGGCAGCGTCATCTTCCTGGATTCCGGCACCACGGTGCCTCACATGCTGCCGCATCTGCTGGAAAAGAACGTCACCATCGTCACCCACAGCCTGAGCGTCATGGCGGAGGCAGCCCGGTACCCGGCGCTGAAGGTGATCGGGATGGGCGGGCGGATGAACCACACCACCTATTCCCTGCTGGGCGACGCCAGCGGCGCGCTGCAAGGCATCCGCCCGCACACACTGTTCATGGCGGCCACCGCGCTTTCGGCGGAATGGGGCGTCAGCAACAACACCTACGACGAATACCTGCTGAAATCGGAGCTGATCCGCCGTCACCACCGGATCGTCGTGCTGGCGGACAACAGCAAGCTCGGCAGAAACGCCAGCTATTCCTATTGCCCCTTCGAGCGCATCCACGCCATCGTCACCGACCAGCTGCCCGGGACGCGCTTCATAAAAGCCGTCAAGGAAAGCGGGATCGAGCTGTACTATCCCCAGAATCCCCCGACGGGAACGGGCCGTTCCGCCATCGGCTGACGGAACCGCCGCGCCGGGTCTTCCCCGCGGCCGCATACGGGCATAAAGAACCCCCGGCCTGGCAGAAGCCAGGCCGGGGGTTCTTCGCTCCGGGCGGGGTTTATTCTTCAAACGACCAGAACCCGGTGCCCGTCTCGGCGTCGTATTTCCGCCGGATGGCGCCGCCCGTCACCGGCCTCAGTTCGATTTCCGCCGTATAGAGCACCGTCAGGGATTTGATGTGGCCGCCCGCGACGCCGTGCGCCCCGCCGTCCTTATAGGTCATGATCGCGTGCGTATGGTGGTAATAATCCCCTTCCGCGTCGGTGTTCACGTTTCCGTTCATCGAAACCAGCTCGAGGAGGCCCTCGATCTTCCGGGTTTCAAATGCCCCTTCCTCCGGGATGAACGTCTGGATCTCGGCCGCTCCGCAACCGCCGATGCCGCTGAACACGGCGGATTGCAGCTTTTCCGCCCTGCACACCTCGATGATTCCGCCGATGATCTCGTCGCCGCGATCCATGCGGATGTAATAGGTCTCCCCAAACTTCCTGTAATCCATCGCGCCCTCCCGCATTCACGCGGCCGTCTCTCCGCCGCGGTATCGTCCTTATGTCTTTCTCCGCGGCGCCGCGAAAATCCTTCTTTTTGCGGCGCCGCCGAAAAAACGACGGCGGGCGGCCCGAAGACCGCCCGCCCCTTGAACGCGTTGTATTATTCCCGGCACGCGGACCTGAGGATATCCAGCGCCTTCTCCAGCTGCTCCACGGGAATGTTCAGCGCCGGCAGCAGCCGCACGCGGTCCTTGGCGGTCAGGAAGAGCGCGCCGTTTTCGATGCAGCGATCGACGATCTCCCGGGCGGGCCGGGCGGTCTTGACGCCGATCATCAGGCCCAGGCCGGTGACGGATTCGATCCCGGGCGCGCCGGACAGCGCGTCGAAGATCAGCCGGCTGCGCCCGCGCACGCCCGCCAGCAGCGCGTCGTCGATACGGCTGATGATGCTCACGGCCCCGGCGCAGGCGGCGGGGTTGCCGCCGAAGGTGGACCCGTGGTCCCCGGGGGCGAACACGTCCTGCACCTTTTCGCCCAGCAGGCACGCGCCGATGGGCAGCCCGCCGCCCAGACCCTTGGCGGTCGTCACGATGTCCGGCCGGATGCCGTAGGTCATGTAGGCGTACAGCGCGCCGCTGCGCCCGTTGCCGGTCTGCACCTCGTCCACGATCAGCGGGATATCGCGGCTGCGGGCGTATTCCGCCAGGCCCTTCACGAAATCCGGCTCCAGCGGCACCACGCCGCCCTCGCCCTGCACGCACTCGATCATCACGCCCGCCGCGCCCTTTTCGGCGTCGATGGCCTTCAGCGCGTCGAGATCGCCCGCGGCGATGTGCGCGAAGCCCGGCACCAGCGGCCGGTACAGCTCGTGGTAGTGCGCCTGACCCGTGGCGGAAAGCGTGGCCAGCGTGCGCCCGTGAAAGCTGTTTTCCAGCGTCACGATGGTGTGGCAGTCCGGGCCCTTCTTTTCGGCGGAATACTTGCGGGCGGCCTTGATGGCGCATTCGTTCGCCTCCGCGCCGGAGTTGCCGAAGAACGCCTTCTTCATGCCGGTGCGCCGGCACAGCAGCTCGGCCAGTTTGGCGCAGGGCTCGGTGTAGTACAGGTTGGACGCGTGCGCGAGCCGGCCCAGCTGTTCGGTGACGGCCGCGACCCACGCCGCGTCCGCCACGCCGAAGCCGTTCACGGCGATGCCGGTGCCCATGTCGATGTATTCCCTGCCGGCGGTATCCCGCAGCAGCGAACCGCTGCCCTCCGCCAGCTCGATCGGGAACCGGGCGTAGGTGTTGGCGATGTAGGTCTTGTCCAGGGTCTGCAGGTTGCTCATATCGGTCTCCTCCCGTCGTCCCGGCTCGGCGCTCACTCGACGCATCCCCGCACCATCGTGCCGGCGCCGGCGTCGGTGAGCAGCTCCATCAGTATGGAATGGGGCACGCGGCCGTCCATGATGATGACCTTCTTCACGCCCCTGCGAATGGCCTCCACGCAGCATTCCACCTTGGGGATCATGCCGCCGGAGATGACGCCCTCCCGGCGCAGCTGGCCGGCCTCGGCCACGGTCAGCTCCGGGATCAGCGAGGTCGGGTCGTCCCTGTCCCGCAGCACGCCCGGGATGTCCGAAAGCATGATCAGGCGCTCGGCTTCCAGCGCGCCGGCCACCTGGGCGGCGGCGGTATCGCCGTTGATGTTGTAGGCGTTGCCCTCCCGGTCGCAGCCCAGCGTGGAGATGACGGGAATGTAGCCCTTCTCCAGCAGGTCGGTGACGGGCCGGATGTTGATGCGCGTGATCTCGCCCACGTAGCCCAGCCGCTCATCCTTTATTTCGGCTTCGATCAGCCGGCCGTCCATGCCGGAAATGCCCATGGCGTGGCCGCCCTTCATCTCCAGCAGGTTCACCAGCGTCTTGTTGATCTTGCCCGCCAGCACCATCTGGGCGATGTCCATGGTCTCCCGGTCGGTGACGCGCAGGCCGTCCACGAATACGGCCTCCTTGCCCAGGCGGTTCATGATCTGGCTGATCTCCGGGCCGCCGCCGTGCACCAGCACCACCTTCACGCCGATCAGCCACAGCAGCACGATGTCCTCCATGACCTGCTGCTTCAGCTGCTCGTTCACCATGGCGTTGCCGCCGTACTTGACCACCACGATCTTGCCCGTATAGCGCCGGATGTAGGGCAGGGCCTGCACCAGCACCTCCGCCCGCTCGGCGTTGGAGAAATATTTTTCCATGGAATCGCCCTCCTTTGGGTCGATCCGGATCTGCCGCGGCGCGGCAGACCAGCGTTCTTACGACCGGTAATCCCCGTTGATCTTCACGTAATCGTACGTCAGATCGCAGCCCCAGGCGGTCGCCTCCTGGCCGCCCATGCGCATATCGCAGAGGAAGCGGATCTGTTTTTCCGACAGCATTTCCAGCGCCTTGTCCTCGTCGAAAACCTGCACGCAGCCGTCCCTGTAGAAGCAGAGCGTCTCCTTCTCCCCCACCAGGTACAGCTCGATGGCGGCGGGATCGAAATCCACGCCGGCATACCCCAGCGCGCACAGTATGCGGCCGCAGTTGGCGTCCCGGCCGAATATCATGGCCTTCACCAGGCTGGAGGAGACGACCGAGCGCGCCAGCACGCGGGCGTTTTCCTTCGTATCGGCGTTGATGACCCGCATTTCCACCAGCCGCGTCGCGCCCTCGCCGTCGCCCGCCATCTTCACGGCCAGATCCCGGCAGACCTCGAACAGCGCCCGGCAGAACAGCCGGTAATCCTCGCCCGCTTCGGCGATGGGCCGGTTGCCCGCCCGGCCGTTGGCCATCAGCAGCAGCGTGTCGTTGGTGCTGGTGTCGCCGTCCACGGAGATCATGTTGAAGGTATCGGGCACCACTTCGCTCAGCGCCCTCTGCAGCAGCGCCTGGTCGATGGCGCAGTCGGTGGTAATGTAGCCCAGCATGGTGCACATGTTGGGGTGGATCATGCCCGAGCCCTTGCTCATGCCGCCCAGGCGGACCCGCACGGCGCCGCGCCCGTCGGCGGCGGGCAGATCGAAGGCCACGGCGCATTCTTTGTTCACGGTGTCCGTGGTCATGATCGCGCGGCTGGCGGCGGTCCCGGCCTCCGGGGTGTCCGACAGTGAACCGGCCATCGCGGCCACGCCCGCGGTGATCCTGTCGAGGGGCAGCTGGGGGCCGATGACGCCGGTGGAGCCCAGCAGCACGCTGTCGGCGGGGATGTCCAGCGCCTCCGCGGCGGCCGCGGCGGTCCCGGCGCACATCGCCAGTCCGTCCGGGCCGGTGGCCGCGTTGGCGATGCCGGCGTTGACCACCACCGCCCGGGCCGCCTTCACCGTCTGCACGATCCGCCGGTCCCAGATCACCGGCGCGGCCTTCACCACGTTGGTGGTAAAGGTCCCCGCCACGGCGCAGGGCGCGTCGCTGAAGATCATGGCCATGTCGGCGCGCCCCCGATACTTGATTCCCGCCGCGCAGCTGGCCGCCTTAAAACCCGCCGCTGCCGTCACGCCGCCCGAAATGCTTTCAATTTTCATTGTCTTCTCCTATAAACCGCGTAATGTTGTCCTGGTTCAGCGTGAACTCATAATAATTCACGTTGCCGCGCTTCCAGCCGATCTGGTTCCAGAAGGCGTTGCCGGCGTCGTTGTTGACGAAGGCGATGAGCGACACCTTGTTGATGCCCATCTCCCGGAGCCGTTCCATGCAATAGCCCACCATGCGGGTGCCGATGCCCCGCCGCCGGTATTCCCTCGCCACGCAGACGTGGTACAGGGCGCCCTGGCGGCCGTCCGACCCGCAGAGTATGGCGCCGACGATGCGCCCGTCCGCCCGCGCCACCACGCTGGTGGTGGGGTTGCGGCGGATGAACCGCACCACGTCCTCCCGGGAATCGTCCAGCGCCCGGATGCCGAAGCCGCGAATGGTCATCCACAGCGCCCGGACGGCGTCGTAATCCTCTTCGCGCATGGGCATGATCTGCGCTTCAGCCATCGGAACCCATCACCAATCCCTTCGTCTCGTCCATCCCCAGCAGGATGTTCATATTCTGTATGGCCGCGCCCGACGCGCCCTTGCCCAGGTTGTCGAACCGGGCGACCAGCAGTATCCGCTCCGGCCCGCCGAACACGGCGATCTGCATGTCGTCCCGGCCGGAGAACGCCCCGGCAGACAGCAGGCCCGATTCGTCCGCGGCGTCGGCATAGCGCACCACCGGCCCGGCGTAGCAGCGCCGGTAGACGGCTCGGACGTCGTCGGCGCCGCCGTTCAGCTGCGCGGCGAACAGCGGGACGGTGACCTCCATGCCGCTGTAATAATCCGCCACGATGGGGCAGAAGACCGGCGAATGCTCCAGCCCGCACAGCGCCTTCATCTCCGGCAGGTGCTTGTGCGCCTGGCCCAGGCCGTACTGGCGCGGGGCGTCCAGCAAGCTGTCGCGATCCCCGGATTCGTATTCGGCGATCATCTTCTTGCCGCCGCCGGAGTAGCCCGTCAGGGAAAAGCAGCTCAGCCGCGCGTCCGCGCCCAGCAGCCCGGCCTGCACCAGCGGCGCGACGAGCGCGATGAATCCGCTGGCATGGCAGCCGGGGTTGGCGACGCGCTTCGATGCGGCGATGCGCGCCCGCTGGCCCGCCAGTTCCGCGAATCCGTAGACCCAGCCCGGGCTGACCCGGTGGGCGGTGGAGGTGTCGATGACGGCGGTATCCGGGTTCTGCACCATGTCCGCGGCTTCCACGGCCGCGGCGTCCGGCAGGCACAGGAAGGCGACGTCCGCCGCGTTCAGCGCGTCCCGCCGGGCGGCGGGATCCTTGCGCAGTTCCTCCGGCAGGGCGATCAGTTCCAGCTCCCGCCGGGCGGCCAGCCGCTCGCGGATGCGCAGGCCGGTGGTGCCCGCGCTGCCGTCGATGAATACCTTCTTCATGTCCGCCTCCACAGAGATTTTATAAATATACATCAATTATACGCCTTTGC
>CACWVN010000046.1 GCA_902764285.1 uncultured Eubacteriales bacterium
TGCCCGAACATCCAGCCCGGCGTGGCCATCGACTATGCCACCGGCTATACCACGCTGGCCGACGACTGGCGGTCCGGCGGCACGGCGGCGGGGCCGAGAACCTACATCCTCAACGCGCGGACGGGGAAATTCCACCTGCCCGATTGCAGGGACGCCCGCAGGGTTTCCCGGCGCAACCGCGAAGAACAGGTTTGCGAACGCGGAGAACTGCTGCACGCCGGATGGATCCCCTGCGGCAAGTGCCGGCCCTGATACGCGCCAAAATAGTCTGTCCCCGGCCGCGTGCGGCGCCTGAGACCGCCCGGCCGGGGAACAGTAAAAAAGAAAGGAAGATGAAGAAATCGTTTATGTCAACGACGGGCTCTGTCCTGTCGATGGTCACAGTATAGCGGGGAATCCTGAAACGGACCTTGAAGAAACGCGCTTTTTCATTTCCGAAAAACCAAAGGCCTCTCCCGGACGGGAGGGGCCTTTGGTTTGACGTGTCCTCAGTACAGCGACGCGTAGACGGAGGAAACCCAGCCGGTGAGGCTGCCGTACTTGACCTTGTACCAGGTGACGCCGCGGCTGTCCACGGACCAGTCGCCCAGGTAGGCCGCGCTGTCGCCTTCGAACATCGTGCCCAGCCGGTCAAAGCTGAGACCGGGGCCGCTGCGGATGTTCAAATCGCCGGTGGCGTACACCTTGCTGCCCGAGCCGCCGGAAGAGCCGCCGTGCAGCGTGCCGTATTTGGAGGAGACCCAGCCGCTCACGCCGTCGAACTTTACCTTGTACCAGGTGACGCCGCGGTCGTCCACGGAGGATTCGCCCAGATAGGTGGCGGTATCGCCGCTGTGCATCACGGTCAGCTGGCCGTAGCCCAGGCCGGGGCCGCTGCGGACGTTGGCGTTGCCGCCGGTGACCTTCACATAGCTCCCGGAGGAGCCGCCGGAAGATCCGCCGGAGGAACCGCCGTGCGGCGTGGCGTACTTGGAGGAGACCCACCCCGTCACGCCGTCGAACTTTACCTTGTACCAGGCGACGCCGCGGTCGTCCACGGAGGATTCGCCCAGGTAGGTGGCGGTATCGCCGCTGTGCATCACGGTCAGCTGGCTGTAGCCCAGGCCGGGGCCGCTGCGGACGTTGGCGTTGCCGCCGGTGACCTTCACATAGGCGGAAGAACCGCCGGAGCCGCCTGAGCCGCCGCCGGACGTGCTCAGCTTCGTATAGACGGAAGAGACCCAGCCCTTCTTGCCGTTGAACTTGACCCTGTACCAGGTGACGCCGCGGTCGTCCACGGAGGATTCGCCCAGATAGGTGGCGGTGTCGCCTTCATACATGACGGTTTTCCGGCTGTAGGAAAGGCCGGGGCCGCTGCGGACGTTGGCGTCGCCGATGGCGTAGACGTAGGTCTCCGCCAGCGCCGGCAGCGCCGAAAGGCACAGCGCGACAATCAGGATCAGCATCAGAACCCTGTGCAGTTGCTTCATTGCGGCAGCCTCCTTCTCGTTCGCCCTTTCCGGGCGTTATTGTCGTCATTATTATACCAAGGATGGCATACACCTGTCAATCTTTGCCGGGTTTTGCGCGTTCGGACTTGACGCGGCGGGACTGCTTTTGTATAATAACGGCAGTACGGCGCGGACCGCGCCGCGGTGAAAGGAGTGCGGAAAGATGAACGAAGAACTGAACAACGCCGTTGAAGAAGTGAAAACCGAGGCGGAGCAGACCGTCGCCGAGGCCGCGGAGACCGTGCAGGACAAGGTCGAAGAGGCCGTCAAGGATGTGCCCGGCAAGGTGCAGGAGCTGCTGGACAAGACCGACATCGACGAGAAGATCGTCGACGCCGCCAAGGGCATCAAGGGCAAGGCCCAGGAGCTGCTGGACAAGACCGACGTGGACGAGCGGATCGTCGAGGCCGCCAAGGGCCTGAAGGACAAGGCGAAGGAACTGCTGGACAAGACCGACGTGGATGACAAGATCATCGACGCCGCCAAGGGGCTGAAGGACAAGGCCCAGGCTGCGCTGGACAAGACCGACGTGGACGAGAAGATCGTCGACGGCGCCAAGGGCCTCATCAGCAAGGTCAAGGGTCTCTTTGGCGGGAAGAAGGACTGACCGCCGGTTTGGCATCGCGTGCCCGGGACGCCGTCCCGGGCATTTTTGCGTTCCTGGCGGCACGGCTTGAAAAAAACGGACGAATGTGTTAGAATAAATTAAAGGAAATGAAAACGGCCCGCGCAGGGCCCTTGGAGGGAATCGCGATGAGGATCCACAAGTCGGCCGAGGATTATCTGGAAATGATCCTCCGGCTCATTGAGCAAAAGGGCTATGCGCGTTCCGTGGACATCGCCGCCGGCCTTTCCGTCAGCAAGCCCTCCGTCAGCGTGGCCATGAAGCAGCTGCGCGAAGGCGGATATATCGTCATGGACAAGGACAACTACATCACGCTGACCGATTCCGGCCTGGCGATCGCCCAGCATATCTACGACCGGCACAAGGTGCTCACACGCGTGCTGTCGCTGATCGGCGTGGATGACGACACCGCCGAAGCGGACGCCTGCAAGGTGGAACACGACATCTCCGCCAAGACCTTCGAAGCCATCCAGCGCAAGCTGGAGGAGATGGAGGCGCGCGCCGGCCGCTGACCGCAGCCGATCCCAAACGGAGGCCTTCCGGATTCCCGGTCCGGAAGGCCTCTTTATTTTGCCGGGGCGCCGAAGGATGCGAAGGCACGCCGGCGGGGAAGCGCGCGTCAGTTCAGCCGGCTCAGGAACTGGATGGTGCGCTCGTTCGTCGGGTGGTTGATGACGGCGTCCGGGCTGCCCTGTTCCACGATCACGCCGCCGTCCATGAAGATGACCTGATCGGACACGTCCCGGGCGAAGGGGATCTCGTGGGTGACGATGATCATCGTGCGGTCGGAGGATTTCAGGCTCCGGATGACCCGCAGCACCTCGCCGGTCAGCTCCGGGTCGAGGGCGCTGGTGGGCTCGTCGAAGCACAGGATCTCCGGCTTCAGCGCCAGCGCCCGCGCGATGGCCACGCGCTGCTGCTGGCCGCCGGACAGCTGCCACGGATAATTGCCCACGCGGTTGGAAAGCCCCACCTGGTCCAGCAGCGTCCGGGCCTCCTCTTCGATCTCCTGTTGGATGGCGCGCCGGTTCTGCCGATAGTCCGGGCGCTCCTTTGCCAGCATCTCCACGGCCAGCGTCACGTTTTTCAGCGCCGTGTACTGGGGAAACAGGTTGAACGACTGGAACACCAGCCCGAAGCGCAGGCGCTTTATGCGCACCTCGCGCTCCCGCTGGGTGGCGGGATCGTCGGCGTCGAACAGCGTTTCGCCGTTGACCAGGATCGCGCCGCCGTCGGGCCGCTCCAGGAAATTCAGGCAGCGCAGCAGCGTGGTCTTGCCGCTGCCGGAAGAACCGATGATGGACAGCACCTCACCCTTTTCCATCGTGAACGAGATGTCCTTCAGCACCTCGGTGGCGCCGAAGCTCTTTTGCAGGGATTGCACTTCAAGTATCGACATGTCATTACACCTTGTAATAGCTCAGCTTGCGCTCGACCCAGCCGAACAGCAGCGTCAGAAGGCCGTTGCAGGCCAGGTAATAGACGCCCGTGAAGAACAGCGGCCAGATGGCGCCGGAGATGCCCATGCTGCTCTTCATAAAGGCCTGGCCGGCCCAGATGATCTCCTGCAGCGCGATGATGCGCGCCAGCGACGTATCCTTCACCAGCGTGATGATCTCGTTGGACATCGGCGGCACGATGCGCTTGATGACCTGCGACAGCTTCACGTGGAAGAAGATCTGCCCCTTCGTCATGCCCAGCACCAGACCCGCTTCCTCCTGGCCGACGGGCACCGACTGGATGCCGCCGCGGTAGATCTCGGAGAAATAGCAGGCGTAGTTCAGTATGAACGCCGCCGAGGCCGCCGCGAAGCGCCCGGCCTCACCGCCGCCCCAGATGGGCTTGCCCAGCACGATGCCCGGGAAATAGAAGATAATCAGCAGCTGGATCATCAGCGGCGATCCGCGGATGATCCACACCAGCACGCGGGAAAAGATGCTGACGGGCTTCACGCGGGACATGGAGCCGAAGGCGATCACCAGCCCCAGGGGGATCGCGCCGATCAGCGTGACGAAAAACAGCTTCAGCGTCTGAAGAAAGCCCACGTTCAGCGACCGGACGACGATGGGGAATTGTTCGAAGAATAACTGCATGCCTTATCAACCTTCGCTTTATGATCAGACAAAACGCCCGGAGGCCGTGTTTTCAACGGCCTCCGGAGGGAATGTTCTGCGATCTGGTTACTGGGCGATCAGCGCGGCCTGGATGCCGTAGGTCTCGGCGATCTGGATCATGCTGCCGTCGGCATAGGCCGCGGCCATGAAGTCGTTCAGCGCCGCCGCCAGGTCGGAGCCCTTGCGGAAGCCCGCGCCGTATTCTTCGCTGTTCAGACCCACGGTGTAGGTCAGGTCCGGATAGCCGGTGCCTTCGCCCACCATAGCCGCCGCCATCAGGCTGTCGATGACCGCCGCGTCAGAGGTGCCCGCCGCCACTTCCATCAGCGCGTCCGCCTGGGTGGCCACTTCGGTCTTGTTGGCGAAGCCCAGTCCGTCGATGACTTCTTCGCCGGCGGAGCCGTTCTCCACGGCGAAGGTCAGCTCGGCGACGCTTTCGACCGTCTGGTACTGGTCGGCGACGTCCGCCTTCACGATGACCACCTGGGCGTTGTTGGCGTAGGCGTTGGAGCATTCCATCGCGGCCTGCACGTCCTCGGTCAGGGTCATGCCGTTCCACACCACGTCGATGGACTTGTTGTCCAGCTCCATGATCTTGTTGTCCCAGTCGATCTCCACGAACTCGACCTCGACGCCCAGGCTGGCGGCAAAGGCCTTGGCCAGGTCGGCGTCAAAGCCGATCCATTCGCCGTTTTCATCCTTGTAATCCATGGGCTCGAAATCGGTGATGCCCACCACCAGCTTGCCGTTCGCCTGCACATAGGCCAGGTCGCTGTCGGCCTCGGCGAAGGCGGCGGTCACGAGCATCAGAACCAGCACCATCATCATGGCAAAAATACGCTTCATATCGTTTGTCCTCCGTTCATAGGTTGTGAAATAATAATATCACATTACCACGCTAAAGTAAAGCCCGGCGCCCGGTGTCCGCGAAATTTAACGGGGGGGATGGACAGAGTTAAGATAGTGGAGAGTTGAGAGTGATTGGCCGAAGGGACGGTTTGAGGTGTCTACCAAAGCAATCGCCGCGGACACGTCCGCCCCGGCCTTGAATCTATGGGCCGGGGCGGATGGTCAGAAAGCGCGGCAGCAATTGGTTCCCGGCACCGCCGGGCGGGCGGCCCATGGCCGCCCCTACAAGGGAACGGCAATTCTTCCGCTATTCGTTCCGGTAGATCTCGCAGGTCAGATCCTGGCCGTCCAGGCTGAGATAGACGGTGATGCTGCCGGCGCCGGTGTAGCGGAAGGAGAAATCCCTGCCGGAATCATAATCGGTCAGGATCGCGTCGGACGAGCTGGCCACGTAGTGCTGGTTGTAGCGCTTGCCGTAGGTGGACTTTTCCACGATGGAGACGTCGTCCATATCCTTTACGGCCAGCCACATGACGCTGGCCACCTGGGCCACGCCGCCGCCCACGATCCGCGCGCCGCGGCCGTTGGTGCCGCGCTTGTAGCCGTACTTCTTGAAGCGCGGGCCCACGATGTCATTGAAGGACAGGGTGTCGCCGCTCTGCAGCGTGGTGTCGTTCAGGCTGTCCGACGCCAGCTGGATGTTGTGCAGCACGTTTTCCTCGTCGCCGCAGTGGATGGTGGCCGAGGCGATCAGCCGCCGCGCCGGCGCGGCGGGCGCGGCCGGCGCTGCCGGGCCGGTGAACCAGCTGTCGGTGTCGGCGATGGCGTCGGTGCCCACGGTGATCGAGCAGTAGACGTAGCCGTCGCTGACCCACATTTCGATGGACATGGCGTCGGCGTAATTGGTGAAGCTCAGATCGGTGCCGGTGTTGTAATCGGTGATGACGGCCTGGCTGCCGTCTTCCACGTAATTATCCGCGAACCGGTCGCCGTAGGTCTGGATCGGTCCGAATGCGATGTCGCCGCGCACGTTCAGAAGGGCCAGGTACAGCGTGGTGGCCGCCTGGGCCACGCCGCCGCCGGTGACCATCGCGCCGCGGCCGTTGGGCGATTCCATGAATCCCCGCTCAGTGGTGCGCGGCCCCACCGTTTCGTTGAAGGAGAAGCTGCCGCCGTAGGGGATGTAAACGCCGGTGATGGCCTGCACGGCCAGGTTGATGTTGTTGCGCTTGGCCTGGGAAGCGCCGTTCAGCGGCGTGCGCGCGCTGTAATAATCCGAACCGGCAGATGCCGTCGCCGCCAGCGCGGCCAGCAGCGCGAAGGCCAGCATCAGCGAAAGTATCCTGCGCAGCATGGCTTCATTCCTCCTCGCGGTTGTTTTTCACCGCTTTGACGCCTCCGCCCCGGAAAATGTTCCCGGCGCGGGAAAAAAAGGTTTTACCGGCTCTCCAGGTAGATATCCTCATAGGCGGCCCTTTGGCTGACCACCAGCCGGTTCAGCTTGATCATCTCCAGCAGCGCCAGGAACATGGTCACGACCTCCTGGCGGGTGAAATCCTCGCCGAACAGCTGGGAGAACCGGCAACCGCCCTTGCGCACCATGCGCCCGATGCGCGTCATGCAGCCGGAGACGGTGAACGTGTCGCGGCGGACCTCCCGGCTGGCCATGCGGTCGGCGGCCTCGGCGCGCTCGGCCCGTTCCAGCACCCGGCGATAGGCCTTGATCAGCTTTTCCAGCGTCAACCCGGTGATTTCGATGTTCGGCGGCGGCAGCGGGTATTCTTCGGGTAGCTTGGTCAGCAGCGCCCGCGCCTCCTCCTCCAGCTGGTGCATGCGGGCGGAGACCTCCTTGAACTGGCGGTATTCCTCCAGCTGCTTGATCAGCGCCTGCTCCGGCGTCAGCTCGTCCGGGTCTTCCGGCTTGGGCGGCTTGGGCAGCATCGCCCTGGACTTGATCTCCAGCAGCGTGGCCGCCATCTGCAAAAATTCGCTGGCGGAATCCATGTCCAGCTCGTCCACCAGCGCCATGGTCTCCAGGTACTGTTCGGTGATCTGGCTGACGAAGATATCCTGGATATCGATCTTCGCGTTGGAGATCAGCGTCAGAAGCAGGTCCAGCGGGCCGTCGAACTGTTTCAGGGATACGATATACGGCATGCGGTTTCCTCCGTGGTTATGCGATCAGCTTCAATGCCCGCAGCGCGGCGATGGCCAGCCGGCCCGCGCCGGTGAGCACCTGGGTATCCACCCAGCCCAGCGCCTTGCCCACCCAGCCGGACAGCACCGCCACGAACAGCAGCGTGCTGGCGATCTGCGCGGTGCGCGGGTTGGCGAACAGCTGGCGGCGGCGCAGCACCAGGTCGTTCATCACGTGGTAGCCGTCCAGCGGCGGCACCGGCAGCAGATTGAACACGCACAGCACCAGGTTGGTGACGGCGAAATAGCCCAGCATCTGGTAGAGGGAGCCTACCACCGATCCGAACGCCGGCGTCACCAGGTATTCCCCGGCGTAGGGCAGGTTCAGCATCAGCTGTTCCACGGGGATATAGATGTTTTCCGCCGTGTAGATCAGCGCGTCCGTGCCGAAGTAATTCATGCGGAATACCGGGATATCCGTGGTGGTCATGCCGCCCTGCGGGATGCGGCTGAGCGCGAAGGCCGCGAAGGCGGTCAGCAGCACCATGCTCAGGCAGAACATGATCAGGTTCATCGTCACGCCCGCCACGGAGACCTTCAAGTCGTCCCGGCGGTAATCGCGGTAATTGCGCGGGTTCACCGGCACCGGCTTGGCCCAGCCGAAACCCACCACCAGCATCAGGATCGTGCCCATCACGTCCAGGTGCTTCAGCGGGTTCACCGTCAGCCGGCCCAGCTGCTTCGCGGTGGGGTCGCCGCAGCGGTTCGCCACCCATGCGTGGGCAAACTCGTGCAGCGACAGCGCCAGGATCCGCCCCGGGAAGGCCAGCAGGAAGAAGATCAGCATGCCCTTGGGGTCGTTCAGGAATTCATCAAAATAATGCAGCAACGGCTTTTCCTCCGATTTTCAGGTGCGCGGCGCGCTTGTACCTATTATAATGGATTTTGCCCCGCCGCGCAAGGTGGGAAGTTGCAACCGGCGCGGAACCGTGTTATAATATAATCAATTTCCGCAGATGCAGGGAGGCGACAACATGGCCTTATTCGATTCCCACGAGGAACGGCAGCGCAAGGCGAACCTGAAGAAGCTGGAGGACAAGCGCGTGGCCTTTGCCCAGCGCCTGGCCCGGGAGGGCTTCGCGCCCGAGCGCATGCTGTTCGCGCAGACGATGAACGGCGGCTATGCGGCCGTCTGCCGCGACGGGGAAAAGCAGTGTCTGATCATCTCGCCCAGCTTCGGCAGCGACGAGGATTTCGCGCTGGAGCGCTACGACGCGCTGCAATACCGCGTGGAGCAGGTCGACGTCAAGCCCGAGGGCATGGGCGGCATCTTCGGCTTCGGCAAGAAGGCCGAGGTGGGCGTGGAATACGTCATCACCCGCGCCGACGGCAGCGAGTTCCGGATGCCCTTCGTGGGCGGGCGCAACGGCTGGCTGGAATGTACGCTGGCGAAGAACCCGCTTTTGAAAACCCAGCGGCGGCGCGGCGACGCCAACGTGGCCTGGGACTTGAAGCCCCTGGACCTGGGCTCGGTAAAGGCGGCGCTGAAGGTCGCAGCCCGGTATTTCCCCGAATAAACGATTCGCCGGACATCGCCAAATCTTAACCTGCGGCCCCTCTCCGCGCTTGCGCGGCGGGGGGCTTTGTGATATGATAAGGGCCATGGGTTTATACGATTCCCAACCCCGAAAGGAAGAATGGCCATGAAGAAACTGATGCTGGGCAACCAGGCGGTGGCGCGCGGACTGTACGAAGCGGGCTGCCGGTTTGTGTCGTCCTATCCGGGCACGCCTTCCACCGAGATCACGGAACAGGCCGCCCTGTACGATGAGATCTACGCCGAGTGGGCGCCGAACGAGAAGGTGGCCGCGGAATCCGCCGTGGGCGCCAGCCTGGCCGGCGCGCGCAGCTTCTGCGCGATGAAGCACGTGGGCTTCAACGTGGCCGCCGACCCGATCTTCACCGCGTCCTATACCGGCGTGAACGCGGGCCTGGTGATCTGCGTGGCCGACGATCCCGGCATGCATTCCAGCCAGAACGAGCAGGATTCCCGCCATTACGCCGTCGCGGCGAAGCTGCCGATGCTGGAGCCCTCGGATTCCACCGAGTGCCGCGATTTCGTGGCCGCCGCCTACGAGATCTCCGAGACCTTCGATACGCCCGCCGTGCTGCGCACCTGCACCCGCGTGGCCCATTCCCAGAACCTGGTGGAGCTGCACGAGCGCGATGAAAAGGCCCTGAAGGCCTATGAGCGCAACCCGCGCAAGTACGTGGCCGCGCCGGCGAACGCCGTGCTGCGCCACATCGAGGTGGAAAAGCGGATGGACGCCCTGCGCGCCTTCGCCGAGACCACCCCGCTGAACCGCGCGGAGATGGGCGATACGGAAATCGGCTTCGTCACCTCCGGCACCTGCTACCTGTACGTGAAGGAGGCGTTCCCGGACGCCAGCGTATTGAAGCTGGGCCTGGTGAACCCGCTGCCCGTCCAGAAGATCCGCGATTTCGCCGACAAGGTCAAAAAGCTGGTGGTCGTCGAGGAGCTGGACGGCGTGATCGAGAACCACCTGCGGGCCAACGGCATCCGCGTGGACGCCGGCAAGGATATCTTCGGCCTGCTGGGCGAGCTGTCCCAGAACAAGATCCGCAGGGCCATGGGCGCCGCGCTGCCGGCCTTCGACGGCTACGGCGAGGCCGTGCCCGGCCGCCCGCCGGTGATGTGCCCCGGCTGTCCCCATCGCGGGCTGTACACCGTGCTCAGCAAACTGAAGCTGACGGTGCTGGGCGACATCGGCTGCTACACGCTGGGCAGCGGCGCGCCGCTGAACGCGGTGGATTCCGTGCTGTGCATGGGCGCGTCCATCGGCATGACCCACGGCTTTACGAAGATGCTGGGCGCCGAGGCCGCCGGGCGCACCGTGGCCGTCATCGGCGACAGCACGTTCATGCACTCCGGCATCACCGGTGTGGTGAACCTGGCCTACAATAAATCCATCGCCACCGTGCTGGTGCTGGACAACGCCATCACCGGCATGACCGGCCACCAGCAGAACCCCACCACCGGGCTGACGCTGCAGAACGAGCCGACCTATCCCATCCGGATCGAGGACATCTGCCGCGCGGCGGGCATCCAGCGCGTGCGCGTGGTGGACCCGCAGGACATGGCCGCCACCGAGGCCGCGCTGAAGGAAGAGCTGGCTGCCGAAGCGCCCAGCGTCATCATCGTGCGCCGGCCCTGCGCGCTGCTGAAGTACGTCAAGCACAACCCGCCGCTGTCCATCGACCCGGACAAGTGCCGCGGCTGCCGCAGCTGCATGAAGATCGGCTGCCCGGCCATCCGCTTCGCGAACGGCAAGGCGTCCATCGACGCCACGCTGTGCGTGGGCTGCGGCCTGTGCGAGCAGATGTGCAAGTTTGGAGCCTTTGAACACAAGGAGGTGCGGTAACATGAACACCACTTCCATCATGATCGTCGGCGTCGGCGGCCAGGGCACGCTGCTGGCTTCGAAGCTGCTGGGCAATGTGCTGATCGCCCGGGGCTATGACGTGAAGCTCAGCGAGGTGCACGGCATGTCCCAGCGCGGCGGCAGCGTCGTCACCTACGTGCGCTACGGCGACAAGGTGTATTCGCCCATCGTGGACCAGGGCGAGGCCGACTACATCCTCTCCTTCGAGATCCTGGAATCCGCCCGCTGGATCAGCTATCTGAAAAAAGGCGGCAAGCTGCTGACCAACACGCAAAAGACCTGGCCGATGCCCGTCATCACCGGCGCGGCGGCGTATCCCGAGGGCATCGTGGAAAAGCTGTCCGCCATGGCCGACGTGGTCGCCGTGGACGCGCTGGCGCTGGCCGAGCAGGCCGGCAGCGCGAAGGCCGTGAACGTGGTGCTGATCGGCGTGCTGTCCAAACAGATGGACATCCCCGAGGAGGCCTGGTTGAAGGCCATCGAAGAGACCGTCCCGCCGAAGTTCCTGGAGCTGAACAAGAAGGCGTTCCAGCTGGGCAGAAACGCCCGGTAAGGCTGCCCGGCGAGTCCGGGCATAGGGGAAGAGTGGAGCGTGAAGAGTTAAGAGTTGAGATGAAGTTACCCGCCGGCAGACAGGCCATCTTATACTCCTCACGCCTCACTTCTCACTCTCTCACTCCTGCAAAACACGACCGCCGGTTTGGCCGGCGGTCGTGTTTTTTCGTCCTTTCCCGACAAATATAACCGTAAATTCTTATCAACTGAATGTCAAAGCCCCGCAAGCGTGATATAATGGACCTATACACACCAAAGATGGGGGTGGCAGGGTGAAGGACGTGAACGCCATCGAGCTTCGGAACATCTCCAAGCGCTTCGGCAAGGTGGTCGCCAACGACCAGATCAACCTCTCCGTGCGCAACGGCGAGATCCTGGCCATACTGGGCGAGAACGGCAGCGGCAAGACCACGCTGATGAACATGATCTCCGGCATCTACTATCCCGACGAGGGGCAGATCTTCGTGAACGGGGAAGAGGTGACGATCCGCTCGCCCAAGGACGCCTTCCCGCTGGGCATCGGCATGATCCACCAGCACTTCAAGCTGGTGGACGTGCTCACCGCGGCGGAGAACATCGTGCTGGGGCTGTCCGGGCCCACGCGGCTGGACATCACCGCCGTGGCCACGCGCATCAGCAAGCTGGCCCACAAGTACGGCTTCGACATCGATCCGTTCAAGAAGATCTACGAGATGTCCGTCTCGGAAAAGCAGACCGTGGAGATCGTGAAGATGCTCTACCGCGGCGCGAACATACTGATCCTGGACGAGCCCACCGCCGTGCTGACGCCCCAGGAGACGGACCGGCTGTTCGCCGTGCTGCGCAACATGCGCGACGACGGCAACGCCATCATCATCATCACCCACAAGCTGAACGAGGTGCTGGCGCTGTCCGACCGCGTGGCCGTGCTGCACAAGGGCCGCTACGTCGGCACCGTGGAGACCGCCGACGCCACCGTGGCGCTGCTGACGGAGATGATGGTGGGCAAGAAGGTGGAGCTGAACATCGACCGGCCCGACCCCGTGAACCCCGAAACGCGCCTGGTGGTGAAGGACATCACCTGCGTGAACAAGGACGGCGTCATCACCCTGAACCACGCCAGCTTCACCGCCATGGGCGGCGAGATCCTGGGCATCGCGGGCGTGGCGGGCAGCGGCCAGCGCGAGCTGCTGGAGGCCATCGCGGGGCTGACACCGAAGGAATCCGGCGAGATCGACTATTATCCGCCGGGCCAGCCCATGCGGGAGATTTCCGGCCTGAGCGCCGTGGAGATCAGCCGGCTGGGCATCAAGCTGTCCTTCGTGCCGGAGGACCGGCTGGGCATGGGCCTGGTGGGGCCGATGGACATGGTCGACAACATGATGATCCGCAGCTACCGGAAGGGCGGCTTCTTCTGGGCCGACCGCCGTTCGCCCAGGACGCTGGCCGAGCACATCATCAGCGAACTGGAGGTGGCCACGCCGGGCGTGAGCACGCCGGTGGGCAAGCTGTCCGGCGGCAACGTGCAGAAGGTGCTGGTGGGCCGCGAGATCTCCAGCGCGCCGGCCGTGCTGATGGTGGCGTATCCCGTGCGCGGGCTGGACATCAATTCCTCCTACACCATCTACCGGCTGCTGAACGAACAGAAGAAGCGCGGCGTGGCCGTGCTGTGCGTGGGCGAGGACCTGGACGTGCTGCTGGCGCTGTGCGACCGGATCCTGGTGCTGTGCGACGGCCGGGTGACCGGCGTGGTGGACGCCCGGACCGCCACCAAGGAGCAGGTCGGCCTGCTGATGACCCATACAGAGAGGAGGCCCGGCGATGGCAAAGCAGATTCACGGCGCGCGTGAGCCGCTGATGCACATCACCAAGCGGCAGGAATGCTCGTTCCTGAAGGCGGCGCTGATCCGCCTGGCGGCCGTCGCGCTGGCGCTGGTGGTATGCGCGGGCGTGATCGTGGCGCTGACGGGGCTGAACCCGGTGCAGGTTTACGCCAGCATCATCGACGGCGCGGTGGGCAGCAACCGCCGCCTGTGGGTGACGCTGCGCGACGCGGTGGCGCTGCTGCTGGTGGCCGTGGCCATCACGCCGGCGTTCAAGATGCGCTTCTGGAACGTGGGCGGCGAGGGCCAGGTGCTGGTGGGCGCCACCGCCACCGCCGCGGTGATGATCTACCTGGGCGGCGCGCTGCCCGGCTGGCTGCTGTTGATCGCCATGGCGCTGGCCTCGGTGCTGGCCGGCGTGATCTGGGGCGTAATCCCCGCGCTGTTCAAGGCCGGCTGGAACACCAACGAAACGCTGTTTACGCTGATGATGAACTACATCGCCACCCAGCTGGTGCTGTTCTGCGTGGTGTTCTGGGAGAATCCCGCCGGTTCCAACACGGTGGGCCTGATCCATCCCGACACCCAGGCGGGCTGGATGCCGGCGCTGTTCGGGCTCAAGTACGGCTGGAGCCTGGTGATCGTGGTGGCCATCGCGGCGTTCATGTACGTCTACCTGCGCTATTCCAAGCAGGGCTATGAGATCGCCTATGTGGGCCAGAGCGTGAACACCGCGCGCTACGCCGGCATCAGCGTGAAGAAGGTCATCATCCGCACGATGGCCATCTCCGGCGGGCTGTGCGGGCTGGCGGGCTTCCTGCTGGTCAGCAGCACCAGCCACACCATCTCCGAAGCGCTGGCCGGCGGGCGCGGGTTCACGGCCATCGTGGTGGCGTGGCTGTCCAAGCTGAACACGTTTACGATGATGGCGGTGGCGTTCCTGCTGACGTTCATGGGCAAGGGCGCGCTGCAGATCGCCAGCCAGTTCAACCTGAACGAAAACGCCAGCGAGATCATCACCGGCATCATACTGTTCTTTGTGCTGGGCTGCGAGTTCTTCATCAACTACAAGGTGGAATTTCGCCGCCGTAAGGAGGATTGAGCCATGGGCGCGATCATCATCTTCATCCAGAAGGCCATCGGCCAGGGCGTGTGCATCCTGTACGGCGCCAACGGCGAAATCCTGACGGAAAAATCCGGCAACCTGAACCTGGGCGTGCCCGGCATGATGTACATGGGCGGCATCGCGGGTCTGGCCGCGGCGTTCCTGTACGAAAAGGGCGTCGCCGTGCCGAACGCCTCCGTGGGCTTCGTGCTGGCGCTGCTGGCGGCGCTGCTGGCGGGCGCGCTGGGCGGGCTGATCTACAGCGTGCTGACCATCACCCTCCGCGCCAACCAGAACGTCTCCGGCCTGGCGCTGACCACCTTCGGCGTGGGCGTGGGCAATTTCTTCGGCGGGTCGCTGTCGAAGCTGTCCGGCGGCGTGGGCCAGATTTCCGTGGCCACAACCGCCAGCGCCTTCCGGCTGAAGGTGCCGCTGCTCAGCGATATCCCGGTGGTGGGCGACGTGCTGTTCAGCTACGGCTTTTTGACGTATTTCGTCGTGGTGCTGTCCGTGTATCTTTCCTGGTACCTGAACCGCACCCGCCAGGGGCTGTGCCTGCGGGCCGTGGGCGAAAGCCCCGCCACCGCCGACGCGGCCGGCATCAACGTGTCGCTGTACAAGTACCTGGCCACCGTCATCGGCGGCGCCATCTGCGGCTTGGGCGGGCTGTACTTCGTGATGGAGTATTCCGGCGGCACCTGGACCAACAACGGCTTCGGCGACCGCGGCTGGCTGGCCGTGGCGCTGGTCATCTTCGCCCGCTGGCGCCCGCTGAACGCGCTGTGGGGCGCGCTGCTGTTCGGCGCGCTGTACATCCTGTACCTGTACATCCCCGGCCTGGGCCGCAGCATGCAGGAGATCTTCAAGATGCTGCCCTACCTGGTCACCGTGGTGGTGCTGATCCTGACCAGTCTGCGCCGCAAGAAGGAGGACCAGCCGCCGGAGAGCCTGGGGTTGCACTATTTCCGCGAGGAAAGATAGACGGGTTTGGAGGGGGAGCGAGCGCCCATTTTGGCTTCGCGCCTGCGGGTAACCTGTACTCCTCATTTCTCACTCCCAATTCTGTTTTCCCTCTTCCCATCCGCCGGAAAATGTTGTATAATGGAACCGCACCCAATATTGAATGAGTGGAGGTAGACATTATGGCAAAGTTCGTTTGCGACGCCTGCGGCTGGGAATACGACGAGGATCTGGGCAGCCCCGAGAACGGCATCGCCCCCGGCACCAAGTTTGCCGATCTCCCCGATGATTTCGAGTGCCCGCTCTGCGGCGTGGGCAAGGACATGTTCTCCGAGGCCTGATAAACCGATCGACTTTACGCAAGACGAAGCCGGCCCGCGCGTTGAGATGCGCGGGGCGGCTTCGCGCGTTCAGGGAACCAAATCCTCTCAAATCGCGTCCAACGGGGGAAAGGGGAGATATGCCATGAAGCGCATCATGCTTTGCGCGCTGGCCCTGCTGCTGGCGCTTTCGGCGTTCGCCGCATCGGCGGAGGCCGCGCCCGAACGGTTGCTCTACGCCGACCAGGGCGGCGTGCGGGTGTTCGCCGAGGACGGCAGGGCCGGGCTGATGGATTCGGCGGGGAACGTCCTTCTGCCCGCGGAGTACGACGGCATCGAGCCCTTCGGGGAAGGCGGCTGCGCCGTGCTGCACCGGCTGGATGCCTCCGGCGGGGAGACAAAGGGCGTCGTGCGCCGGGACGGAACCGTCGCCGTGCCTTGCGAGTGGCAGGTGGTCGAGATCTGCCCCGGCGTGGGCCTGGCGGAGTGCTGGAACGATTTCGGCGACCAGCACATCTATGACCTGGCGACCGGCGAGGAATGGAAGACGCTGGGCCCGAACGTCAGCTTCGACGCCGACGAGAAATACATCTACCTGCTGACATACGGCTCGGCGGACTTCGGCTTCAACCCGCCCTTCCACACCGACGTCTACGGCGCCGACCGGCAGCCGCTGTTCAGCGTCGACGCCTGGTTCGTGCGGGGCTTCGGGCCGGATTACGCCATATTGCAGTACGACGACGGCACCTGGGGCGTGATGGACGCCTCCGGGCGCACGGTCGTCGACGGGCTCTGCGAGCCGCCCGTCATGGACGGCCACAGCTGGGCGTACGAGGAGCCCCGCACCGGCG